>JASLXP010000035.1 GCA_030740295.1 Planctomycetota bacterium
GAAGAACGCCTCGGACGCGGTGGGATGGGCACCGTGTATCGGGCCACACAGCTCAGCCTGCAGAGGCAGGTCGCTATTAAGATCCTCTCTCCAAAACTGACGAGGAATCAGAAACATCTGGACCGATTCATTCAAGAGGCCCGTGCAGCCGGCAGTCTTGCACACCCCTCTGTGGTCGAAGTCTATGACGTGGGGAACGATGGCGACACATACTTCATCTCAATGGAGTATCTATCGGGTGGGAGCATGGAAGAGCTCTTACTGCACACAGACAAAATTCTGCCCGTCGGTGCCATATCATTGATTCAGGATGTTGCGAGAGGCCTCCAGTACGCTGAAGAAAGAAATATTGTTCATCGGGATATCAAACCCGAGAACCTCATGATCGACTGTGAAGGCCGGGTCAAAATCTGTGATCTTGGCATCGCAGTCGGGCCGGATGGACAGTCCGAAGGCAAAGTCATCGGCACGCCCCACTACATGGCCCCCGAGCAAGCGATGGGCAAGATTGTCGACCACCGCTCAGACATTTACGCGCTCGGGTGTACTTTCTATCGGATGCTCGCCGGCAATCTGCCGTTCACTGGGCCCAGCCAAGACCAGATACTGGAGAAGCAGGTCTTCCATCAGCCGCCCGCTCTCCATTCATTTGTTGAAGAAGTTTCCACCGAGCTCAGTGATCTGGTCGAGTGGATGATGGCCAAAGAACCTGAACAGCGAATACCGAATGCGACGGTCCTCATCCAGGAGCTCGACCGATGCATGTCAATTGAATCAGCCACGGGGAATGAAATTCGGGCCTCCATTACTCCCAAATCACAGAGACGAAGAACAAGGTCCCGCAAGAAGTCATCCGGTGTGTGGTGGCTGCCGCTGCTGGCCGCCGGGCTGATCATTCCTGCCCTTTTCCTGTTCAATAATCGCAAGGCAGAGAAGGTTACCAGGCCGCCTGTCATCACGCCGAGGGAAGCTTCTTCCATCAGCGAACCAGCACCTGAAAAACCAGAAGCCGATCAGGAAACCAGAGGTGTATCGAGTTGGCTCAGAGAAGCCAAGGCCTATGAACGTGTGAATCCCAACGACATTCAGGGCGCCGTCCGGAGATACGAAATGGTACGCTCGCTCTTCCCGGATACACTGGAGGAGAAGGTCGCGCGAGAAGCAATGAGGCGCCTGTACTTCCGCAAACAGCAGATTCAAGTGTCTGAAGTGGAGTGGCAGAAAACCGTCGTGAGAGCCCAGGAGAGTGTCGACAACCTGGAATTCGGAAATGCCATCGCGAGCTTCAACGCCTTCCGCCGTAAACACACCAATTCCACCCAGGCCCAATCCGTCGGACAATACGTCGTGCAGGTAGAGCAGCTCGCAGAAGAGACCTATGACCGATTCATTGAAAAGGCCCAGGCACACCGCGCGGCAGGCAATGCCGACGAGGCCCGTGCGATTTACCAGAAGATAATCTCTCACTGGCATCTGGATCGATTTGTTCTGGAGGCAGAGGACTTTCTGAACGAGCTTGAGCCTGAGCCGAATGGCGTACCCGAGAACGAGTAAGAGGTCTCATTTCTCCTCTGCTGGTGCCCTCGTGCCTCTGCGGTACTTTGCGTCCCGAGAGAAGCCGAATCATTTGTGAGGCTACAGTTTCCGGGCGAACGCGGCGCATACGGACTCATAGAGCACAAATCCATTTGCAGTTAGCGAAACACGACCGCCTTCCCGCCCGCAGAGCTCCGCGGGCACTTCCGAGGGCAGGTCTCCATCCCACACCGCGCCCTCCCGCATGCGCAAACCAAGCATTAACTCCTCCAGCCGAATCTGAGATTCATTAAGCTCTTCAGATTCCACGACGGGTATTAGCCCGCGCCCGATATCCTCGAGATACCTTTTCAAATGTCGGTGATTCCAATAGCGGCGTCGGCCATCAAAACCATGAGCAGAGGCCCCAAACGCCAAGTACGGCTCGTGCCGCCAGTACTTCAGATTATGTCTGCATTCGAATCCCGGTCTCGCAAAGTTTGAGATCTCGTAATGACCGTGGCCGTGGCCCTCGAGAAAAGAGATCGTTTCGAGATACATTTCTCGCTCGAGAAATTCCTGTGACGGATTGAGCAGTCCCAGGGTCCGTTCCCGCTCAAACTTTGTCCCAGGGTGATACTCGAGAGTGTAGGCCGACAGATGATCCGGCTCCAGCTCGACCAGTCGTTCAAGACTGTCCTTCCACGATTGCAAAGACATTTCCGGCAGCGCGGAAATCAAGTCCATCGAAACGTTCGTGAAGCCCGCTTCACGTGCCTCTCTGAAACACCGCACGGCCCGCGCCGCATCGTGCGCACGCCCGATCTGCTGCAGTTCGTGATCGTGAAAGGATTGCACTCCCAGACTGAGACGATTGATTCCAATTGAGCGGAGCTCGTCGAGTTTGGCAGGATCGACTGTCTCCGGATTCGTCTCACAGGTGACCTCCGTATCATTCGCAATGGCAAAACAGTCCACGAGTGTTTCCAGCATCCGGCCCAGCTCGGCCGCGGGAATATAGGATGGAGTGCCACCGCCGAAAAAGATGGTGTCGACAACCAGTTCCCGATCCGCATACATCGCAATCTCTTTACAGATGGATTCCGTGTACGCCGGGACAGACTCCTCTTCACCGATCACGGAAAAGAAGTCGCAATAAGAACACTTGGACAAGCAGAACGGAATATGCAGATATGCGCCGTGCGGCATCACTGATTCTGAAGATTTAAAGTATCGGCAATGAGCCGTGGATCTCTGTCATGCTTACTGATGTCACCCGTAACACCAAATCGCAGACGACCAACTCAGCCAGTTCAACGAAGGGGGCTGGCCCTTGAGGGCAGACGGTGGCCATCCCTACGTTCGCCCAAATTGACGTTCCAGATCATTCAGATTCACCGCCAGCTTGGTGGGTCTGCCATGAGGGCACGCGATAGTCTCCGGCAGCTCCGCGCTGCGTTCGATGAGCGAGACGATCTCTTCCTGTTTGAGCCTGTCTCCAAACTTCACGGCAGCTTTGCACGCCATGGTGGCCAGGATGCGCTCGCGGATCTTCTCGAGGCTGCGGGGACGACTGCCTTCACCGAGCTCGGAGAGGAGGTCGTGGAGGATGCGGCCGACGTTGGCCGTTTTCAAGAACGCGGGGACTGCCTGTATTACGACCGAGTTCTTGCCGAACTCTTCGACTTCCATTCCGAGTTGTTTCAGCGCGGGATCCAGCTCACGAACGATGGCCAGCTCTTTCGGAGTAAGCTCTACCGGCTCTGGCAGCAGCAGACGCTGCGATTCCACTTTGCCGGCTTCAGCTTTATCCCGAATCTCGCAGAAAAGGATGCGTTCATGCAGCGCATGCTGGTCGATCACGATGAAACCGTCCGCAGTTTCCTGAACGATATAAGAATCGTGAATCTGCATGCAGTTGAAGGGGCCATTGAGAGGTGGCGCGGACCTGGGCGGTGGCGTGTGGGTGGTTGCATCCGTGCTCCTATGACTCTCTGAATGGGGGGACGAATGAAACGGCTCCGGCTGTGACCGATCCGTAGGTGAAAACGACTGCTCTCTCACGCTCCGCTGGGGAGCAGAAGACCCAGCCTTCCCGACCCCTGATTCCTGTTTCCCACCAGGAAACAAGTCCATTGTCTTATCCAGCGACGCCTCCGCCTCGCTTTGTACGGGGGCGGGCAGGTCGGAAGTCTTCTGAGGGCCGAACAGGTTCTCCTGTGGATCGATCTTCAATGCGGCCACCTTTTCGTCCGCTAGGAGGCGCTGACGGATCGCGTTCAGAATGCGGCCATAGAGACTCCACTCGCTGCGAAAGCGGACCTCGATTTTGGTCGGGTGCGCGTTGACGTCGACCTCGGCCGGATCCATTTCGAGGAAGAGGAACATGATTGGGAACCGGCGTTCCATCATGAGGCCGCGATAGGCTTCGTTCATCGCGTGGCTGATCGATTTGTCCTGAATGAAACGTCCGTTGAGGAACAGATGCTGCCAGGTGCGGTTGGCACGATTCACCGCAGGCAGGGCGACGAATCCCTCGATGGTGAGCTCCGGTGTCTTGTTATCGACCTCCAGCAATGATTCGATGAGGTCGCGCCCAAAGAAGGTGCTGATGCGCTCGATGCGGGTGGACGGTGGCGTATTGAAAACTTCCTTGCCGTTGCTGCTGAGCTTGAAATGCACGCCCGGATAGGCCAGGGACATCTTAGTGAGCGTATCGGTAATGCTGGCCGTCTCGCTGGCGTTGGACTTCAGAAATTTTCTACGAACCGGGACATTAAAGAAGAGATTTCTGATCTCGATCTGTGTGCCCTGGCTTGCCCCTCTGGCCTTAACCTCGCCAGACTTTCCGCCGTTGCATTCGATCTCAGCCCCGGAATCCTCGCCGCGATAGCGGGAAACAATTTTCGCCTGCGCTACTGACCCGATGCTGGCAAGGGCTTCGCCGCGGAAACCGAGCGTGCCGATGGAGAACAGATCCTCCGGACGTTTCAGTTTGCTGGTCGCATGGCTGGCAAAGCAGAGAGGCAGATCTTCGACCTCGATGCCAATACCGTCGTCCGCGATTCGGATGAGATTCTTGCCGCCCTCTTCAATCTCTACTTCGACTCTGGACGCACCGGCATCGAGCGAATTCTCGACGAGCTCCTTAACGACCGAGGAGGGCCGTTCGACAACTTCGCCGGCGGCGATTCGATTGGCGATGGCCGGAGGCAGAACCTGAATCTTGGGCATTGGCAATGCGGAAGGAAGGGCGAGGAGACGCCATTTTAGGATGCCTTGGAGGAATTGGCTTTACGGATTTGAAATCGTGAAATCGTGAGATCGCGGTCGCTCCGCTATATGTGAGAATGGTTGCGAAGCGCCGGCGCTATCTACTGATCTTCCAGCAGCTTCTTCAAAGGAACATCCTCTTCTACCGGTATGAAGAAGCTCAGCGGCTTTGAGACAACACCCAGTAACTGCTTCTGAATGGGATTGGCTTTCGCCACGATCTCATCCGGCATCTGGATGTAGTCCATCGCTTTGAACCAGCGGTAGCCGTAGCCGAAGAAAACGGTCTTTCGTGGTATCTGGGACCAGTTGTGACCGCCGGAGTGGTAGGTTCGCTGTTCGAACAGGAAAGCATCGCCCGGTTTCAGGTTCACCATCTTTGCGCCGACAAGATTGCCGGTCTGCGGGTCCACCGGCGGCCGCCCGGTCATGCGGTTGCTGCCGGGTACGATCCACGTAGCCCCGGATGAAGGGCCTCGTTGGTCGCTGAGGATGTATGCGATCTTGAGCATGATTCGTGGGTGCGGCTCCTCCATTTCTCTGGAGGAAGTGCCGCCATCACGATGAAAGCCGAGTTTTACCTTTTCCTCCTCGGAGGGCTCGGGTTTGGGTGGGATGATCACCAGGTGCGAGGTGTTCATCTGGATATTCCAGTTTAGGAGCTGCCAGGCGAGGGGAACCGTCGTTGGATAGTCGAGCAGTCGAAAAAAGGCATCGTGCTGGACGATACAATTTCTGAGACTCCACTCGCCGTTGCTTGACGGCTCACCCGCGTCTTTCATCCGTGCATGGACCTGGTCTGCCGCTTCAGTGAGTTCCTCGAGGAAATCCTGAGGCAACGCGTCTTCAACAACGAAGTAGCCCTGCGTGAGGAAGGCTCGGCGCTGCTCCTCAGTGAGAACTGCGAACTTGCTGGTATCGATATCTGTGATTGGCATGGGGCGTGAACAACAAACAATGAGTAACTGCAGTTTGTGAAGTGATGACTGGCCAACACAAATTCCAGTTCTCCAACTCTACCTGCCGCGGCGTGGGTACGACTGCAGAATGGACCATCAGAGCCTCTACAAGACCTTCACGATGATGCAGGAAATATTGTCCCCGTGTTTGGGTGGGATCTGTCGTTCGTTCGCATCGTTGATGAGGATGTCGCAGATATCCTGGGCCGATTTTTCGATGTTGTTGCGAACGAGATCGAATGCTTCGCTTTGAGAAATGTATGAACCCTCTTCAATGAGGCCGTCCGAGCCGAGGAGGAGAACATCGCCGGGGCCGATGTAGGCGCGGTAGCCAGTAAACCGAACGCGGCGGAGGTCGGGCTGGATCTGATCGCCCTCTTTCATACATGCCCCGACCACGCGCCGCAGGAGGCTGTTGCCCTTCTTGCTGCTGGCCTCTTCCGGGGCCATGCCCGAACGGAGACGGGCGTGCCAGACATCGTCATCCAGATTGATTTGCTCGATGTAATCCTTACCAACGATGAAGGCTCTGGAGTTGCCCGTATTTCCCACGAGAACATTGTGGTTCTTCACGATGGCCGTAATCAGAGTGGATGACATCACTTTCTCGGGTCGAGTGTCCTCGCCCGCAGTCGCTGCTTCCGCAATCTCGTGCGTGGCCTGCACGACAACCTGGCTTAAGGTCTTGAAAACTTCCTCCACTTCCCAGTTCGGCGAATCCTGGCCCACGGGCTTTATGTATTTGTCTATCGCTCGCTTCGCCCATTTGATGACGATGCCGCTGGCCTCATCGCCCGTGCCGTAATCGCAGCGGCTAACACCATCGGCGATGGCGAAAACATCGCGCCCAAGCTCTGCCATTCGAGAAGATTCTCCCTGCCCTGGATCGGGGAAGATGGCGTCCTGATTCTCCGGATAACGCAGTTGCTTCACCTTTCCGATTTCAGTGCCCGCACCGACTTCAAATTTAAGGAGGACTTCGCCCGAAGCGTTTTTTCGCAACTGTTCGAGCGCGCCTTTCAGTGCATTCAGAAACTCAGTCACCGTCGCGTATCGTTTCGCTGGATTGGTGCTCATGGCTTTGCGCCAGATGGATTCGAACCCGACCGGGAAGGTGGGATCGTAAATGCGAAAACGAGGCAGGTTGTAGCGGCACGATTGCAGCCCCTCGACGGTCGTCCCCTGCGGCGCCTTTCGAGTTGCCAGCCCATAGAAGAGCGCGGCTAGATGAAAGACATCCGTCGCTGGGCTCACGGGGGACTGCTCGACGATTTCCGGTGCACTGTACGCTGGTGATACAGAGTGATTCTCGGCAGTCCTTCCAATGCGTGCGATATTCGACTGCAGGCTCCGAATGCGAAATCCGCTTTCGGTCTTCATCAGAAGGTCGGGCCCGAAGCCGCTCACGACATATTCCACCGAATGAAGTCGTTCGAAGGCACGGCCGACCTCTTCCGTTGCATCGATAACACGCTGCGCTTGCTCAATCGGTTCGTTTGGGACATCCGGAAGAGAATCCAGCCAGAATGTCCCTCCGTGAGATTGTTCCCAGTGAAGTTCCTGTAATACCTCGGATAGCATTTTTCATTCCCAGAAACACTGAAACCTGAACACTCATCACCAAAAAAAAGAGCAGCCCACGATTAAATCGAGGACTGCTCACTGATCCTCAAAAGAGGATTCTAATTCAATCCAAGTATGGCTCCAATGGCTGGCGCAAATTTTACGATGAGACCGGCGAAGACGACCGAGACCATCGACATCAACTTGATGAGGATATTAAGCGAAGGACCCGAAGTATCCTTGAATGGGTCGCCGACCGTATCGCCGACAACGCCCGCCTTGTGATCTTCACTGCCCTTGCCATAGATAATCTCATCGTCGTCCATCGCTTCGGCGCGGGCGAGAAGAGCATCGATGTTGTTTTGCGGGATTTTGCCTTTCAACTGGTCAGGGTTGTCTCTCAACTCTTTGGCAGTGATCTTGCCGAAGGTCTCGATGTATTTTTTCGCGTTGTCCCAGGCGCCGCCCGCGTTGGCCATAAAGACCGCGACCGCGAACCCGCTGGTGAGCCCGCCGACCAGGAGGCCAAGGACGCCGGCCACATCCAATACGAGCCCCACGAAGACTGGCGTCGCAATTGCCAGCAACGCGGGCACGATCATTTCCTTCTGTGCGCCTGCAGTACTGATGGCCACGCAGTTCGCATAGTCCGGGTACTTGTGACCATCGAGCTCGACGCTGCGAGGCCAGTTGTCAGGATTCGCCACCTCCTCTTCGGTCTTGCCTTCGTTGCGCAGGGCCTCACGAATCTTACCGAACTGTCTGCGGCACTCGAGCATCATGTCGCTCGCGGCACGCCCCACGGCCTGCATGGTCATACTACAGAAAACGAATGCGGCCATTACCCCGGCGAAGACCCCGCAGAGGACTCGCGGGTTCATCAGCGTAACGTCATAGAAGGTCATGTACTCCGGCATCTTTGCATACTTCGCACGCACGAATCCCATCTGGGGCTCTGCAGTGGTGACAAACATGCGTCTCGAGTTGGCCGCGGCCTCAATCGTGACCTTATCACCAATCTTCATTTCGCGGGCGTGGTCTTTTCCCTGCAGAACCATCAGGCAATCTACAGCGGCCTCGTTGTCGCCATCGGTCAGGCGATAGGCGAATTTGCCTCCACCAATATAATGGGCACTGTCGACGGCAACGGTCTGCGCGGCCGCATAACTGTGCGCTTCACGGTGCTGTCCGACACGGACTTCCTCGACATATGCGGCAAGCAATGCCAGAGCAGTCAGAGCGGCCGAGCCGATGGCGAAGCCCTTACCGGTCGCTGCCGTCGTGTTGCCGAGGCTGTCAAGCGCGTCGGTGCGTTCACGGACCTCCGGCCCGAGTTCGGCCATCTCGGCATTCCCACCTGCATTGTCAGCAATGGGCCCGTACGCATCGGTTGCCAACGTAATACCAAGAGTGGAGAGCATGCCGACCGCGGCGATGCCGACCCCGTAAAGTCCCAGCGTGAATTCCGTGCCACCACCGGCCATAAGGAAAGACGCCATGGTCGCGATGATCACTGTCAGCAGGCTGGCCCAGGTGCTCATCATTCCTTCAGCAACACCGGAAATGATGACGGTAGCTGAACCGGTGATTGCCTGTTCCGCGATGCGCTGGGTGGGCCGATATTCCGCGGCGGTGTAGTAAGTCGTAAACCAGCCGATTACCAGACCGGAGATCATGCCGACGCAGATGGCACCCCAGACGCCCGTTGCGCTGACTTTTTCAATTGGCCCGAGCAGCGAATCGCAAACGGGGTATGCCACCACAAGGATGGCAAAACTTGGCACGAGGATGCCGACAAACAGTGCTTTGAGCAGCGTCGCCATGTTCGCATCTTCACCGGTCTTGACGAGATAAACACCGCCGATGCTCAGCAGGATGCCAATCCCGGCCAGAACCATCGGCAAAGCCAGGAGACGAAGCTGAAATTCGACAGCGTTTGCATCGGGAACCTCGAGCGCGGTGATTGCAGCCACTCCCAGCGCGGCCGTAGCCAGAATTGAACCGCAATAAGATTCGTAAAGATCCGCTCCCATGCCAGCGACGTCGCCCACGTTGTCGCCCACGTTATCGGCAATCGTGGCCGGGTTGCGTGCATCATCTTCCGGGATACCTGCCTCGACCTTTCCGACGAGGTCAGCCCCCACGTCCGCGGCCTTGGTGTAGATACCGCCGCCCACACGTGCGAAGAGCGCCTGCGTGGAAGCTCCCATCCCGAAGCAAAGCATGACGACGGTGATTTCGTTCAGGCTCATCTCGGTCAAAGTCGCGAGCCCGAGGAACCAGGCGGTGATATCAATCAATCCGAGACCGACAACGACGAGCCCCATGACCGCCCCAGACCGGAAAGCAACCTGCAACCCCTGGTTCAGCGAATTCATCGCGCCCTGGGCTGTGCGACCGGACGCGTGCGTCGCGGTCTTCATTCCGAAGTAACCGGCAAGTCCTGAAAAGAACCCTCCGGTCAGAAATGCAAACGGCACGATCGGGTGCTGCGCGTGGAAACCAAAAGCCATAATGGCCAGGACAATCGCCAAGCCGATGAAGACGTAAGTCACGACTCTGTATTGCCGCCACAGATAAGCGTAGGCGCCTTCCTTTACGCTGTTGGCAATCTCGCGCATGAGTTCGTTGCCTTCGTCTGCCTTTATCATCCCCTTGTAGAAGATGAAGGCAAAAATCAACGCGAGAACAGAACTGATGGGCGCAATCCACCAGATGGTTGGGAGATGCTCCAGCCTGCCTTCGGCAAATGCAGTAGACGCTAAAAGAATGAAAGAAATCAGGAGTGAGGGAACTTTTGATCCAGCCCGCATGCTGTGTTCTCCTTCGGTCGGTTAAAATGGATATGAATGGCCGGTGAAGGCGGTGGGCAGTCAGGAATTCGAGAGTGTCGAGTCACCTTCGGGGAGGGTATGCCTTCTGTAAACAGCGGCGGATAATACCCTCACCCTCGCACTAATCCAGCGAGTTTGGCTTGAACGGGATGTCGGATAGACTGCGCGTCGTTCAGGGCTCAGGAATCTTGAATCCTGAATCCTCCTGAATCCTGAATCCTGAATATTGAATCCTGAATCCTTTTGCTTCCCAATCCCCGATCCCTGATCCCTGATTCGCACGTCCAGTATCCTGCGAAATGCTCAGAGTCGTTTTCACCCGAAACCTGGAACGCCACGTCCCTTGCCCGCCGGCCGAAGTGGAAGCAGCCACTATAAAAGAGGCGCTCGACAGAGTCTTCGAGGCCAATGAGCCGCTCAAGAGCTACGTCGTTGATGACCAGGGCCGCCTGCGAAAACACATGGTTGTCTTTGTCGACAGCGAGCTCATCCACGATCGTGAAGGCATGACGGACGAGGTGCAGCCGAACAGCGAAATATACGTGATGCAGGCATTGTCGGGCGGGTGAGTCTTATGGCCAGGCATCCCCGTGGCCGCACGCTGCCAGACTCTCTCGTGAAATCCGGTAGCGTTTTGTAGTGCACGCTTTAGCGTGTTCTGTCGCCGCCTGAAATACGCCAAGGCATGCACTGCGAACAGCTTTGCGAAACGTCAGCCCCTGGGCATGCCGGCGTCCCGCCGGCTCAGGGACCGGAAGGTCGACAGAAAGAATTATGGCGCTGAGATACAGAACATCCCCGATCCTGGCATTCGCACTCACCGTCAGTTGGTGTCACGCAGATGCATTCAAAGAAGATGAACTCGCCATTGTGCCGCAGCCCAAGAAGCTCAAAGTAAGGGCTGAAACTCTTGAACTGCGGCACATCCCAATTCTCTTGGAAGAAAGAACAGGTTCTTATCTGGCCGCTGCAAACAGGCTGAATCGGCAGGTCGTCTCGCTTGGCGGAAAACCGCTGCCGATTCTTACGATGAGACAGGCATCAGAGAAGCTTCCGGCTACTGCGATTGTCATCGGAAGACGTGACGGCATCTGTAAACCTTACATGGTTGGTACCGATGCCGTGCAAGGCAAGGGAGACCAGGCGTATTCCATTCATGGCTGGTCACAAGGCGCACGGCGGTTTTTGATTCTGAGTGGCAACGGGTCGGTTGGCGCTTACTACGCGGTCACCACTCTCCTTCATTTCATTTATAAGGAGGGCGACAGGATTCTCGCCCGCCAGGCGGAAGTGTCAGACTGGCCGGACTGGACATGGCGCTGCCTCACCAATGTGGACTACGCCTACCGGAAAAACATCAGCCTGTTCCGTCGGGACAAAGCCGCGTTTGCCAATGGATTCAAACAGTGGATCGATGATCTGGCCGACATCAAAGTGAATTTGCTGTGGGGAGCCAACGCGTTCGGCTTCAGCTACGACAAACTCGATCCGAAAGTCGCGGCGGGCCTGGCGTGGGTGAAGCCGCTGCTCGATTACGCTCGCGACCGAGGTGTCTATGCATTCACTCAGTGCCATCCCAGTCTCGCTCCGGTCAAGGGGAACGAAAAAGCCTTCAAAGGGAAGATGCAGTTGACCGGCTACTTTCACTGCTGGAGTGAAGACAAGTTGCTGCGCAAGAAATACCTCGCCGCTGGACGGTTCATGAAAACCCTCGGCATCGAATTTCTCTTTGCCCACTATCCCGACACGGGAAACGAAAATTATCAGAACCGCTGTTCGCAATGCGAAGCTAGGTTCGGAGCAGACAGGGCCAAGGCGGATGCTAACGTCGGCAGGATTATCGTGGATGCCATAAAAGAGACGTGCCCCGATGCGCGGGTCGTGCTCTGTCCGCACCCTTACAGCCCGCAGAGCCTTCGGTACCCAGAACTCGAAAGATTTCTGACCGACCTCAATCGCCAGCTTCCGGCGGACGCATACGTCACCATTCGTGAGACGCGAAAAGAATTCATCGACCAGTGGAATCGCCTCACCAACAACCGCCCGCTGTTCGTCTACTACGAAAATCGGCGCGTCATCGATTTCAGAAACGGCAGACACGCGGGCACAGACAAGCCCATCTTTGAAACGAACGCCCGACTGATGAAGACGTTTCTGAATCCAGGAACGGATGCGATCATCATGTGCCCCTGGCGAAACAAACCTATCGACATCATGGCGCATCAGGAATACGCCTGGAACGCGGATGCACCTGGAGCCGCGGATGAATTCGCAAGGCCGCCTGTGATTTACGAAAGGGAGACGAACATCCCCGAAGCAGTCACCCAGGTCTACGGTAAAATTGCGCGCAATCTTCTCGGGCACGAGGTGGGCAAGGCATTCACCCCGCTTTTCGGTCTGCCGATTATCCCAGCGTGGGTGTTCCAACCCGAACTGACCGCCAGGCACGTGGCCCGGCAGAGGGACGACGATTTCAAAGCTCACCCGTTTGAGGGGGACCTCGCTGAACGGGTCCGGGAACAGGCCGCGTTTGCCAGGAAGGCCGTCGCAATCGTCGACAACATCGTGGAAAGCGAAATGCCCTTCCGAAACGATGAGGCGAAGAAGGTGTTCGCTCACTACTACAAACTCGTGCACCTGGTCGATCGCGTCGTCCCTTGCCGGCTGACCCATCTCGAGGCCAGGGCCGCCATGAACGCCGGCGAAGTCGCTCAGTCCCGAAAGTTGATCGACCGCGGGCTCAAAGAAGTGAAGGCGGCCGAAGAAGGCTTCAAGCAAGACCTCGAAAAAATCAAATCCTGGCCGCAAAATTGGAAGGGCTCCGTCCATACAAAGGCGGGATACGCCGCGAGCAGCTATTGGAGCATGAAATATTTTGACCAGTTTTACGCGGAGGATTTTCGCCAGCTCAGCGCCGCTCTCGACAATCCAAACCTGGTGAAGAAGGAAGCGAATCTGGTACCCACGAAACTTGCAGCGAAACTGCCCAAACTGCCCGTGTCCGTACGAAGGACGGCTGTTGCACCAATTGTCGACGGCGACCTGAACGATGAGTGCTGGAAGTCATCCGCCGAGATCAAGCCTTTCGTTCACGTCATAAAGAGCGTCGGCGACCGGGTCCGCTATCCCGAAGCTGCCACGACTGCAAGAGTTCTCTACGACGCACACAAGCTTTACTTTGCCTTCACCTGCGAAGAACCCGACATGCGTATCGATTCGATCGTTGGCAGCGAAGGCCCACGTGATGCGTTCTCCATTTTCAACGAGGACATCCTCGAGATTTTTCTTCAGCCCGATCCAAAGAAATACGATTACTGCCATCTCGTGTTCAACGTGGCCGGCCGCATTACCGATCTGATCCCAAAGAAGATGCCGTGGGGTTACGCAAACGTGACCAAGTGGAATCCAACCTGGAAAGTCAAAATCCGGATCGACACCAAAGC
The DNA here is from genome assembly GCA_030740295.1 of Planctomycetota bacterium. The sequence goes on from JASLXP010000035.1 coordinate 13,588, forward strand.
CAGCCGCTGGACGGCCGAAGCTGCGCTGCCTTTCGATGCCCTGCGCGACGAGCATTTCAACGTTCTTCAGAAGAATCCTGCGAAGGGCGACGTCTGGAAGATCAACCTCGGCAGGGAAAGGAGAACGATGGAATACTCCGCGATTACCGTCCTGAAGAATTTCCACGAAAGGGCATCTTATCGGGAGTTGGTTTTTGAGTAGACCGTATCGAAATTCATGTTCCCATCTCCACTCCTCTACTTCCTCGCTCTCCCTTTCAGCGCCCTCGCGTTCGCAGACGACCTCCCCCTCGCCGTCCTCCCTTACGCCACCGACGAGCCGCACCTGGATCGCTTCATCCAATCGGAAAGCAAGCGACGAAAAATCCTCAAACTCTCAGCATCCGACTTCTCAAGACAGCTCGAAAGCTTCAACGGATTTCTCCTCACAGCCCGCGAGGGTTTCAGGCAGGATTGGATCGATCCCCTGAAACGTTTCGTTCAACGCGGTGGAAAACTCGTTTTGCTAGGTCGAGCTGGCAGGTTTATCGACGCGAATGACAACGGCCGCTACGAACACGGCACTGACCGGCTCGGGATATCAGAACTCAACGCACTGACCGGCTCGCGCATCGAGCTGGTTGGGTTCCACGCACTGCGCCTGCGGGTGTTTGAGGATAATCCACTGTTTGTGGGATTCGATGTTGGACGCTGGATTGAATGCCCGAGGGTGAACGACAACGGGGCGCCATTCGTGAAACTAACTCCCGGTAAATCGGTGTTTCTAGGTGGCGTTTACCTGGCTCACAAGAAGCCGAAGCATGGCGAGGGCTTTCCCGGAGCGTCCTACAACCAGGCCCTGTTTGCCGGTGAGAGTCCACTTGTGACGGCCCATTCATTCGGCAAGGGGATGGCGATTCGGGTTGCCGGCGATCTGTTTCGGCTGCGATCTTCACCCATGTTTTCGGCCATACTGAAAAACCTGCTCGCATCTGAAACCTGGCAACGCCTTCAAGCGAATCTGTCCACCTATGGCAATGTGCAGCCCGTGTATGGCGGCGGCAATCTGCTGGATAACGGCGACATCGAAACGCTTTATCTCATCAAAGAGAAACCACTACGAAAGGACAACAGAGTCGCAGAGCTGCCTTACCACTGGGCCGCGGGCTGGCACTACAACGCCTACATTGGATTTTTCAGAGGGATGGCCCGAAAAACAGAGAGAGGTCACGCCCTCTTTCTTGAAAGCGTCGAGGGCTCAGAGAACCAGCGAAATGGCGGATCCAATTTTCGCCAGGAACGGCCGATGAATCGGCTGCAAAATGGAAAGAGCTACGAGCTAAGTATCCGCTCTCGTGGGGAGGCAGTGCATCGCTCGTCGGAGAGCATCGTGTACCACCTGAACAACGGCCAACGCATCAGCCGAGCATTCGACCTTCCCGGCGGTACTTACGATTGGAAGAAATCGAGTTTCACTTTCGCCCTGCCCAGATTCGTCCCCGAAGGAAAGGAGCCTGCCCGGGGATTCACTCTTTACCTGCACCTTTCGGTCACCGGCAGGATCTGGTTCGACGACATCAGACTGGGAGAAATCAAATGAGCTGGAATGTTACCGACCATGTAACCATCTATCGTGAGAAGGGCTGGTATGCCGCGCATCCAAACCTGGTGCGCACACCGTCCGGTGACTTGCTGGTTCTCTTTCATCGGGCGACGGACCTCGGTTATTCACATCATCGTCACCCGCTCTTCGATATGCGTTCCTGCCGATCGACAGACGAAGGCCAGACCTGGAGTGAGGCAAAGTTTGTCGTGTCCGATCCCCTGGGGGGCGTCCTGGATCACGGCGCACACACGCTGTCTGATGGAAGCATCTTTCTCCATTGCTCGAATGTGGAACTGCATCCGGAACAGTGCGACCCGATAGATAAATTCAAATGGCGGATCAACAACGGCGGCAAGCCATTCTGGTCGCGCTCGATGGACGACGGTCATACCTGGTCTGAGCCGACGCGATTCCCGCCTTTGCCCGACGCGCTGTGGGGCGCCCCCGCCACCCACTCCGGAATCTGCAGAAGCGGAATGCTGGAATGTGACGGTCGGTTGCTCCTGCCATCAAAAGCGACTCACCGAGACGAGGGGCGGAAGCCATATTTCGGAATGATGCGTGTTTCGCACGATTCTGGTTCGACCTGGGAATACGGCGGTCGCATCGCTGAGGATGACGTCGCCCACTTCAGCGAGCCGGCGATCGTCCAGACCGAGAGCGGGCGCATCCTCGTTCTCTTCCGCTGTTACAAGGGCCCTGACCCGGATCGCTATCCCTGGTTTATTTCCAAGGTCTATTCAGACGATGGCGGAGAAACCTGGTCAGAATGGCAGGAAACGACGATTCGGGGTTGTCCAGCGCATTTGCTGAAGCTCAGTGACGGTCGAATTCTGTTTACTGTCGGCACCCGGTGGGAAGGGCAATACGGATGCAAAGCGAAAGTTCTGAATCCGGCAGCGAGCGATCTTGAAGACGCGCTGGACATCATCGTTCGCTCCGATTCAAACAATTCTGACTGCGGTTATCCATGGTCTGTCGAACTGAACGACGGGCGTCTGCTGGTGGTGTACTACTTCGTTTACGAAAACGACACGGTGGGTATCGAAGGGACGATTCTGGAAGAGACGTAGCCGGAGGAAGATGGATTGACAGGCCTCAAGCAGAGCTTCGCTGTGTTGCGATTCGCAGCCATGGGTCATCCCTTGCACTCTTCGCAGGGGCACAAGTTGCGCAGGTATTGAAACGTGTAGATGCCGCTGTTGTGGTCGTCGTTCCAATCGAACTTCAGCGCGTAATTGCCGACGGCTTCCATGTTCAATGCCTCCGCTTTGGCGACCACGGTGCCGGAAAGCACTTTGAATGGATTCGGGTTTTCGGCTTCCTCCGCCCGTTCATTCTGGCAATTCGCGCAGGGGCACTCCTTGCGCAGATAATCCAGGGCAAAGGTGCTTTCGTGTCCGTCGTACCATTCAATCTTCAATTCCGTGCGGACGTCCAGTTCGATATTTGCGGGTTGGTATTTAGTTTCCAATTTTATTCCACCGAGTTTTTGAGGATGCCAAGGTTTTCTACTTCGAGCTCAATCTGATCCCCGGATTGAAGCCACCCATCTTTCCTGAATTCCATGAGGCTGCCTCCCGGATCCGACATGCACAGGATGTCACCGGGGAAAAGTGGCACGTCCTGGGATGCCGCGGCGATAAGTTGTCCCCAACTCCAGACGGAATTTCCGGAGCGTGAACTTCCAAGCGGTACACCGTTGATACGGATTTGCATCGCCAGGCTCTCAATGTCGCCGGCCTCTTCGTCGCTGACCAGATAAGGGCCGAGCGAGGTAGCAAAATCCTGCGACTTGGAGGGCCCCAGGCGGAGGTTGAATTCATCGGCTTCGAGATCTCTTAAGCTCCAGCAATTCGAGATCGTGAAGCCGGCCACGCAGGCCATGGCCTCCTCCGCGGGGATATTCATGCCCGCCTGGCCAATGACGCAGGCAATTCCGAATTCCAGGTCAAGCTGTTTACCCGCGGCCGGTTTGGGAATGGTGGCGTCTCCGCCATAGACGGCCTGGTGGTTTCTATAAACAAAGCGCGGGGATTTTTTCCAGTCCCCTGAAGGACGCCGACCGCAATGGCTGCAAAGCGCTCGGTAATGACTCTCCGACACGGAGAACTTCCGCAGGCTGGCGGGCCTGGGCAGGGGCGATCTGAGATGGACCTGCTGTGCCGAGAAGACAAAGTCGGTGTGCCGCGCACTGAATTCCTCGGCACGTTCCACGATCACCTGCACCGTCTCACGGGTGAACGCGCCCCCCTCGAGGTATTCAACCATGCTGGTTGGCAGGGACCGGAGCGCCAGCTCATTCGCAGCCTCTCTCAGATCGATAATCGCACCACCCGGCCAGAGCAGACCAAGACGATGGCCGCCGTTGGGGTGGCTGATTCTTTCGAAGGTGAGGAGTTTCATGAGGGGCGTAATGCGCAACGCGCAGCGAGGAATCAGTCAGGTACACTCGGCTCGATCTTAGCCATCCACGGGAGAATCGAAACTGCATCCAAGCGCGGGATAACGCCTCGTTTGCCGGTAATAAGGCCTTTGCTACACTGGCCGGCCTTCTGAAAATCAGGCGCTAAACGAGGAGACACCATGGATATTGTTGCATCAGACCGGATTCAATCGCTTGGAGGCTATGCTTTCGCCGAAGTGGACAAGGAGGTCGAGAAGCTCAAAGCACAGGGCATTACACCCACGGATTTCGGGGTCGGCGATCCGACGATTCCGACTCCGGAAATCGTTCGTGAGGCTTGTAAGGCCGGGGTGGATGCACGTGCAACGACTGGCTATCCGAGCTATATCGGCGGACAGGATTATCGAGAGACATTAGCGGCCTGGAATGAAAACAGGTTTGGGATTTCGCTCGATCCGGATACCGAAATCACCGCCACCATCGGCTCGAAAGAGGCGGTCTTCAATTTTGCTGAAGGCTTCGTCAATCCCGGCGACATCGTGATCTGCCCCACGCCGGGCTACCCGCCCTATCAGAGGGGCACTCTCTTCGCAGAAGGCGGTGTCTACTTCGTACCACTTCTCCCTCAGAATAACTTCCTCGTCGATCTCGATGCCATCCCCGCGGAGATCCGAGAACGGGCAAAGATCATGTGGATCAATTACCCCAACAGCCCCAGCGGAGCGATGGCGCCTCGGGACTATCTCGAAAAGGTCGTCGAGTTCGGCAACAGCAACAACATCATCATCGCTTCGGACGAAGCTTATTCCGAAATCTACTTTACAGATGAGCCGCCACATTCGATTCTCGAAGTCTCGAAGGACGGCGTGGTCGTTTTCCAATCCATGTCGAAACGCAGCGCGATGACCTGTCACCGCATCGGATGGGTGGCCGGTGATTCGCGCATCATCAATGTATTCAAAAAGGTGAAAACCAATCTGGACTCCGGAACACCGACGTTTGTCCAGGACGGCGCCATTGCAGGCCTGTCCGACGAAACGCATGTTGAGCACTCCCGCGCCGACTATAAAGCCAAGCGCGATATCCTGGTTGGGGCACTGACGGAAGCCGGGCTGCCTGACTGCACTCCGGACGCGACCATCTACCTGTGGCAGCGAATCCCGGAAGGTATGACGTCCGTTGAATTCGCCACCAGGCTTCTTGTGCCGGATGTGGCCATTGTCACCACCCCTGGCTCGTGGCTGAGCGACGAGACTGCCGACGGCCTCAATCCCGGCGAAGGCTTCGTGCGTTTCGCGCTCGTGCCGAGTATCGAGCAGACCAGGCGGGCGGCCGAAAAGTTGAAGAATCTGGGACTGTAGGCAGGTCTTGCAGTTTACGATCCTGTGTATTGGATTCATTTTTTTTGTTGCCAAATTGATCGCGCTGCCTGACTCCTCATGTGCACGGGTTGCTTGCCAACGCGTGTCTTCGGTGAGGGATGCGTTGTCGCTCTCGGCATCCACGGCGCCACTGACGAGGACTCATGGAACACTGGAATCTTTACCTGAG
>JASLXP010000036.1 GCA_030740295.1 Planctomycetota bacterium
AGCCTCAGCGCAGAGCACCTGGTCTTTTCCGTGCAGCCGCGCCAACTCGCGCTGGGAAATCACCTGGTCGATGTGCCACCAGTCCGAGGGCTATTCGATTGCTCCATTCCGACTGACTGACTCAATCCGCTGAACGCCGGATCTCTTCCCATTCTTCGAGTGTCATCTGGACCTCGCGGGCCTTGCTTCCTTTGTACCCGCCGACGATGCCGTCTTTGGCCATGAAGTCCATCAGGCGGGCGGCGCGGGTGTACCCGATTTCGAGTTTTCGCTGGAGCAACGAAACTGAACCGCGGCCTTCCTGCAGCACGATGCGCACGGCCTGGTCGTAGAGCTTGTCGCGATTGGCGAAGTCTTCCCCGCCGCCATCCAGGTCTTCGATGTCTTCGAGCTCGGGCTCGAAGGTAGGGTTGTCCTGCGCCTTGATGAATTCAACGATGCCGCTTAATTCATCATCGCTCAAGAATGAGCCCTGGCTTCGGATGAGATCCGATTTACCGGGCGGAAGGAACAGCATGTCGCCCATGCCAACCAATTTCTCCGCGCCGTTACGATCAAGAATGGTGCGGGAATCGACCTTGCTCGAAACGCGGAATCCGATGCGGGTGGTCATATTGGATTTGATGAGGCCGGTAATGACATCCACACTAGGACGCTGCGTGGCAAGGATGACGTGAATGCCGACGGCGCGGGATTTTTGCGCAAGACGAGTGATTGACTTTTCGACGTCCTTCGAGGCGACCATCATCAGGTCGGCATACTCGTCAACCACAAGCACGATGTAGGGCAGGTGATAGGGCACGTCTTCCAGCAATGCGCCGCGATTGAGAAGTCGCGATTTAATTCGCTCTTCACCAAGTTCGTTGAACTGCTTGATATGCCTCACACCGACGGAGGCGAGCAGGTCGTAACGCTGATCCATTTTCTTCACCGCCCATTCAAGAACGCTCGGCGCCTTTTTCATATCGGTGACCACCGGGCTCAGCAGGTGGGGGATGTCCTCGAAGCCTGAAAGCTCCACCATCTTGGGATCGATGAGCACCAGCCTGACCTGATCAGGCGTATTCTTGAGCAGGATGCTGGCGATGATTGAGTTAATACAGACAGATTTTCCTGCACCAGTCGCACCCGCGATCAGCAGGTGAGGCATGGACGCAAGATCGGAAACCACCGGTTCACCGGATACGTCTTTGCCGAGAAAGATCGGCAGCACCATGCCTTCCTGCTCCCTGCACTCCTCGATGAGTTCGCGCATGCGGACCGCTTCTTTGACCTCGTTTGGAATCTCGAGACCGACAGTCGACTTGCCCGGTAAAGGCGCGACGACACGGACACTCATCGCGCGCATGGCAATGGCAAGGTCATCTGAAAGAGTGACGATCTTGTTAAGCTTGACGCCCGGCGCCAGCGCCAGCTCGAACATGGTGACCGTAGGCCCGCGCTGAATATCGACCACCTCGGCGCCTACCTTGAAATCCGTCAGTGCGGTCTCGAGTTGCTTCACTTTCTGGCGGCTCTCGAGCTCGCGTCCGCGGGGTTGCCGGGCAATGTCAAGCAGGTCGAGCGGTGGAAGGTAGTATTTGCCTTTTCGTGGCTTCGGCAGCGCCTTCCTTCTGACCTTTGGGGGCGGCGATGGGCTTCGAAAGCTCTCGATCTTCTGCTCCACCGTCGTGGTGGATTCTTCCTTTTCGACAAACGCACCCTCCGGTGTGTCGTTCTCCGGCAATGAGGAATCCTCACTTTCATCAACCAGGTCGTGTTCTGTGACTTCATCGATGTCGGTGGTTTCCTTTGCCGTGGCCTGTTCCGGCTCAGGGGCCTCCGCAGTTTCCTGCACATTGGGAATCCGTTCGGAATCAACACTTTCTTCCGGTGGTGGCGCAGGCGCGACATAATCCGGATTAGTGGTATCCGGAATGGTCTCCGCTTTCCGAACGTCTTCCTCAGTTTTCTGGCCCGGCAACTCAACCCTGGTGTGAATGTCATCCTGGGTCAACGCGTAAGTCGTTTCATCGAAATCATCCTCACCGGACCGCGGAGGCGGGGTCGGTTCTTTTTTAGCCGTGGCCTTGTTGAGCGCAGGTCGAGCATGCCGATAGTCAGGCTCTGTGATGCTGGCCGGATCGACTTCCGATGGGATCTCGTAGTTCTCGATCGGGTCGGGTCTCTGGGGCTTCGGCCGCGGCCTGGGTTTCGGCGCCCGCCGGCCACGCTTCGACGGATGGGGCGTGACTTTCTTGAGCTCACGATCGAAATCCTCTCGCTTTTCATCTTCTTCAATCGCCTGAAAATCAGACTCTTCAAGAGGGATGCCCTCGACGACAGGAGGCCGATTTGCTTTCCAGGCCACATTCGGCGGGGCTACCGCTTCGCATTCCGCCTGATGACGGTCTGAGAGCAGCCCGAAGAGCTTGCGCGTCGCAGGATCCGTGCGCCGGCGATTTGCATTCGGAACGGAACCCAGCTTTCCCTTCTTTGGCTCATCAGAATGCTCCAGCGAACGTTTCCGTTCAGATGGTTCTCGTGGCGGATGAGGAACCTCAGGGGCTTCCGTTTCATCAGGCAGGACCACTTCAGCGCTCGAAGTAGATGCAATCGCCATGTGCGGATGCGAAGCTGGAATGCGAAGCCGGCCCGCCACGTTTTGCATCACACCGAAGGATTGAAGAAGGAGCTCATTCGTAGCGAGCAGAGCGGAAAGTGCAAGCAGCGATACGATGACCAGCACTTTGCCGACCGCGCCAAAGTAGGTGCCGAGCAGATGCGCCAGCGCGATGCCAAGAATGCCGCCGTTGCCTGGCCTGCTGGCGGAGACCTCCTGTCCTGGCACGAGTTGCATGGCCGCGCACATGAAGACCACCATCAGCACTGAGCCGATGGCTCGCTGCCAGGGGTCTTCCACCTTGCCGCCGATGGACATTCTGAGCGCCCAACCCGCGACGACCGCAAGGATGAAGTAACTGCCCAGTCCGAACAGTTGAAGCAGACGAATGGCTATGAACGCCCCGGCCTTTCCACACCAGTTACTCGGCAGCTCGTTGTAAGGCTGATGCCAATCCGGGTAGTCAGCCTGGCTGAAAGACACCAGGCTTAGCAGACAGAACAGGCTGATGCAGATACCAGCAATGGCGGGCATCCAGAGGGTTGCTTTGAAGCTTTCTTTGCTTTCCGAAGAGGCGGTTTCTTCTTCGTTGCTCATCCGATTCCTTTCATAAAAGTACCAATGCACCGATTCCTACACACAGGCAATAGACACCCATCCATTTGAGATTTCGTGACACCACCAACCGCTTCAGCGTCATCAACCCTATCAGGCTGAAAGCGAATGAGAGCCCAAGGCCAACCGCCAATGGTGCTGCCCCGATGCCCCATTCCGAAAAACTGAGATGTCGACCCTCGAGGATCGCCGCGCCGGAGATGGCCGGAATGGCCATAAGAAATGAAAACTCGAAGGCCTTCTCCCGGGTCATGCCGACCATCAGCCCGCCGGTAATCGTCAACCCGCTTCGTGAAATCCCAGGAACGATGGCGAACGCCTGGCACAGCCCCATCAGAATGCTGCTCTTATGGGTCGCGCCACCTGTCTCTTCCCCTGAATCCTTCGAGAGATAATCCGCGAGAATTAGAAAGCCACCCGTAACAAGCAGAGCGGCAGCCACCACCCGCGGCATGTTGAACAGCGCCTTCAACTGCTTGCCAAAAGCCACTCCCACAACTCCGGCAGGAATGGTCGCAATGATGATGTAAACAATCATGTGATGTTCCTTGAGAAGAACGTCTCTGATCCGAGGGGCAAACATCAACAAAATGGCCAGAAGTGAGGCGACGTGCAGTGCAATATCGAACGCTACGACCGTGGATGACCCACCAATCTTGAGTACATGCTGCGCTAGGCAGAGATGCCCGGAACTGCTGATCGGCAGAAATTCGGTCAGACCTTGAACTACGCCCAGAATGGCTGCCTCAGCAAGTGTCATGGGTTATGGATGCTGGAAACTGGATACTGGATTCGGGATTCGGGATTCACGATTCAGGATTCAGGAGGATTCAGGATTCAGGAGGATTCAGGATTCAAGAGGATTCAGGATTCAAGAGGATTCAGGATTCAAGAGGATTCACGATTCACGATTTACGATTCACCATTCGGCACGGTCCTCTCGAGCTTGAGCCGTATGACCAGCATCGAGCATCATGTCAATGCTGGCAGAACGCAAAAACAGCGGTCAATGGTCACGACGAAACCATGACCATTGCAGCTTAAAACTGTCGGGCTTGGGTTAGGGGCGGGTGGCCGTCAGCACCAGTTGGCGGGCTAATTGGCGTTTGGTCCGGTGCTTCCATTCCTGGATGACACCTTTTGAAGTGAGGAGCGTTGCGTCGACTCTTTCAGCACCCATCGCTGAGGGATTGTTGAGGACAATCCAGTCGAGATTTTTTCGCTCCAGCTTGCTTCGCGCATTCGCCAGGCCCTGGTGGGTTTCCAGGGCAAAGCCCATCAGCCGCTGATGCTTCTTGCGGCGGCCAAGGGCCTGAAGGATATCAGGGTTCGGTACCAGATCCAACGTGAGGCCGCCGCCCTGCTTCTTCATCTTCAGAGCCCGTTTCCGGCGGGGTCGGTAATCGCAGACCGCGGCGTTCATTATCACCAGATCGACCTCCGGAAAACGGCTGGTGACTTCCCTGTGCATGTCCCTCGCGGAGATGACGGAAACGCAATCAAGCCCGTCAGGCGGAGACAGGTTCGTCGGCCCACTTACCAGGGTCACTGTGTGCCCCAACTTCTGCGCGGCCTCGGCCAGGGCATAGCCCATAGAACCGGTGGAGCCGTTGCTCAGATATCGAACCGCATCAATGTGCTCTCGGGTTGGGCCGGCGGTGACGAGGATGTGCATGAGGGGAAAGGGGGTTGCAGCACGGAGTTTCATTCCGTGGACTGCCGGGGTGAATTCAGGCCGCTAGTATTGGCGTGGCCTAAAACCAGGTTGAGAAAAGGGGAAGGAGGAAGGATCTCCAATGATACGCACTCTCGTTCTGCATCCAACCAGGTCAGGAAGCCGCCGAAAAAAGGCGCCCTGAGAATTACACACTCTGTCGTCAGTTTACGGCGTCTTTTGACGACGGCCTGCGCAACTCTCCAGACACCGGAGTAGAGCTTTTTCTTGATCGGGTCGAGGAGGTCGTCAATATTAGAGGTCACTAAGAAGAAATAACCCAACAGGCAACCTGTGGTTCTTTTCGTTCTAAGTTCACTCAGCGTCTCTCCTGGTACACAAGACAGACATGACACCCCAAGAAAAGTACAACTTCGACGTTCGCGGATATCTCCTCATCGAAGATGCGATTGAGCCCGGCTATCTCAAAGCTATGAACGACCGCCTTGATGTATGGGAACAGAAAGCGTTGGAGAAGCGCTCTTTGCCGGCAACAAAATCTCACAGTCCGAATAATGTCTGTTTCTTTGAGATTCTGAACGAAGAACCTCTGTTCCTGGATGTGGTCACGAATCCGAAGATTCTGCCTTATGTGGATGCCATGGTGCATCGACCCATGCTGGAGCAGTTCGCGGCATGCTTTCGCTGGAAAGGGGGCATCACAGGCGTTCACGCCGGCCATACACCCTATCAGGCGATCAATTCTTACCAGGTCTCGGAGGGACGTATCTATAACAACCACTTGCGAGTCGTTTACGCGATGAAAGACATCGGCCACGGGGAAGGCGGCATCCAGGTGATCCCGGGAACTCACAAATCCAACTTCCGATGGGAAGGTGGCATCCACCTTCTTGAGATGGCACCTTCGGTTCGTGAGCTGTTCGTCGAATTGCCAATGAAGGCAGGCTCCGCCCTGCTGTTCACTCATGATGTTATCCACGCATCTGTAAACGAATCAGAAAATGTCCGGCGACTCCTTCACACTGCTTATAATTACGGACTCTTCTCGAGAGGCTGGCTGGCAGACCATGCGGATTACGAACGACTGTTCGATGAAGCTCCCGAGGGCACGTGGCTGAAGTACATCCTGCGCCGCCCGGAATACATGGACGTTATCCCAAAGCCTGAGCTGACTTGAGGGGTGATGTGGAGCCATCCGGGTTCACTGGAACGCTTCCTCGCCATCAGCTATGGAGATAAACTCATGACTGCCACAGAGAGATAAATGGCGACTTCTCCTGAATGGTCTGCCAGCTTGTTCACGTTCGAACAAAGGTGTGCAAACTGGCAGCAGTAGTTACGGCTGCACTTCAACCCGACCCAAGAAGATCATGAACAACCGTGAACGATTTTTACGCACGCTGCGTTTCGAGCCGGTCGACCGGATTCCGTACCACGAGCTGGGGCTCTGGGGGCAGACAGTGGATCTGTACCTCGAAGCAGGCATGTCCGTCGAAGCGACGAAGCAGAATTTCTTCTACGGCAACGATTTCTTCCGACTTGATAAACGGGACTTCATTCCAATCGACGTCATGCTGCGTCCTGCCTTCGATCACGAAACCATTGAGGAAGATGACCGCACTCTCATCTTCCGGGACGCGCAGGGAATCGTCCATAAGGCCCTCAAGACAGGCACGGTGCGGGGCACGCGGCCTTCCATGGACCAGTACCTCAGGTTTCCGGTCGAAACTGCGGAGGACTTTGAGGACATGAAAAAGCGCTACGACTCAAAGACACCCGGCCGTTATCCGGAGGACTGGGATGCGCGTGTCAAAGAATGGCAGACCCGCGATTACCCGCTCTGTCTGTTGACCAATGGATCGTTCGGCTTCTACAGCATGGCCCGTCGCTGGATGGGCACAGAGAACCTGTCCTTCGCGTTCTACGACCAGCCCGCGCTCATCCAGGCGATGATGGAATTCCTTGCAGATTTCTTCATTGAAGTGACGACCCCGGCCCTCGAGCAAATCACCCCGGACTATTTCAATTTCTTTGAAGACCTTGCTTACAAGACCGGCCCGCTCCTATCACCGGACCAGTTCAGGAAATTTATGATGACACCGTACCAGCGAGTGATCGATCACCTGAAGAAATACGGCATAGAGCACATCTGGCTCGACAGCGATGGCAACACCGAGGTCCTGATTCCGCTGTTTCTTGAAATGGGTGTCACCTGCCACTGGCCGTGCGAAATTGCCGCAGATATGGACCCAGTAAGGTTGAGGAATCAATACGGAAAAGACCTTGCGCTCTGCGGCGGGATCGATAAGAGAGAGCTGACTAAAGATCGAGACGCCATCAGGCAGGAGCTTCTGAAAAAGCTTCCACCTCTTCTGGATTCCGGCGGATACATCCCGACAGTCGACCACACCGTCCCGCATGACGTGCCGTATGAAAATTTTCTCTTTTACCTCGAGATGAAGCGTGAGATTGCCGAAGGCAGGCAACGCCTCTGAGCCACAGCGTCATGGGCGGTACTTCGGATGCGGCCCGTGTTGAGATCCATCCCCTCGAATGTGAGCGAGTTCGCTCGCTTCTTTCAAGATGCGGCTTGTTCTCTTGCGTCCTGGTGTCTTTTGGTTAAGAGGGGTCTTTCCAGCCTGACCATCATCATGGAGAACTAAACATGCCCCAGGACTCTCCCCAGAATAGCCTTGCAAATCCTTTCGAATTCACAGCGGACGACGGTTACTTCTGGATGAAGGGAAACCTCCATTCGCATTCCACAAACTCCGATGGAAAGCCTTCGCCTCAGGAACGAGTGGATGGTTACGTTGGACAGGGGTACGACTTCCTCTGTGTTTCCGATCATTACAGGATCACACGCACGGAAACGCTCACTTGTCCTGATGAATTCGTGCTTGTGCAGGGCGCGGAACTGCATCCTCATAATCCGTTCGGCGGGCAGACGCATCATTTTCTTGCGTACAACATTACGGAAGACATGGATACGCAAAAGATGCCGCCTCAGCATGTCATCAACGAAGTGAACGAGCAGGGAGGCAACATCTGGCTCGCCCATCCTTACTGGAGCTCGGTGAATATTCTGCGCGATACGATCCCCTTGAAAGGGCTGGCGGGGGTCGAAGTCTTCAATTCCACCTGCCGGCGAGTGGGACGCGGGGAAGGGGCAGTTCACTGGGATGACTGGATGTCAATGGAAGACAAGCTCTACCCGGCACTCGGTAACGATGATTCACATGCGCTGGATTCTGATAAACGGGATACCTACCAGGGATGGACATGGGCACGCGTCAAGGAACGGACGCCCGAGGCAATCATGGATGCTCTTGTGAAGGGGGCCGGATACTCGAGCAACGGACCAGAGATTCGCAACATCAAACTGGAGCGGGTGGACGACGGCAGCGATGGCCGGCGTATCATTGAGGCAACGGTCGAATCGAGCGAGGCGCAGCGTTATGCGGCCCTCTGTGATTCCTACGGCGCCGAGCATTACCAGCAGGGCGAGACGTTTGAGAGCGCCACTTTCAGGCTTCGGCCAAATGCCCGATGGGTCAGGTTTGAAATCATCGGACCGAACGGCTCGAAGGCCTGGTCTAATCCACTCGACCTTACCGGATTCGAGTGAGGAGTGCGGGTCCACGGCATCTCGGAACTGTGAGGTGAGATGAATCTCACGGCTCAGAAAAAGGCAGCCCAAGGTCATTCTTCTGGGAAATAGATCTGGACGAATGGTCCTGACGAGCTTTAATCTGCGTTCAGCGGTGTCACTAGTCGTTTTCAAGCCCTCGAAACTCAACAGCGGAGTCAAGGTTATCGTTGCGGATCTGGTGTAATTGGAGTCTTCAGACTCCAGAGCTCGGGACTCGGAGAATGCAGCCGCGAAGTGGCCTGAAGGTTTGATACGACGCATCAATTGCGGGTAGTAGTATGATAAAGATCACTGGCAAAAAGCGCGTCTGGTGGAAGCTCGGCGCACATGAAGTTCTGAGTACCGTCGATTCGAATTCTCTGGAGGGGGCCAAGCTTGAGAAGCAGGATCTTACCGATGCCATGCTTCCTGGAGCGAACCTTGTCGGGGCCAAGCTCGGCAGGACCCTTCTGGTGGGTGCCAACCTTGAAGGCGCAAATATGCGCGCTGTCGAGGCCGAAGAAGCAAACTTCTCCAATGCCAAGATGACCATGGTTGATCTTCACGATGCCCAGTTGTCCTCCTCAAACCTGGATTTTGCGGACCTTACTCGCGCGAACCTGAACACAGCCAAGCTCAGGGGCGCATCCATGGTTCGCTGCAAGCTCATCTATGCGAAACTGGATCGCGCCAAACTCAGCGGGGTGAATCTCGATAGCGCAAATTTAGGAAACTCAAGTGTGGATGAGGCCAGCTTCCGTGAAGCTAATCTTCATCATGCGGATTTCAGCAACTGTTCCCTCAGAAAGGCAAACTTTACCGGCGCCGATCTGCACGATGCAGATCTGACGGATGCCGATCTGAGGGGCGCGGCTTTTATGGAAGCAGACCTCAGCAGCACCAAGCTTCTGGGCGCAAAATTTGAGGGCGCGGTCTATACCCAGGACACAAAATGGCCTTCTGATTTCAATCCCGACGAACACAGACTTCGGAAAGTAAATCGGCGAGTCCAGAAGAAGCCCGAAGCAAGTGAACCGACAGATGTATGGGAAATCAACGCCATGGAATGAGTGGGGCCGGCGGAGATCGAAGAGGAGTCAATCTTCAGGCAATTTGCTCTGGAGTGCAGTGACCTCTAAATGAATGAGCAGGAAGCCGGCACCTAAAAAGATCGCTTGAAAAGCGTCCCGCTGCCGAAGACGAGTAGGCAAAAAATCCTGAAGTCCCTGAATCCTGAGTCTTGAACTGAATTTCGAATCCTGATTCCCGAACACTTGAAATGGCTAAAATAGTTAAAAAGAACACATCCTGGTGGAATGTTGGATCCGTCCTCGCCAAGGTGGATGGCGACTCACTCGAAGAAGCTGACCTGGAGGAACGAGACCTCAGCCGGACATCCCTCTCCAGCGCGACCATTGCAGGGGCGAAGCTCAATCGAGCAACCCTCTCTGAAGCGGACCTGGAAAGTGCGAATATGCGCGGCGTTGAGGCGGAGGAGGCAAATTTCACCAAGGCAAACCTGTCGGATGCCGATCTGTCTTCCGCCACGCTTAACTCATCCAGACTCGACTTTGCAGATCTCTCGCGGGCGAACTTAGTCAACGCCTCACTTAAGGACGCATCTCTGGTGCGCAGCCGGCTGATAGATGCCAGGCTCGATGGAGCAGACCTCAGCGGAGCGACCCTCGAAGCTGCCGATCTCGCCAACGCCAGCATGAACGCTGCCAGATTTGAGAAGGCCAACCTGCAGCAAGCGGACCTGAGCAATTCTACCTTGACGGAAACCGATTTTACCGGTGCAAAGCTGCAGGAGGCAGACCTGCGCGAATCTGACCTGAGCGGAGCAACGTTGATTGGCGCAGACCTCAGCAGCGCTGAATTGAAGAACGCGAAATTCGACGGAGCGAGTTACTCCCCGGAGACAAAATGGCCCCCCGATTTCTCCCCGGACCAGCACAACCTCAACAAGATCACTGGGGCAAAGAAACCCGAGCCAGGCGACGCTAAAGATGCTTGGGGCGTGGCTGATTTCTAATTCAGACACCCGCCCTGGAACAGACATGAGATTGACGACAGAAGCCAGAGAAGGAATCCCCGACCTGACTGTCCACGTTGGTCAGGAGGACGCGGCCATCTGCGGCACAACCGACCGGGCCCTCCAGGCCGGGCTCGACTACCTCGCGCGCCTCGGCGGCGGAACGCTCAGCATCGGGCCGGGCGTCTATACGATGCGGAACAGCATCCATCTGCAGAGCAGAATTCGCATCGTCGGAGCGGGAGACGAGACCGTTCTCAGAAAATGTCCAAGCGCCCGGACGAAGATCGTTGAAGACTCCGACTGGTATTACCAATCGGTAAAAGTGGAATCACCTGAAACTTTTGAAATCGGCGATGGGATTGTGTTGCAGGCGAAGCCGCCGAAAGGCTCGTCTCAATGCCGCCGCTTCACCATCACCGGTATGGATGGACAAACTCTCTTTCTGGACAAGCAACTCGTGGACAACTTCTGGGTCGATGAGGAAGCTTCCTGCGCCTCACTGTTTCCGATCATCTGCGGCGAAAAGGTGACAGACATCGAAATTCGCGACCTGGTGATCGAGGGAAACAGAGAGGAAAACGAAAACATCAACGGCAACTATGCCGGCGGCATATTCATGCAGAATTGCGACCGCATAAACATCGATTCCATCACCGTGCAGAACTACAACGGTGACGGCATCAGTTGGCAGATCGTCCACGATCTGTCGGTCACCAACACACGCAGCATCAACAACGCCGGGCTTGGCCTGCATCCTGGCAGCGGGAGTCAGCGTCCCAAAATGAGTGGCAATCAGATTGAGCGATGCCGGATCGGTATCTTCTTCTGCTGGGGCGTGAAGCATGGAATCGCTGAAAAGAACCGGATCAGCGATTGCGAATTCGGCGTATCCATCGGTCACCGGGATACGGATAACATCGTCCGTGAAAACATCATCAACGGATGCACCAGACACGGTCTGTTATTCCGCAATGAGTCCTATGACCGCAACGGCCACCGAACCCTCGTCGAAAAGAATGAATTCAGAGACTGCGGCGCGCTGGAGGAGGGCTCCGTCATCCACATCTCCGGACCCACGGACGATCTCACTCTCAGAAAAAATCAGTTCGAAGAGACTCGCGAGGGCGCAAAGGTGAATGCCATTGTCGCAGCCGGTGAGTCGAACGGATTGGTTCTCGAGGGCAATCAGTTTTTGGGGTTGGAAGGTTTTGCAGGTCCGCAGCGAATTCAAGAGGACGTGTAGCAGCCAGATTGATGATTTCTACACCAGTCCATTAGAGACCTCCTCTTATGAATGACGAGTGGTACATCACATACAGCGGTCAACAGCACGGGCCGTTCACTCTTGACAGCGTCAGGCAACAGGTCCAATCGGGGCAATTGCCGGAGGATGTGCTGTTCTGGAAAGACGGCATGACCGATTGGATGCCCTCTTCCTCAATCCCAGACCTCCATCCCGCGCCCCAGGCTGCCGTGCCGACTGCCTCCGAGACACAAGGAGAAGAGCCCGGCCTGCCGGCGCCTTCAGGCACGATGAGAAGTCGCCGCTCCCGTAGAGTGGTGACGCTGCACGACGGGCAGAAAGGCCGTTAGTCGTGCTGTTCGTAAGACTCTACGGGGCGATCATGGGGTTCATGTATGCCGCTGGTGCCGTGTTCTTTCTGGTCATGACGATCGAGGCCTACCAGATTGGGCAGCAGACAGGAAAGGGCAATCCTAATTACATCTTTCTGATGGCCCCCGTCTTTCTCCTCAT
This sequence comes from Planctomycetota bacterium, assembly GCA_030740295.1. Next base: position 12,318 of record JASLXP010000036.1, read on the forward strand.
GTTCGGTCTCATTGCGCTCTGTTGGATTCCAGCCTTTGGGCCGAGGCGGCCCTGGATTTGGAAAGTTGGTACAGGAGCTCTTTCGCTGGGCTTACTCAGCCCACCTTTTTGGGTTATTGTCATTCCCCTTCTGTTGTTCTGGACCAAACCCGTAGCAAAAGCGTACTACGGTATCGAATGAGCGAATGGAATCGCAGAATCACTCCTTCTCCAGCAGTTTGACCATTCCCTTGCCGAGGGCATCGCCGACGAGGAAGTAGCTCTCTGCGTTGCCAAACCAGTGGTGACCGTGGCCGACGTTGGGTGACATTTCCTTCGGCCGTGCGAAAGCTGTGGTCGAGACGAAGAGCGCGTTATCGATTTTGCTTCCCGCTGTCTTCTGTGCGGAACGTATCACCAGCATATTCCCTCTGGCCTTGGGGCCGCCGTTGCCCAGCTCACCAATCACGAACGGGAGCCTGGGAGATTTGAACTCCTTCCGGATATCCGCGGCGAGGCGGATCAGATTCACCTCATATTCTTCGGGGACACCCTTGCCATACATGTCGTTCCAGCCCTGGAACCAGACGAATCCAGCAACGGAGTATTTCTGATCGCCGAGAGCTGAGAGTGCTGCCCTGACCTCTTCGAGCATCTTAGTGTAATGGGGCCCGACCGTGCCGCCGGAGCTCGGCGGCCGAAAGTCTTTGGCCAGGCTCTTACCGCCCCAGGCCGTCTTAATGAGGAGCACTTGCTCATCGAGATAGTCCCCGACCACATGTCCAAACTGCAGCTCTGGCCCGATGTGGCTCTTGCCGCCGTACCCTGTGAAGCCGATGCTGAGAGGGCCGGTCCGCACGCCTCTCTTGTTCTTGAAGCTGATACGGACATCATCGCGGACCACCCACCGTCCATCGGCATCTTTGAGATGCTTCATCTTGTCCGCACTTTTGGAGTGAGCCATGGACCAGACCAGGTTGCCTTTGCCACCGTTGTAGTACTTGGGGTGATCCATTTCGACAACGCCCTGTCCTTCCATGTTGGACTGACCCGCGAGAATGAACACCTTCACTGGCTGCTGCGTGCCTGTCTCCTCGGCGCGCACGGCCGGTGCGACGAGCGAGGCTGCGATGATCAATGTTTCTAATTTCAGATCTGTTCGGAGCTTCATCATTTTCCTTCCTTATAAGTGATCGTAAAAGCAGGTCGGGGCGCGAACAATCTGAAACGCGAAGAACCCTCGCCGCAGAGCTGCTCACGCACCCAGGCAGGTCAATGCCGCATGGACCTCCTCTGGAGTTAAATCAGTGTGCTGGCGGAGGAGTTCAGCGAACTGATAATCCATAGTCATTCAGAAAACTCGAAACATAGTAGTCGCCCTGGCAACCTTGGCCGGTAATGGCCGCTTAAAAGGACCATGAATAATGAAAAGACAGACCACATGCGCATTGATTCTGGGGTGGTGTCTCATCGTGTCTGCGGCCCTGGCTGCAGACAGACCGAACGTATTGTTCATCCCCGTCGATGATATGAACGACTGGGTTACGCACCTCGGCGGGCATCCGCAATCGGTGACACCGAACCTCGATCGCCTCGCCAGGCGCGGCGTCACCTTCACCAACGCTCACTGCGCTGTGCCTGCCTGCAACCCTTCCCGTACCGCGCTGCTGACGGGGCTGCGGCCCTCGACGACCGGTGTCTACTACAATTCGAATCCCTGGCGCCCTGTCCTGCCCGAAGTGATTACGCTGCCGAAACACTTTAAGGACAACGGATACTTCTGCGCTGGTTTCGGCAAAGTGTACCACGGGCGCTATGCGGATCCGAAGGACTGGCATATCTGGAGCAAAGCTCCCGGTGACTCGCGTAAGCCGGGGAAGGCGAAACATCTCACCAATGGCGGCGTCGGCGGCATCCGGTTTGGCCCGTTGGGCAATACGGATGAGGAGATGATCGATCACATAAACGTCACCCGCGCGATTGAACAGATCAATCGCAAGCACAAGCGGCCGTGGTTCATCGCGTGCGGGTTGATTAAACCACACATGGCTTTCAGCGTACCGAAGAAACACTTTGACAAGTTCCCCCTTGAAGGGATGAAACTGCCGAACGTCCCCGAGGGCGATCTCGACGATATCCCGGCGGCCGGCGTAAAGATGGCCAAACCTGACGGCGATCATGCAAAGATCATCAAATCAGGCCGCTGGAAAGAAGCGGTCCAGGCGTATCTCGCAACGATACATTTCGCGGATGCTCAACTAGGCAGATTGCTCGACGCGCTCGATGCCAGCCCGTTCAAGGACAACACGCTCATCTGCCTGTGGTCTGACCACGGATGGCACCTGGGAGAGAAACAGCATTGGCGCAAGTTCTCTTTATGGGAGGAAGCGACAAAATCCCCGATGATCTGGGTCGTGCCCGGAGTCACCCCGGCCAACGGCGTCTGTTCGCGCCCGGTCGATTACATGAACATCTATCCCACACTGATCGATCTTTGCGGGCTTCCTGTGCCGCAGAATCCAAAGGGACAGAAGCTCGAAGGCGTCAATATGCGTGCCCTGCTGGCCGACCCCGAAGCCGCATGGAACCGGCCTGCCCTTACTACATACGGGCGCAACAACCACGCGGTGAGATCGCAGCAGTACCGATACATCCGTTACGCGGACGGCAGCGAAGAGCTATACGACCATCGTTCCGATCCAATGGAATTCAAGAACCTGGCAGGCAACCCGGAAATGGCCGAAGTGAAGAAACAGATAGCATTGTGGCTGCCAGAAAAGAACGTGCCGGAGGCGCCACGCGACAAGAATCTGTCGAAAAGAAAGAAGAAGAAGAAATCGAAATAATCGGGGCCGGAAACGTATTAGAAGATCTTGTGCGCTCGTTCTGGGAAGTGCCCGGCGCTATCTGTTAATCCTGTTCTCCTTCATCTCTTCCCAAGCTCAGAGCTAAGACTAAAAATATTCTCGCCAAGGGTCATGCGCAGACCGACGTCATCCTTCGAGAGTGAGTGATTTGGTGCTGACTCGCCCTCCTTCAGAGGGTATAGGACGTAGGTGAGGTGGGTGATGCCTATACTTTTTTTCTCGCAGAGGATCGTCGGCACTGCCCGCCACGGATGGTTGGCCCAGCCCTGCACCTGCGGCTCGACCTGCCCTTTAACGATGCGAACGGATAAGCCCTCTGTCCGAAGCGGGATGAAGAGCAGGTTCGCGTCGTTTTCGTTCTGAGTGATCACGGAGAGTTCCTTTTCATCCAGCTTCGCTTCGGTGGCGTCCAGGTGAAAGAGGGAGGTGTAATGATGCTCTTTTTCATCTGATGGAGCCATCGTATCGCTGACAATCCAAAAGGGATTCACCTGTTCTTTACCGGGATTCTTTATGAATGAGATTCTTCGGGTGTGAGTCACACTTTGGTCGCGCTTCTTTCCGTAGCCTGATCGATAGACTCCCTTGACGAAATCGTATGCCTCCTGCGCTTTCCAGACCGTGTCGTTTTCCGGCGGCCTGGGTTTGTCCCAGGGCTTGGGCCAGAGGTATTCGTCCCTCCGCCGGCCGCGTCGCTGCTGGCCCTGGCCGTCGACCATGACCGTGTTGTGGCCATGAGTTCCGAGGACGTAACGGCGCCACTTGGAGCGGTCGTAAGAGTAATTGCCGGGATCGAGAATCAGACTTTTTCCGAAGGCGTAGAGAACGAAATGCAGCTTGTCTTCATGCTGATGGCCGAAACCAAAAGGGCCGGAATCGAAGAGCAGATAAGGCGACACCGGCGACCATGATTTTCGCATCACGTAATGCCCGGAGTAGGGAAATTCGGTTGAGAGTTTCTCGGGTCGCTCGCCTTGCGCGCCTGCGGTTGCTCCGAAGAGAAAATCCTTGCGGTGCGGAAAGAGCTCCCACCCTTTCAAAAGCCGTTTCCTGATATTGGAGGGCCCGGAATCGTTGAGGCCCGGGAGAACGCCGTTGGGCATCGAGGCGTAGAGGAGATAGCTGTACATCTTTTTGATCAGGCTCTTGTAATCCTTCGGCAGCTCATCCTGCAGATCGTTCATGTCAGCGTATTGAAGCACTTTCGAAAAACTGCTTAGCACCCAGTTGTTGTAGCCGCCGGCCAATTCGATCTGCATGCCGTCGGGATACACTTCATCGGTCAGTTGTTTGTGGAGCGTGTCGATAGCGATCTCGCGCCACTCTTTTGCGTTCTTGAATTCAGGGAAAAGCATCCCCGCCGTCAGCAGTCCCATGCGCTCTTCGGTGAGCCAGTTGCCTCGGGACGGCCATCGGCGGAGATGCTCGGCCTGTTCGTAAACGGACTTCAAAACAAGGGTGAGCACTTCAGGGGTGAAATGTTCGGAATCCAGGCAGCGGAATACCGAATTGGGCCACGTGCCCTCCAGACGAATGCCCGTGGTGAGTGTCTGCCAGGCCAGGTTGCCGTCCGGCGGCCCATTGCCCGACTGATATTCAGGCGGAGGGTTATTCAGAATCCAATCGACCAACTGTTCCGAAAGGGCTTTGGCATATTTGCCGTTCCCCGTGTTCCAGTAAGCATCGGCCAAGGTGACGAAATGAAAATGCCGATTGATCTTTTCGTTCCAGAGATGGGTCCGTGCCTCGCCCTGCGTCGGGTTGGCCGACCAGTCGATCTGCTTGTCGAACTTCACTCCCCAGTATTGGCTGCCATACTTCCATTTGAATTCTTTGTTCACGTAGGCGTCTGCGGAGCTGCTTCCCTTCCGGGTCAGATCTGAATCAAGGACCAGGATGACTTTGCTTTCGGTCGGCTCCTCGAGGTAAGCCCAGAACTCCAGGCGGTCGTAATCGGTCCAATCGTGAGGGAGCGTCTCGCACTTGATCCCGGTGACCGCGGCCATGCTTTTCCAGCAACCTGCTGCTTTGCCGTTTTTTGCATGACTTGTTGTGGATTCGAGCCCTCGCCAGTTTGAGCCGGTCTCGAAATCGTCGAGGGTGAGACTCTTCTCTTTTCCAACAAGTTTGAAGTCGTCGAAGTAGAGCGCGGCATTGGCATTCGGCGTCAGCCCCCATCCGGACGCGTTGATGGCCGCATACCGAATCCAATGCCATCCCACAGGCTTCTTTTGCTTCCAGCCCTTTCCCTCGACGAAGGCCTTGGGATTGAAATCAGATTTTGAAAAACTGAAATGCTTCCAGCCCCGCCAGTCGAGGTTGATGTAGGTCGAGTAATAATCCCACTGGTCGGGGTCATCCCCTCCGGCAGGCGTCTTGAGATTGCGATGCGGGCGGTCGCGCCAGTCGAAAAACCAATTCGGCTTTTCCCGGCTACGCAGGTGAATGGCAAGCGCACTCTTCGCCAGGGCCCAGTCTTCTGTTTCCACCGCGGCCCGAACATCCTTCAGAGCGGGACTATCAAGATTCAGTGCGTGAAAGAATTCTTTGTCCTGAATGAGAGGGCCCTTTGCACCCTTCTTGTAGGGACGATTGACCCGCTTGAAGCCATCAAGGATGACCACCGTTTTCGGGTTTGGCGTATTCCCCCATCCCGTGGCCCTGAAACGGACGCTATCGATTTTGTTCCACCCGACCGGCTCGCGGCTCTTGCTGAGTTTCCCGTAAGGCAGCAAAAAGCGTCTCCAGCCTTTCCAGTTCAGTTTGATGCCGAGATGGTAATAGTCGATGCCCTCGGTTTTCTCGTTCTCCGATGAAATGATCAGCATGAAGCGGGAAACCGATCCGTCCGAATGCAGCCAGAACTCGATGCCGTTCGATTTAGTCCAGTCCTCCGTTCCCCTCATGTTGAGGCTGAGCGAGGTCGAGCTTCCGTGAGACCATCGCACCGCAATGTTTCCGTCTTTCACATTTTCCTGCTCCATCGTGCCACCGGACCATTGGCCGAATTCCTCCAGCGCCTCTCCCTCATATTCCAGCAGCTCAACGTCATCGACATAACAGGTGATCTTATAATTGGTAAAAGTGTGCAGCCAGATGCCGACCGTTTTCGCCTCGTCCGGCGGCGAGGCCGAGACAAAGGTCTGGGCCCATTCCCCAGCCTTCGATGGCGCCCGCTGAATACTTTTTTCCCGCGCCTTCAGCAGTTCTTTTGATTCTTTGCCCTCAGCATTTCGAAAGGCGAAGTAAACACCAAGTCCTCTCGATCCCTTGTCCGACAGGCACCACAGACGAATGGCATAATTCGAGCCTGGCTTGACGGGAAAGAATTTTGAATAGGCCGATGAACCTTCGGTATCACTGGCATCTTCAATTTTTAGAGAATTCTTGCCGGTTCGAGCTTTGTCTTGTGCCAGGGAAGTGAATGTCTTATCGGCAATCCTCCAACTTGCAGGCTCGGAGGCATCGGCCTTCTCGAAGCTGCTGTTATCGAGAAGATTTTTGAACGGAGACTCCTCTTCCGCGTGCAGAGGAATCAGGGCGAGACAAGCGACGGCATTGATGAGAAGTTTGCGCATGGTAGAGACCTCATTAGCCCATAAGAACCGGAACCGGATCGGAACGAAGTGCCGATCCTGGTGAAAGCTGCGAGCATACAAATCGAAGCCGGGATAGTCGCTTTCTTCCAGAGATTTCAGGGGCCACGTGGCGACGGGCTGTCAGCCTGTCTGCCGGACGTTGTCAGGGGCTAAGCCCAGAACAAGCGGACCAGTCTAGCTATCACTTCTTCACTTCGTAGATCTTCTGCACTACGGGCTTTCTCGATTTGCGAGAGAAGTCCTCGCCGCCCAGGCGCAGTTCGCTGCCTCCCACCATCACTGCCGCGCTGAGATTGCCTTTGTAGTTCTTGCTGACCAAGGCGAAAGACGAGTCGCCCGCGAAGCCCTCCGACTCTATGGCGCCGTCCTTCTCCTGCAGCAGGACAAAGTGTTCTGACCACAGATGGTTTCTGGGATCGTTTTCGGTTTTCACGCGCACCAGCGTGGACTGGTCGTTGTCGATCAGGAATTCGGACCATTCTGCGAAGGGCTTCACATCGAATGCCGGAACGTGCGGGTGCAGGAGGCTCGTGAAGGTGCGCGTCTCGCCGTGTTTGATGATACCGGTCCAACTCTGACGCAACTGGATCGGGCTCATGCGGTATGGATTATCGTTGAAGCGGTCGACCACGGAATACTTCACGTCTTCACGCGGTGCGAACTTGATGAGCAGGTCCCAGGCTGGATTGCGATAGGCATGGACCCCGCGGCCGAGCCCGAGCCCGGTGTGATAGAGATATTCGTAGTACCCGTTGAACCAGTTCTCTCCGCACTGCGGGCCAAGGTCGCGGGTCTGCCAGCACGGGCCGATCCTTGCCCGCATGGTTGCGTGAAAAGTGATGCGATCTTTGACAAGCATGAACGCATCTTTCACGAACACAATGTCGCGCACATAGGTGACGGGCAGTTGCTGGAATCGCTGCACCCGAATGCGCACGCGTGTGACTGCCGGGTCCTCCACGAAGATTGGCACCTCTGTTCGCGCTGGCCGCGGATCCGCGGCCAGGCCGTCCAGGTCTTCTATCCAGAGAATATTATTGAAGTCCGGTGAACGTTCGTAGTAGCCCTGTCCGGCGAGGAGGGCCGCGTCGTGATGCATGAGCACAAAGATGTTCCCGGGCAGGCGCCCGCAATGGCCGCCGAGATCGATGAGCTCGACCAGTGCCCATGTCCGCTGCGCTCTCGTCCCGCTGGTGAGAATGAGTTTGTCCGGCACCTTTTCGTCGACGAGTTTCGTCCCGGAGAGTCCGGGGCGGGCGGCCAATTCCTTTTCGGTGACTGGTGCGGTCCGGTATCTGAAGATGACCTCGCTTTTCGACTCAGTGCGTTTCGGGCTGACAGATTCGTCTGCGTACATCCAGGCAAGGCAAACGCTGAGTGCCACGCGATCCTTTGGGCCGTGATACTGATCGTGGCGCGGCCAGAAATGGTTGTAGAGATATTCCATATTCCGATGCGCCTGCCACCGAAAACGGCCATCGCCGGTGAGACGGCCCATGAGCTCGTAGTTGGCCACCGACGTACCAGAGCCCGTTCCCCAGCCGCTGGTATCGCCAAAATTCGGGACAGCACCCGCGGGCGAACTGTATCGGCGCCAGTTCTGGAGCGCGTCCAGCCAGCCCTTGTTTGTGGTGAACTCAGACCAGTCATCGACGGCCATCGACCAGTACATCGGATACCTAAAGCCGACCCAGATGTAGCCCGACGAGTTATCGTTCGCCGCGCCGAATTTCCGGATGATCGGCTCGTGGAAGGCCAGATATTCGTCCACCTTCGGTCCGATGGGCTTGCCCAGTTTCTTTGCGAAGTGCCTGGCAATTTTCAACTGATAGTACCGGTGCCAGCAGCGATTGTGATATCCCCATTCGGAGAACATCCACTCCTTCGGATGCTCACTCGCAGCCCGCGCCCAGACCTCCTGAAAATCATCTTCCGCGCCAGGCGGCGCCAACTTGCGTTCCTTGTCATGCAGCCAGACGTGATACCGCATCGGAACCAGACCGAACAACATATGAATGGCCAACTTTTCCTTTTGAAGTTTGAGCGCCAGCTCCACGCCGCGGCGAATCAGATCTGTATAGCGACTCTCACCCGTCAGTTTGTAGAGCGTAAGTGCCATCAGGACGTGTTGGCCGATGTGCCTGGAACGCCCCTTGATGTAGGCATCCATCGTTTTATCCACGTAATCCTTCACGTGCGTGCGGATGTATTTTTCATAGCCGGAGCGGTTGTTCACGAAGCCCGTACGGAGCACCCCCCGACGCCAGTCCTCCCAGGCATTATGGGCCACGCGGTCTGGACGGAAGTGATGTATCTCGCCGGGGGGATTCGTGATCAGTGGCGCGGGCGGTCTGCCCTGGAGGATCTCGATCTGCTCGGAACAAAGGTCGACAACTTTGCCGCCTACCTCAGCGAAAAGCGTGGCTGTGTACGAGCCGGGCTTGCCTGGCATTTTTTCCACGACGATGACATCGGTCGCGCTTTTGCCTTTGGGGATGCTGGCATTGATCTCGATATTCAATCGTTGGTCGTCGGGGCCGGTAAGAGCAAGCTTTGTCAGTTGGATCGCCGCTCTCGTCGCGTCCACTCTGTAACTGGCGGACCATTTCTTCCCAGCCTCAACCGCACGTGACGCAACGGACAACATGGCTGTCGCGCCCGACGCATCTCCCAACCGGAACACTCGCATCGCACTCGGCTCACCGCCGTCGAAATTCCACCCGAGCTGGTTGAGCTGTTCGCCATCGTCAATGTCGCCGAGCAGGAAACTGCAGAAGAGGAGTTCCCCTGCCTGTGGTTTGAACTCGAGCGATTTCCACGGAACTGCAGCCTCAATCGCGTAACCAACCTTGGTCTCGCGTGAGACCCAGTCCGATCCTTTGGTCAACTTCCAATACGAATCCACTTTGTCGAGCTGCTTGCGCGAATTGTCGAGCAGGTGACCGCGCCCTTTCGGATGCACCACATAGCGGGACGCGAGGAACGGTGTCTTCGAGTATGGGCTGTTAGTTTTGAGCGGCTGTCGAAAACTGTGCACGCGAAACATCACGCTGTCGCAGGCCCAGCCCGGCGGCCCGGCGTTGTGGTCCGTGTCCGGCTTGATGCCGCGGAGATCGTCGTCTCTGACCTGGCCAGCGATATAGAGGAATTCATCGTTCCATGACAGTGCGACCCAGGCGCTGAGATCCTTCTCGCTCTTGAACAGGTTTGCCGGGTCGTTGTTGTGGAGCGAGATTGCTTTGTCTTTGCCGAATTGCGTCGGATCGATGCGATAGCCCCTTTGAGTGATCAGCCACTCACTCAGATCCCCATCTACTTTCGGGGTCGCCTTTGGGATGAGCAGTTCGTCTGGCGTCGGGATGATGTCGGCGGCGTGGAGGGGGAGTGTGCAGGTTAAAAGGAGGATGTTCATGGTGAGTTTGTGTGAAGGGCTGAGTCCGAGGCTCTTACCTGTTTTTACTGCAAGACTTCTCATTCGCCGGTCCTCCAGGCATCCAGCAAAAGCACTCCCTTACCTGATGTGCAACGGAGAACCAGTTTTGCATTCAGTGGGCCTGCCACCGTTTGACGCAGGGCGAGACGCCACTCTGCAGGAACGTTTGACTTGGCATTAACCAAGTCGATGGCATCCGGCGAATCTACTACCTGAGCCTTCCAGCTTCCAGACTGAATCAGTCCCCGCAGAGCGATCTTAGACGATGCTTTGGCTGCCGTGGGGCGATGAAGAGAAACAGCAATGTCTCGTTGTTTCGGATGAGCGCACACAAACTCCAGCCCTCCCCAGCCATAGAAATCCTGCCGGCCGGATGGCATCTGGCGAATCTGATCGTTCTTTGTGACCGTTGACTCAAACTCATGCCAGCCTCTTGGAGTCACAGGCGATGCCTCGATTCCCATTTGGTCGATAGCCAGCATGTAACCTCGACTCCTTGGCGATTTCGTGGTGCAGGTGAAACGAATGCGACCCATTTGTCCGGGGGACGGATTCTGTATGACAGGCATCATGAACCGGTAGGCCTGTCGATGCGGCCAATGGTCGTAGCAGGAGATAGAAGAAGCGCTCTGTGACTGGCCAAGCACGCGTGAGCTGAAGTCTGCATCGGATTGGGCGATTCGGTACGAATG
>JASLXP010000037.1 GCA_030740295.1 Planctomycetota bacterium
TAGCCGTGTTTCTCTTCCCAGGCTTCAGCTTCATCGTGAGCTTTGGAATAGCCTTCCTTAGCATCGATTAGAACCCAATCCCCGTGACGGATGGCATATTGCGTGTTAGTGGTGTTGTGAATGTGTGTTGTGCGAACGGCAGCAAAAAGAGGGATTACCACACCGCGAACCCATGCAGGGCCACGCGGGTTCGGCCGGCGGCTTGAAAGAGAGACGCATAATAGGGTTCGTAGGCTGGCCAGCGATCGGGCATGACGGGGGTTCGCGCATCAGGCTGGATTACCGGGAGCAGTTCGACAACGTGCTTTCCCTCAGCGAGATCGCTCGCGAGAAGACTATGGCGTCCCCACCAGCTTTGTGGCGTGCGAAGGCTTACGACACCAGTTTCCCGGCCGTCGATCATGACGCGGAATTCACCGCCGTCGAAAAATGTGGGATGGATGAGCGCGATCGCCGTTCCCTTGAATTCGAATCGCAGCTTCCCCGCACGATCCCGACAACTGTAATACGGCGTATCGGCGAGACTGCCTTCCCAACGTCCTGAGCGCTGAATCTCGTCACTCGCGACCGATACGAACCGAGCCGAACGCGGCGGAAGTTTGTTCGCGACCGAAACCGGTGTCACCCAAAGCGAGGAGCGAGGCAGTTCGAACTTCGGATCGGAGATCCAGTTGGTGTCGTAGGCCACGAGGAATCGGTTGGCACCGTCCTGCAGCAGCGCGGCGTGCCCCGTCCCCGGCTTGTAGTTGAATCCTAACGGCCCCACCAAGTTATTCGCTTCGACCCGCCAACGATCCGCCGCAAGCAAGCTCGTAAACCCGAACCACGTTTTGCCCGCATCGGCGCTCCACGCGATATGGATATCCGGTCGGCCGTAGCTTAGGGCGATAAGGTCTTCGGATTGCACGAGCGTCGGGTTGACGCCGTCCTGACCGACCATCCACGGTTTCGACCAACTTGCGCCGTCGTCGGTAGACTCGCAAGCGAGCAGCGCGGCGTCGGTACGGAAGACGCAAAGAATGCGATCCGGCGAGGTACGCAGCAGACTCGCTTGAGTCGGACCAAAGAGCGGCGGCGCACCGATGCCGCCGACGAGCCGATCCGGAAAAACATCGTCCCGCCAGACTTCGGAAACCTTTCTCCAACTGCGGCCGCGATTGCTCATCGCCAGAATCATCAGCCGGCTTTTTGCCTCGGCTTTGGGCCGGATGAATCCGGAGATGAGGATTCTGCCGTCTTTGGTGTGGATGATTGAGCGATTGAGGTAAAGCCACGAATCCGCCGTCGCGGTCGGCTCGATTCCAACATCGAAAGTTGCCGACTCCAATTCGCTCGGCGCGATCGACTTCGGCGCAATCTTTCCGCGGCGCAATGTGGCTTCGAAAACGCCGCCACCTTTGTGCTTCGCGGTTTCCGCCACGAGAATCGTTTCGCCGTTTTGGTCGCGGTAAACGTTTCGCGCGACTTGCTCTGCCGAAGTGATTTCTTCCCACGGGTCACCGGCGGATGCGGCTCGAAACCAGCGTAGCTTGCCTGCCGGGGTCACCGCGTCGCGAGCGTCGTAGAAATGGAGCGAGATGGCGCGGTTGTCGCTGCGCAGCAGCAGCGAATCGTCGGGCTGCCGATAAAGTTCCGGGAAACGAATCAGCTCGCCAAACCCCTGCGCCTGTTGTCCAACGGCCTTAGCCGGAGTGCCGACTTCGACGCGGATCGCCGGGTTCTGTTCCCTCAGCAGCTGCTGGGCGTGAAGGCCGGAAACGTAGCGGCTTTCGATCTCGATCAGGGTAAGTTGGCGGGAGTGCAGCACAAGTTCATCAAGGTCTATCTCCGCTTGGCCTGTCGCCGAAAGCACGAAGCGATCGGGATGCTGCGGGAGTTTGCCCGCGGCCTGACCGACGAGTTCGCCATCGAGATAAAATTTCTGGGTGTGGTCGCGCGACCACGTAACGACGTTGTGGTGCCAAGTCTCCGATTTCCAAAACCGCCCCCACGGGGCCGCGTGACGACCGCGAATGTGGGGGGCTGAACAAGCGAAGGAGGCAAAGTGCCGCGGCCATTTGCGGATCGAAGTGAAGGCCGAAGTGTTAAGCAGGTTGCGCGCCTGGGTGCGGCCTTTTTCGTAACTGGGCCAGTGCGGACGGAACCAGAACGAGAGCGTGCCTTCGGGCGGAACGGGCGTCTCGAGCATCGACCACGTAACCGCTTCGCCTTTATCGCGCAACCGCAGCGATTTTCCGCGAAGTCCGTCGGTGAAGATGGGCTGATCGCGTTCCGCGTCGTTAGCCGACGGACGTTTAAACGAATGCCGGAAGCCGGTCTCCGGCGCGATTTCGGGCGTCGTTTGACCATCAAAACTGGCTTCAAACAGAATGTCTTTGGCGTGTGCCGTTTCGGTTGAATCCGGAATCTCCTCGGCGGCCTCCGGCATCGCTTTTGTCGGCTTGGGCTTCCGGGTTTTTTCATCGATCACCTCCAGCGCATGGAGCACGATCCGAGTTCGGCCCCGACTATCCCGGATTGTCTCGATGTGGCTCGTCCGCATCAATTCCTGCGCTGAAGGCAGCAGTGGCCGGGGTGAAACCGGGCAACGCGTCACTAGCCGCGCCTCGTGCCTGCCGGGTTTCAAGTCACGCGCCAACACGCGCCGCGCCAGCCAATGCGTGTGCGACGCCGCCGTTTTGAGAACGCGCCGCAGCTCGCCGTCGATCCAGATTTCGAGATCGCCTCCGTCGGGAATCAGTGTGAGTTGGCCGACCAATCCCGTGCCTTCAAAGCTGAATCGAATCTCGGCGTCATCAGATCGCGTCGTGGCAAAAATTTCCGAGCGGCGGCTCCAGTCGCCAGCGAACGTGAGGCGGTCGCTGTCCAAAGTCAGACGTTCCTTCCGCATGTCCTGATATGGCGCCACCGAGTCGATGAACGCTTCCTGCAACCAGAGCCGGTTTTGCGGCCGCTGCCCCGGAGCGCCGGAATCGCCGGCGGTATCGTAGAGCGACAGCAGACGTCCAGGTTCGACCTCCACGGAGTCCACGTAAAACGTCCCGTGCTGATGCCAGTCCGCCACAAACTCATGCGGCGCTCGGTTCGCGTTGTAGATCTGGAAGGGCGCGTCCCAGTGCTGAAAATTTTCATCGAGGCTCACGAACAGATTCACATCCGGCCTGCCGTAAGTGACGAGCGACATGCCGGATTTCAGCTCGATTGCCTGCGGAGCGACGCCATCGATACCGAGGAATTTCCACGGCAGCCACGTTCGTCCGTCGTCCTTCGAGCGAATGATGACAAGGCTCCATCCGGTTCGAGCCACGCAGGTGAGAACACCGTCGGCGCCACGCATCAGGGTTGCTTCGTTCAAGCCTTCGCGGAACAACGGCGAGCGCTTCGATACCTCGGAAAGCACCTTCCACGTGCGCCCGCCGTCGGAAGATTTCATCAGCCAGAGCGTCGCCGAATGCGTGACGCCCTTTTTGATGTGAAACATCAGCGTCAGCATGTTCTCATCCAGCGCCGGGACGACCTGCGGCGAGACCATCCAGCTCGCGATGTTGAATTGGCCGGTGGGAAACGGCGGCTCTGCGATGATGGCTTCCGGCGGCGCGACGCCGCCGTCTTTTGCGACCACGCGCAGCCATCCCTGCTTCACGCCTTCCTTCAATTTCAGCGCTGATTTATCGGACACGCTCCCGGCATTGACCAAATGAAAGTCCGGCGCGATGCGCGTGCCGGCTTTGTTGGGAACGGCGTTTAGCGTCTTCGTAATCGCGATCGAAGCCTCGGCATCGACATCCTCAAAAGTCCGTCCTCCATCGCGCGATCGTTTCCAGCGGTTTCCATGATTGTATTCGCCGCCGAACTTGGACTTCAGATAGAGGTGACCGTGTGTATCCAAGCCCATCGACGGAAAACCGAACATCGGTTTGTTGCGGCTTCCGAGGATTCTCTTCTCGCCAAGACGAAAGTCGGTGACGCGATTTCCGGCCACTTGGCCAGGCGTAAACCGGCCTTTCCTGATCGCGCCCACGAGATAATCGGTTTGGATTTCATCCAGCGAAAGCGTTTGCTTGAAGAGCCGAAAGTCATTCACCGCCACCGGCCAGAGCGCCGCTTTAGGAGGCGTCGTCCCCGCAGCCGTAATCTGCCAGATCGTCGCCCCGCCCAGCCACACGTGCGCCTCTTTGGGCAACGTGTCAGCGTGCTTCGTGTGTCGCGCCACCAACTCGCCATCGACGTAATGCCTAACCACGCTATTCGCGTTCCATGTGGTCACCAGTTGATGCCATTCATCCCTACGAAAGGCACGATCTATCGCAGGCCCCGGATAATAACCTTGGAGGATCGAACTTGGCTTTCCAAACCGGGACCGCGTGCTTTCTCGCGTCCACCGCGGTTGGAACCAGACCGAAATGCTGCCACGGGTTGGATCCAAAACCCCATCCTCAAGACGCTTCGCGATCGGCTGAGCTCCGGCTTCGAAGTGCTGTCCCCTTGGCTCTTTCTGGTTAAAGGAAATCTCAAAATCCGGAGCCGTGCCCTCCTTTGTTAGAGATATCTTATCTGCTCCAATCAAAGGCAGACTCAAACAAAACAAAACTGTGAGTAGGGTTTTCATCGCTGAGAGAATCCTACCCCACCATCCTGATTCAGAGAAGTTCAGAGGATCACCACCTCAATCTAACTGTTCTCTTTAATTCCACTAAGAAACACTGAGATTCATTGAAACGGAGAATCCCACACCCTACGCCTCCCGGCAGACCGTCCCAAGTGAGCCGCGGCGTCAGCCGTTGGCTCCACTGCCTTGTTCGATATCTATGTTTAGGAGCATACTGCTGGCAGTTCATCGACTGCGCCCTGCATCACGAATGTCGTCCAACTTCTTCTCGAGCGCCTCTGCCAGCTGTGGATTCAAACGGATCAGGTTGTTCCTCTCCGACGGATCGGCGGTAAGATCATAGAGTTGATACGGTCGCTCGAAAGGCTTGCCTCGAGGGGCTTGACGGCCACCTGAGCCACTTCCCGCGATCAATTTCCACCTGCCGTCGCGGATGGCAAAGGTGCCGTTGATGGAGTGGTTGATGACGGGGGCACGCTGCCATGTCCCGTCGCCCTTCAGCAGCGGAACCAGTGAGAAGCTGTCTTCGCCTTCGCCATCCGTCATCCGGTGATCCACCAGTTCTGAAATAGTCGCGTACCAGTCTGTGAGTGTGGTTGTGTGATCGCTTACGGATCCGGCCTTTATGCTGGAAGGCCAGCGGACCAAGAGTGGAACGCGGTGACCGCCTTCGTAGATGTCGGCCTTGGTGCCGCGCCAGATATGGTTGGACTGATGGTGCTTCGGGTGATAGCCAACGGCGCTGAAGTCTTCGATATGGTCCGGCTTGCCTTCGTCGATGCGGAACATGAAGGAGCCGTTGTCACTGGTCACGACGACGATGGTGTTGTCGGCCTGCTTGGTCTCGTCCAGGACTTTGAGGATCTGGCCGACGGCATCGTCGGTCTCAATCACGAAGTCGCCGTAGATACCGTACTCGGACTTGCCTTTGAACCTGGCGCTGGGAATGACCGGTTTGTGTGGCGACGTCAGCGGGAAATAGAGAAAGAAGGGTTTCTTCGCGGCAGCGGATTCGCGGATGAACTTGACCGCGCGCCGGTTGAAGGTGTCGATGACGGCCTCGAAGTCGAAGTCCGGCGCTTTCGGGCCGCCGCTGATAATGGTGATGTTGTGTGCCGTGCGCGGTTTGAAGTCGGTGGCCGCCTGCGTGAACCGGTCGCCGTCGATGTAGGCGTAGGGGTACATGTTGAGTGAGCCAGTGATGATGAAGCTCTCATGGAAGCCGTAGGTGAGCGGGCTGTTGCCAACAGGCTTGGAGTAGTCTACGGGGTCGATCCCGGGCTGCTCCTGCAGTTTGCGGTCGTTCTTCAGCAGTCTCCCGTTCTTGTCGCGGAAATCCATACCCAGATGCCACTTGCCGATGCAGGCCGTGCGGTAGCCTTTGGCTTTGAGCATGCTGGCGATGGTGGAGCGCTTGGGATCCATGAGCGATGGATCGATGCCCCAGAGCACACCGGATTTGAGTCGGGTGCGCCAGCAGTACCGACCGGTCAGGAGAGCGTAGCGGGTCGGGGTGCAGACGGCAGAAGGCGAGTGTCCGTCGGTGAAGCGTATGCCTTCGGCGGCAACACGATCCATCGCGGGCGTTGGAATCCTGGAGTCAGGGTTGTTGGCTCCAACGTCGCCATAG
>JASLXP010000038.1 GCA_030740295.1 Planctomycetota bacterium
GCTTCGATGTTGCCCGTGTCATGAAATGTTGCGTGGGAGTTCCGAGCACCGACGGATCGAACATCCCCACCTGTTCCTACAACGTACTCTATCGCGAGGAAGACGCGCGCTTCGCCGATCCACACATGCTGGAGCGAATGGAAGAATCTCGAACGAAGAGTTTTCGTGAGAAGGAAGCTGAGAGAGTTCCTCTGCCGGTCCTTAACTTCAAACCCTCTTAAAGAGAAGCAGGAGCTTATACATGAGCACGGGAATGACCTTGCCTGTCGCGAATCAGGATTTCATCGCGACGCCAGGCGTGAGGTCCCGCGAGGTGTTCCATTCTTTTACCAAAGGGATGTGCCCCCACTGCCGCGGGCTTGTTGATGGAACGCGCATCATACGCGACGGGAAGGTCTACATGCGTAAGCAGTGCCCCGTTCATGGCGCATCAGAGGCCATCATCTCCGGCGATGCCGAGTGGTTTCTGAAATCGCAGACTTACATCAAGCCGGGCTCGGTTCCCCTCAAACACTCGACGGAGCTTGCCATGGGCTGCCCACAAGACTGCGGGCTCTGCCCCGACCACGAGCAGCACAGTTGTCTGCCCATTATCGAGATTACGAACCACTGCAACCTGGAGTGTCCCATCTGCATCGTGCAGAACCGCAACAACTACAACATGACCCGGGTAGAGTTCAGGGATGTCATCGACGGCCTCATCGAGAAAGAGGGCAGCCTGGACACGGTGAACCTCTCCGGCGGCGAGCCAACGATGCATCCCGACTTCCTCGAATTCCTCGACATTGCGAAGTGCCCGCAGATCGCCCGAATCTCGATCTCCACGAACGGGCTGAAGATTGCCGGCAGCATGGATTTCTGCCGGGAGCTGGCACGGCGGAAGGTCTACGTCAACCTGCAACTCGATGCGCTCAGTAACCCGGAGCTTCGGGTTCTCCGCGGCGGAGGCGATCACGAGGGACTCAAGCGCCGCGCCTTGGCGAATCTGGAGAAAGCCGGGGTCCGAACGACGATTGTCTCGACTGTAGCCAAGGGCGTGAACGACGGGAACATCGGGGAATGCATCAAGCTGCTTTTCGAAAACGATTTCATTCTTTCTCTGATGTTTCAGCCTGCCGCTTACACCGGGTATGGCGGCTCCCATTTCGCCCCGCACGATCCCCTCGATGTGATCACCATCCCGGACATCGTCCGTTGCTGCGAGGAACAGACGGAAGGGATGCTGAAGAAAAGCGATTTCTATCCGCTCCCCTGCTCCCATCCCTCGTGCTTCGGGCTTACATATCTGCTCAAGACGGATACCGGATATATCCCTTTCCCCCGTTTCATCGATTTTGACAATTACATGGACGCCATATCAAACCGAGGCGCGATCCGTCCCGACGAATCCCTCGAAGACGCCATCGGGGAATCCATCGATTGCCTGTGGTCCGGTAGCGGCCAGGTTCCGGACTCCAACGAGATCCTGCTCACCCTGAAGCGGCTGATCCGTCTGATGTATCCTCCGGACCGGGTTCTCGAGTTGGAGGAGCGAATGCACATTGGAGAAGGTGTGGTAAAGACAATCTTCATTCACGCATTCATGGATGAACACACCTTCGAAGTAGATCGAATCAGGAAATGCTGCACCCACTACGCACTTCCGGATGGGCGTCTGATGCCCGGCTGTGCTTACAACATGTTCTACAGGGACAAAGATCCCCGTTTTGCTGGGCCTGAAGGAAGGGCCGAAACCGGATTGGACCTGTGACCTTTGTCGATATCGTAATCTCGATTAGAGATTTACTGCTGAACTTCTGCGCGCTGTGCGTAGCCAGCTTAACGAGAAACACAACGCATGGATCTGGGAGCAACAATCATAGCCTTGTTCACCGTTCTCGTTGTCAAGGTCATGGTCATGTTCCTGGGCGCGCGGATGGTCCTCAGGCTCTACCGGGCCACTTACGAAGAACCGCCGAAACGGCTGTGGATCCTGCTACCTCAGGAACACGTGCCGGAGATCAAGCTTCTCTGGTGGTCCCTGGTCCTGTTCTTCGTTGGCGAATTCACTTGCGGGATCGAGGTCTACATCCTGCTGCGGTCATCTTCAGTGCTCGCAGCGATGCACTCCGTCGTGTCCGGAACGGGGACCGCGCTGTTTGCCTTGGGCGCGTACATTTACCTCGACCGGAAAATCATCCGCTACGGTGAGCGTGGGTGCGTGGTAAATCGGATCTGCCAGGGATGCACTTTCCGTGAAAAGGAGGGATGCAAGTTCCTCCTCGTGGCTCTGCTCTTTGCGAGTTTTGTCGTTCTTGCCGGCGTATTGCCATTTTTCGTCCCCACCGAGCGGATGGTTGCCAATACGAGACAGTTCATCCTTCCGTTCGAGTCTGTGAACGTCTGGTTTGATACGGTGGTTGATCCCTGGCTGGCGGCCAATTTTGCGTCGTACGATCGATCGGGCATCGCCTATTACCTGCCTTCGAGCATGTTTGTCATCGAGTTTCGGATTCTCCCCGCGATTGCGCTGACACTTGCGCTGGCAGGCATATTTCTTCTGAGGACACAGCGCGAGGTGCTTGGCCTCCGACTGACCGTTTTCGCGTTCGGAATATTGGCTTACACCTACTTGGAAATTCTCCTCTATCCTGCCACGAAGAATGTCTTGATGGGGTCTCTGGGTCACGAGACCGCTGAACTGTGGTTCCTGGTCATCACCGCGGAGTTCCTGCGGCGCAGTTTCAGCCCCACGGATAAGCCGAATTTGGAGACAGCTTCATGACAGAGAACCCGGAGCAGATTCTGGAAGGCAGATGCGCTCTTATCACTGGCGGGTCGAGGGGACTGGGCCGCGCTCTGTGCTGCAAGTTCACCGCGGAGGGGGCGAGGGTTGCCTTCACGTATTTGAATAACGATGACGCAGCCAATGAAACCCGCGCCATGTGCAAAGAAGCTGGAGGAGAGGCCCTGGTCTACAAGGTCCC
>JASLXP010000039.1 GCA_030740295.1 Planctomycetota bacterium
ACCACCGTGGTCCGAGAGCGGGGCATGCGTTCGAAGGGGTGACTCGGGAACTCGGGAGAGCCGGTTGTCTCCGAGCTGAATTAGTATTTGCGGTTTCAGGACACCAACCTGGGAAAACCAGAAAAGTCCCGGCGCAGCCAGTCGGCAACAGACCTGCCTTGGTTGCGAGCCCGCAAGGGAACACAAAAACGGGGTCTGCAGCATCGGTATCGGGGAGCAAGTGTAAAAAGCGAGCGACCTGAAAAGGGCTTCCGGCAGTCGCAGTTTTGCATATTACCTTGAAGGCGGGGAAGTGACGTCCAAGCGACCCGCTGGAGGAAAGGCAAAACCGGGCATCTCGCAGCGGAGGAAAGAACGACGAGAGAGACAATGAGCTCACCAACCGTCTTATCAGAAATCCAACGCAATGCTGCGGGCTGAACCACCCGCAGGACAGCATAGAGATGCGGCCAAGGCAGAAGTGCCGAACGCTTCGACAAGACTAAAACCCTTGACGACCGAGGAACCGGATGAGTTAATTGCTCACGTCCGGATCTGTGGGGGGTAGCTCCCCCGGTTCTACCCGGCGGACAGACTCCGTCTTGAACGAACACCGTGACTGAAGGCATACCTCCGCTATGATTTTGTATTCAACTTTTCTTCGGGCGGAGCTCGTGCAAGCTGTTTATCTCAGCCGTTAGGCGAAGATTAGTACCACTCCGTGAGCAACACATTAAATGAAATTACGCTTCTTCACGGACCTGGACTTGGGAAACACCTTTGTCCGTCTTTACCGGGCCCAGATAGCGTACTGCAGGCATTTGCTAAAACAGGAATCCACTATTCGCAAAAGGGAACTTATTCGCTATTTCGCGCTGAATTTCTTTCATGACAGTGAAGTCTGCGATTGGTCATATTTACCCAAGAGGCGTTCGATCACAGTGGTTCTTTGTAGCAATCAAGCTGAAAGCTACGCGCGTTACATTCTTGACGAAAGCAAAAACGACGAGATTGATAGAGACCACTTCCGATATGAAGTCACCTTCAAGGATGTTGAGTGGTTAAATATTCATTCCGACTATCGGTCACTACCATTGGTCTCATATCGCTTCGGAGAAATCAGGGACGCCCAATCGAAAAGACTACCGAAAGGCTATACAGTTCTCAGGGCTGAGTTCCTTTGGGACAGTGAGCTAGAGATTGCCTTTCGCAACGTGGCCATCAGGCCGATGTTCCCCGACCGCATCGCCAAGTACATACCGAAATCAAAGCGACCCATACCTGGTCTCCTTTCCGGTCGAGACGTGAAGGCTGCCCTGCGCGAAAGGATTCAGGAGTGTCAGGCATTTCTCAGAAGGACAAGGTCTTGATGTTTGATCTGAGCGATCGCCTAACCAGAGCGCTCCAGAGAACTGCTTCCTGGCGTTAAAAATTGGAGTCAGTCGCTGCTTCGAGATTTACTTTCCTTTTAATCCGCTCGTGACTGGTCGCACTCTCTGAGCTTAGACGTCAGGAAAAAGCGAGGCAATCTTTTCTCCTCGAGACTGGCCAGTTAATCTTCCGGCGGAAATTTGCTCAAGAAGTCTTTGGTGAGTTCGACCCCCCAGCCTGGCCGGTCGGGGACTTCAAGGAATCCATCCTCGGGCGCGGGCATCTGATCGAAAAGTGGGGACAGGTCCGCTCGCGGGGAATCGGGCCGCATCATTTCCAGCATCTCAAAGTTTGCCGTGCATGCGCCGAAGTGTGCCCCAACCAGTGTGGAGATGGGGCCGTTTGGATTGTGTGGGCAGACTTTGACGTGATAAGGCTCGGCCATGGCTGCGATTTTCCGGCCTTCGTTGAATCCGCCACAATGACAGAGGTCCGGCTGGATGTAAGCGACAATCTGCTTCTCCAGGACTTCTCTGAACGCATAGCGCGTATAGAGCCGTTCGCCCGTGGCGAGGGGGATGTCTACCGCGGCCGCAACCTTGGCCATTTCGTCTACGTTCTCAGGCGGAACGGATTCTTCATAAAACAGCGGAGAGAATTCTTCGAGCATCTTGCCGACACGGATAGCCGTGCTTGCGTTCAAGAGGCCATGACACTCGATCAGAATGTCCACGTCGTCCCCGACCGCTTCACGCGTCCTGCGTATCCGGTCTGTGGCCGCTCGCATGGCGGCGGCATCCAAGCCGAAATTCTCCGGCTGGAACGGGTCGGCTTTGAGAGCGCGGAAACCCATCTCGACCGCTGTGACGGCTGAGGCGGCATATTCTTCGGGCGCGCCGCTGCGTGCGCCAAAATGGGTGTAGACCTTCACGCTTTCCCGCATTGGCCCGCCCACAAGGTGATTCACTGGCACTCCAAGGGCCTTCGCCTTGATGTCCCAGAGAGCATGCTCGACGCCGCTGATCGCACTGGTATGGATCGAGCCGCCGCGCCAGAAAGTTCTTTCATACATCCGCAGCCAGAATTCTTCGATTCGCCGGGGATCCGTGCCCACGAGCGGCATCTGGCGAATGGCAAAGGCAACCGTCGCCGGATGACAATCATGCGCGACTTCGCCGATCCCCTCGATGCCCTCGTCCGTGAGGACACGCACAAGGCGAGCGTTTCCAATGGGAATGGTCTGAATCTCGGTGATCTTCATGGACTACTTTTCTCCTTTGTTCGATTGCATGCGTTTGAGGTAACCCTCGTCGGGAATGAAACCGGCGGAAGGTGAATCAGAAAGATACGGAGGAAGTTCCTTTGGCCACGAGAAGATTATGTCTTTGCGGCACGTGTAAGGGATGCTCCACCAGGCGCCTTGCGCGTTTTCAGGGGCTTTGATGTCGAGCCAGTGTGTGTTGGGCGTCTCTCTCCTCCAGTGAAAGTACCATGCCTTGGAATCCACGATTCGATTCCCGCCATCGTAAACCGCAAAGCCGAATCGTGCGGCGCGATTGCTCGGCCGGGCGCCGATGCGGAAACCGTTTGTCCCTTTGGGAACGTAAAACCAGAACCGCCCACCGTAAAAGGAGCCGAGATTGAAACTTTTCGGATCGATCAGGTAGACGCGTTTCTTGGGGCCTTTGGACAGCCAACAGCGCATATAGGCGCCGCTCAGTCTTTCGAGGCGCAGCAGGTAGTGGCCAGTGACACCGTCCTGTGGGATTTTCAGTTTCAGAATAACGCCATGGGTCATGATTGGCAGGTCTTTGGTGTTGAAGGGCTTCGTAAACACGACTTTCCCCGCTGGATCGAAAAGCGTGGCCGCGGCGTCGGTCGCATCGCCTCCCTTGTTAATCTTCACCTCCACGTCATGTTCTCTGTCATGGTCCTCAAGAAAAACAATGTCCCAAGTTCCGCTGAATTTGAGCACACCCTCCACGCCCGGCTCTACCTCTCTGCCATCTCGTTTCGCTTTCTCTCTCGCGCCGAGAGCCAGGACGCTATCCAGGCCGGACGATTCCGCTCCGAACTGAATGGCCCATGGCGGCACGTCGATGATCTTGTGAGCGTTCGAGAGCGCCCTGTGTGCCTGGCCAAGCCAGGTCTCGAGCTTCTGGGGCTGTCCTAACTCCTCGGATAACGTGGGGCAAAGTTCGTCGGACCGGAGGACGGCCTCGACAGCGGGAGGGTCCGCGGTGTAACGGGTGTAAAGCTCTGCTGGTCGGCGGACATTAAAATACCCCGCCCGGTGGTAGCCTTCAGGAGTGAAACCGATGGCGTAACGCTCCCACAATTCATGGGCGCGCACGAGGAGAACTGGATCCCAGCAGTGGCGATAAGCGTTCATCAGGATTCGGAGATTCACACCAAAGTCCCGGCTGACCGCACCGGATGTGTTTTCTTTTGAATACCAACCTTCCGCCGGCCACCAGTCCCATATGCTCTGCCCGCTCCGGATGAGCTCCGCGTGGTCTGCCCCGCGCTCGTAACCAGTCAGGTAATAATAAAGAAGCGACTGGTCCAGATAGGAATGGGTGATGGCGCTCGGCTGGCCCCAGTGCAGCCGACGATGGCGGGATTGGAGGCCGAGTCGGCCGGGCGTCCGGGTGGTGTAGTTGAGCGTGTCGATATCGATGAGATGGCGCGTGAATGCCGTTACCGCGTCAAACATCCCCCGTTGGCCCGTCGCCAGAAAGGCAATCCATTCCTGATACGGCAGGAAGTAGTCTTCATTGTTGAACCAGCCGCGGGTGGCCATGCCGTGGACCCGGTCGCCGTAATTGAGAATCCCGTAAATTGGCAGACCATGCACGACTTCCGGACGTTGTTCCTGGTTGGGCGAATACATGCGGACGTGGTTTGCGTATGCGCGTTTCAAAGGGTCATCCGACTCCGGCGTGCAGCGCGCGACGGGCGCCCAGAAAGGATCGGCTCTCTGCACCCATTCGGGGTCAATCCAAACGGCGAGGTCCGATAGAGCCGCTCGTGCGCGAGAGGCGGTGGCTTCCGTTGACGCATCCGGCGCGTGGAAGTCGAGGACGAAGCGGGTCGTCTTGGCGACGCCCTGGGAACTGCCGACGGCCTGTTCCTCTTTCCCGAAGGGCAGGCTGCGCAGGTCGAGGTGTGCCGGGCTTCGCATCCCAACGAAGCCCAGTTCGAATGAGCCATCGCTGTTGACTGACAGTTCTTTTGGGAACTCCTGCCACAAGTTCTTCGCACCCAGCAGCACGTTGGTGTTACCCAGGGCTGCGTCGCACCATCCCGCTGCCCGGCGTCCCGAAGCAAGCTGTGCCCCCCAGGGCGAGTTGTCGCCTCTGGGATATTCCAGGATGCGAAAGTACTCGGATGATGGCTGTATCAGAGCGACCTGCTCGGCCGAATTCGGCATCAGGGCGGTGAACGTTGAGCGGGGCCCTGTCCCGAAGGTCGTTTTCTGTAGTCGCCCAATGCACTGCACTCTCAGTCCCATGGAGTCAACGTACTGTTCGGCTTCCGTTGAGATGAATGTGTGGAAACCGTGAATCATCGAATGTCCACGGTAAACGTAGAGGCGCAGGAGATATTTGAACAGTCTGGAACCGTCTTGGGTCGCGTACCAGCCAGTGGCCTTTATAACGGAGCGGATTGGCCCGGCAGTCTCTACTTCGAGCCTGTAGTCCTTTGTGGAAAGCTCGGCAAGAAACGTCCTGGTGGATCGATCCAGCTTGTATTCATACTGGCGGGGCAAGAGCTTTGCATTCAAAGAAGGATCGCCCAGCTTGAGATACAACTCGCCTTCACCGTTGCGTCTGGTTACTTGTTTTCCGTTCACAGAAACGCTGCCGAAGAAGATCGGCAGTTCATCATCGAGGCTCATCCGCAACGGCCCTGTATCGACAACCAGACCTCCATCCAGAGGCTCGTCGACCAGATCATCTTCCGGCGCGGAGCGCGAAACATCCGACCCAAACTCGACGAAGAAATCGCCGCCTTTGCCGGCAGCGAGGTCCCCCTGAAAATCAAAGAGCACCCATCGAGCGAACTGTCGCGCATCAGTCCATGTGGCCAGGACCCTGGTCTGGCAGGGCAGTACCTTCCCCGCCGCATCAAGGATGCGACTCCTTTTTGCAGCATCGTCGACGCGCATCATGCCCTGCCCAAAGGGAATCCCAGCGGTGAGTGGCCAGTTCGTTCGAGCGACACCCGCAGGCTCATCGATGTGAAAGTGAATCCGCTCGCGGGCGGCCGCGCTGTACTGTCTGACTCCGAGCTTTCGCGTGAAACTGCCAATCACTTCTCCCCTGTCGTTCGCGATGATCAACTGAAACGTCGGCCTGCCCGCTGCAAGCGGCGGGACCGCGAAGTCAAATTGCGCCTCAGCAGCTCTGACGGGGATGGGCTTCGACTTCGCAAGAAGACCCCTTCTGTCTCGAAGCTCGAACGTCGCGGAGAGTCTGCTGTCGCGTGGCAACGCGGCGAGGCGGAAGTAGCCTCTCACGACCTCTTCACCAGCGTTGAGGTCGCTCCGGAAGAGGAAGAAACGTTCAATGAGAGGCTTCTGCCTGCCCTTCGCATGGCCACGGGCGACAAGTTTTCCCTCGGAAAACACCTCCACCTGAACATCGTAATCGCCGGGCTTCTTCACGGGCAACGAAACGGCCACGGCACCCGGTGTGGACGTGATGGTGACCGGCTGGCTCTTGATGGATTGGAGGACGGTATCGCGCTGTTTCAGAGTCGTCGCCATTGTCACCATCTGCGGCTCATTCACGGCCACGGCTTCCACTGCAACGGACCATTCCTTTCCGGCGCAATTGAGCTCGGCCGAGCGAATCTCCACGCCGCTCTGATTCTTCCTGCCAAAAAAGACCGTCCCGAACCGGTCCGGCCGATGGTAAGCATTGGTATTCCAGCTTTCCGGGTTGTACGGCTTGTTCCGTCCCACATTCATTCGAAACGACTTTCCCTCTATCGGCGTGATGTGAAGCAGCTTCCAGGGCACGGCGATCTCAATGGTGAAGGCGTTCTTGCCTGTTGAGGCACTTGACTGCCATTGTTCGTGGATGAGCTGTGGATGATAGCGGTGCGAGCCCGGTCTCCTTGCGCAGGCAAGCTGGGTGAAACGCGCGGCGGCCGTGTTGGTGATGAACTGAAACCACGTGGGCTTACCGCGATAGTTCGGCACGTGCAGATCCTGGCCGTCGACTTCGATGTGCAGCTCGACGCAGTCGTCTGTCCATATCTGAACGAGGTTGTGCTCTTTGACGCCCGCGGTGATCTTCTCCGGATGCGGCTCACCGAACTCACAACCCAGATAGAAGCTGTCGTTGTCGTAGCAAAGGCGTACCGTGTTACGGTAAGGCCGAGCCGCGTTCGCGCCCCCGCTGACAAATCCCGTAAGCCGCGCCGAACCCTTCCAGCAATCATCATCAAGTCGCCCGTCGATGTTGGGCTTCGTCTGGCATTTCGGCATCCAGGCGGACCGCGGCGTCTCCCAAATGACACCGAACCGGCTTGTGTCTTTCATATTCTGCGAGATCACCGGGGAATGGAAGGTGACGCTCTGACACCAGACGGCTTGGAGTGCGAGCAGGACCGCACCGACAGCACGAAATGATTTCATGGAATCATGGCTCTCTCAGGAATGATGCGGCCTCAGGTAAGTGAGGACAGATTTCCCTGTGCAGACCGAAGGCTGCGACAAAATGCAGTACCGTATTCTTTCCGGACCTTCAACTGCCGGGCACGTATCCAGGGACAGAATGTCCACCACCGTCGCGCACGGACGGTCCTTGTCTGCTGCAGATGAAGGTGCTGGCACTCACTGATTGTCGCCTCACCCTTACCGCTTCACCTGGTAGTAGTAGGTCTGGAAAGTTCCGTCGATGCCGAATGTGTTTCCTTCGGAGGGCACACTCTTGGCCGTGGGGATGCCATATATGTCGACCACCTTCACAGAGGTCGGGGGGGCGCCTTTCAGTGTGATCTTCGCCTGGACCGGTTCGAGAAGCAGCGGGGGAGTTCCCACTTCGAGCAACTGAGTACCGCTCGGGCTGTAGACCACGCCGGTCTGCTTGTCCTGCGCCAGGGCTGTGATCAGGATGTGCTTCGAATCGATCAACGGCTCGTCATCCAGCGGTGTGAAGATCAAGCTCACGAATTCGGTCTTCACCTCGATTGACAGGCCCGGGAGGTCGTAAGTTCTCCCTCCGGCAAAGCCGATGACAGCCTGTGTTCTGGGCGCCTTGAGCAGGACCACGCGCTGGCCGTAGTCCCACACCAGCTCGCCAGTCATGCTCGTGACGACCTTGCGCTCGCGATCCCAGTACTTGTCCCAGTCAGCCTTGAATGACGGCTCTTGCCCATCGGCTACCTTGACGGTTACGCGCCCGATGGCCAGCACTTCTTTGGGCGTTTCGAGCTTGCCCTTCAGCTCCTTCTGGTCGTACCCACCGCCGGTGAAGTCCTGACTCAGCGCGTCGAAGCCCTGGAAGATCTTTTCGAGGGGGAGCCTGCGCGCGGCCGCTGTCGGCGCCTCTCTGATGTGGCCCTTATGGATCGCGAACGCCAGCGCGGGGAATTGACCAAAGTAGTGCGGCGTTTCGCTGACGTACGAGTTCATGTTGGGCCAGCCGCTGCCCATGCGAGGCATCGAGCCGGCAAAATGATACGAGTTGTCCCATCCCTGGAGCCCGAGATTGTAGAATGCAAACAGAGGCGCGACCTCGGCCTTCCACTGGTTGGGCGGCAACTGAGTCCACTCGGTCATGACGAACGGCTTGTCCTCGACTTGCCAGAACCCGCTCGACAGGATGTGTGAGCCGGGCTGCGACACGTGCGCATCGTTGTTGACTCGGCCCTTTTTTATGCCATGCCCCCCGGCGCCGCCGCCGAAGTAGTTGTGCCGCGAGATCACGTCCATCGCGTCATCACACCAGATGTTGGCCGCGCCGGCCGCGGGGCCGCCGACCTTCCACGCAGTCGAGATAGTCAGGCCCCGGTAGCCGAGCTCATGGAGCCGGCTCCTGCGGCGCGCGAAAGTGGCCCGCTGGGTCTCTGCCAGGAAACGAATGAAGTCGCCCATGCGCTTTCGGTCCTGAATGTAGACCCTCTTGTTCACGGTCCGGCCTCCCGCCCCCATCTCCCACGCGCCGTAGATGGCCATGGATGGGTTATTCACTGAGTCCCCATTGCGCATTCCCGTTCCCCACGCCTTCCGAAGGTTGGCGTCATCGCCGTACCGCTTCTTCGCCCACTCCATCCACATGCGTTTGAGGACGGCCGTGTGCCTGGGCATCTTCTGACCCGCGGAGAGAGTGTTGAGGGGCGCATGCCAGAACAGGCAGTCTTCGTTGTGCACTTCGACGATGGCGAGCGCCGGGTCATCGATATAGCGCAGTCCCGTATGCGGGTTCTTGTGCAGCAACAGCGTCTTGAGCCACTCCCACTCCGCGTCCTGGAGCTGCGGCATGAGGTTGACCACGCCTGAAGTGCTCTTGCCCCCCCGGCGACCGGGCAACTCCGCGTAGAGATCCGCGGGATATCCGTCGTCCGGGGTGATGGCATGTGGGTAGAAGCAGGACCATGTCATGTAGATGCCGTGCTTCTTGAGCGTGGCAAACCACTTGTCCCATGTGTCGAGCTTCTGCGGATCGAAGCTGCGCTTACCTGTCCGTGGGTCCTTGGTCAAGACGCCAATCACACTCTCAACGGGGTGCTGGCGCACCATGTTGATCCCGTGCTTCGCGTAGAACCGTGCCTGCTGGTCGCGCAGGCCCGCAGAGCGGCACATTCCGGCGACCATGCCCCAGAACTTCACCGGTTGCCCCTGCTTTTCAAAGACGAGGCGCTGGCCGTCCCGCTGAAGGAAACCGTGCTTACCGGCCGGCGTGTGCAGCAGCTTGCTCATGTCGATGATCGACGCCGGGCTGAACTCGTCATCATCGGGCAGGAACGGGAACCAGGTATCTGCCTTAACCACCGCCGCCTTCCCCCCGAGGACTGGCTTGCGGGTGCCTGACGGCGCCCACGGCAGGTTGGTGAGGCACATGCAGTCGATACCGCCGGAATTCTGAATCTCTCCGCGCATCCGGATTTTGATCGTATGCTCGCCCGGCTTGAGGTCGAACTTGCCGAGCTTGATCCAAGTAATGAAACGATGGTCGAGCTTGTCCACCAGATTCTGCCGGCCGCGCGCATCGCTGAAGTCGCACGGCTTCCACTCGCTGCCGTCGATGCTGAAGTCCTGGCGTGCTCGTACCGGATTGCAGCGGACCCACCAAGTGTAGGCCCCGCCCTGCTCCAGTTCGATCCTCCATTCGGCCTCTCCCGACCCTTTCCCGGTGTAGTGCGACAGCCAGTCTTCGCCGGACAGCATGTCCTTCTTCACCGCGTGATACCACCTGTGTTTGACAAAACTGTGCCTGGTCGGGCGTTCCCCCTCGACCCAGAGGTACTCGCCAACGCCATCGACAGCCATGTGGTCCGGCTGAGGACCTGTTGGCTCAGTTCCTGCCGCAGCCGCGCCAGGCTGGCGGACGCCCGTGGGCGCCCACGGGTAGTTGATCAGGCACAAGCAGTCGATGCCGCCGGAGTTGTTAATTTTGCCGCGCATCCGGATCCGCAGAACGTGCTTGCCCGGAGTCAGTTCAACTTTCCCGGCCTTGATCCAGCAGATGAACCGATGGTCGAGCGCCTTCACCAGATTCTGCCGCTCCCGTACGTCATCAAAGGGCATGGGAGTCCACTCGCCGTCATCCAGTTTGTAGTCCTGTTGCGCCTGCACAGGGTTGCATCGCACCCAAAACGAATACTTGCCCCCTTCCTTTGCGGTGAACGAGTACTGCGCCTCACCCGGCCCCCGGTCGGAGTAATGCGACAGCCAGTCATTGCCCGAGAGCATGTCCTTCTTGACTCTGTCGTACCAGTTGTGCCGGACGAAGCTGTGCTTCACGGCATCCTCGCCCTCGATCCACACACTCTCCCTGGCCATAGCTGAAGTCGCCAGAATGCTGAGGAACGCTGCAATGGCCCTGTGCTTTATCACGACTGTTTGCTCCTTTAGATATGAGTCCATCAACCTCATTTTGAGACCGTTGGGTGGATCGCCAATATACGAAGTTTGAGCGCGGAACTCGATTCTTGCCCTAATGCCGTTCGCGGTGGTTGTCGGAACCTGGCTTCCAAAGTCTGTAGGCAACAGTGGAAGTGGTTGACCATGGTCGGCCTCGCTGTGTAGCTTTTCGGCGAGATATGCGGGCCGGCAGAACGAAGTCGAGGCCCGACCGGCCAACCCCAAGCGAAGGACCGATGCGAATCAACCCCAATTTGAAGCTGACCGCGTGGGCGCTGGCAGTAAGCGCCAGCATGTCATTCGCGGAGCCGCAGACCATGACCTGGCACGTATCCCCGAATGGCGACGACGCATGGTCGGGTCGGCGCGCTGAGCCGGTCCGCGGGGACGGCCCCATGGCGACCATCCCCGCGGCGCTCGTGGCAAGCCGCAAGCACGTGGGCAAGCCTCGGCGCATCCAGCTCGCCTCGGGGCGGTACTATGTCAGGCAGACGCTCGTGCTCGATGCCAACGACGCGGGCCTGACCATCGAGGGCGCGGGCCAGGGCAAGACCATTGTTTACGGGGGCCAGCGCATCACCAGTTGGCGCAGAGACGGAGAGCGCTTCTGGGTGGCGGACGCGCCGGAAGTGAAGACCGGCAAGTGGGACTTCCGCGCTCTCGTAGTCAACGACCGTCTCTGCCCGCGAGCACGTCTGCCGGAGACTGGGCGCTTCACGCACGAGACGCGCTTCCCCGTGCGATGGATGAGCACTGCCGGCGGCGGTTGGGAGCGCAAACCGACGCAGGAAGAACGCACCACGATGCAGTACCGTGCGGGTGACCTTGGCCCATGGCTGAGCGTGCGCAACGCGGAGGTGACCGTGTACCACATGTGGGACGAGTCCATGGTCGGCGTCAAATTGCACAACCCGGCCACGCGCACGCTGACTTTCTCTTCGCCTTGCGGCCACCCGCCCGGCGCATTCGGCAAGCGCACATACGTCCTCTGGAACGTGCGGGAAGGCATGAAGAAGCCCGGGCAGTGGTATCTGGACCGCGATGCCGGCCAGATTGTGTATTGGCCCCTGCCGGGCGAGGACATGAGCAAAGCCATCGCAGTTGCGCCACGGGTCGAGACGATTCTGGAACTGCGCGGCATCAAGAGCAAGCCGGTACCGGACATCGCGCTGAAGTCCCTGACGCTCACGACAACGACAACGCCGTGCAAGGCCGGCGGCTTCGGTGCGAGCCGATACCGCGGAGCGCTGCACGCGGCCTGGGGCGAGCGCGTGGTGATCGCCAACGTGGAGATTACGAATACGGCCGGGCACGCGATCCGCGAGTGGGGCAGCCGCGATCTGCGGATCGAGGATTGCCACTTGCACCATCTCGGCGCTGGAGGACTCCGTGGGGGCGGGGGCACCGGCCGGATCGAAGGCAACCGCATCCATCACGTCGGCATACTCTACCCCAGTGCGATCGGCCTGTCCGCCAGCGGCCGCGAAGGGACCTACGTCATCCGGCGCAACGAAATCCACGATACTCCCTACTCCGCCATGGCTATCGGCGGCACGGGCACGATCATCGAGGAGAACCTGATCTACCGCTGCATGCAGGTGCTGCAAGACGGCGCGGCCATCTACGTGAGCGGCGCGAAGGGCAACATCGTCCGGCGAAATGTCGCCCGCGACATCGTCAAAGTCGGCAAGGGCTACGGCGTATCGTCCTACTACCTTGACGAGAAATGCCGCGACTGCATCGTGGAGAAGAACGTGTCCATTGGGGTCGAGCGGCCAAACCAGAACCACATGACGCTCAACTGCGCCATCCGCGATAACGTGTTCATCAATGCCGGCGGCATGAGCCTGGGAACCAGTCGCTGTGCGGGACTCAAGTTCATCGGCAACACGTTCCAACTCGACGGCGCGCTGAAAATCAACGACCCGGACGCGGTAACCGAATGGAAGGGCAACCTGATCGTACAGACTGGAGCAGTCACGCCAGCCATCTCAGACGCGATGCCGAGGCCCCGCCATACCCCGCGCAACAAGCCGCTCTACGCGAACGCGGGTTTCCTCACTAAACCGCCCGTGCTCGACGGCAAACTGAACGGCGAGGAGTGGCCGCCCGGGGGCCGGAGCCTCAGCGAATGCCCCGACCAGCGCCGCGCTCGCGGCGCTCCAATCATGGTCAAGTTCGCCGCGGACACGGCCGCGTTCTATGTCGGCCTGTCGGTCGTCAGCATGTTCCCCGAAGATCGCAAGCTCGGCCACACATGGGGTACAGACGAAGGCGTGGAGATCGCGGTGCAGGGCAAACTCGCCGATGGCAAGCCGGTGGCCTACGTCCTCAGAGGGTTTGCTGACGGCACACTTGAGAGCCTCACCGCCGCCGGGGCAACAGCAGGCGATGCAGACGCTTTGCGCAAGGCGGCAGGCTATGCCGCCGGAACTGACAAAAAAGTCTGGCAATGCGAGTGGCGCATTCCTTTCGCGGCGCTGCGTTTCATTCCGGCGGACCGGATGCCCCTGCCCATCAACGTCACCGTCTATCGCAGCGAAAACAAAGGGTTCATCCAGTTTGCGGGCACGCTCGGCGAGACGTGGGATCTGGCACGGGGAGGCCGGCTCATATTCCGGAACCCGAAGTCGTCAGCCAAGTCGCAGCCCAGACCCATCGCCCAATCCGCCCGTACCACGAAAGCGCCGGTCATCGACGGCCGGGCGAGTGAAGGCGAATGGCCGGGCGAGGCTCTCGTAATGAAGCAGACGCCCGGCGGCGTGCCGATATCGGGCAAGGCTTGCGATGCACACATCGCGACCGACGGCAAGAGCCTGTTCGTCCACATGTCCATCCCGGCCTCCCGCGTCACCCGCGGCAGTGAGTGGCGCAAAGACGATGGCGCCGAGGTCTGCATCCGCGGCAAGACTCCAAGTGGCAAACCCGTGGTCTGGGTCGTGCGAGGGTTCGCCGGCGGAGCCTACCGAAGCAGCACAGAAGCCGGTACGCCTGAGGCCGCGTCGAAAGCGCTCGGCAAATCCCTTCGTTTCCGCGCCTTCATCGGCAAGGCTGGCTGGCAGGGCGAATGGTCCATCCCTCTGAAGGCCCTCGGCGTCACTTTCGCGGCCAACGTCAGAGTGCCCTTCAACCTCGGCATCTTCCGCAGTGAGTCCGGTGAGTGGATCAACTGGATCGGCACTCGGGGCCCGACGTGGAAGCTCGAGAACGCAGGACTTTTGCGGACCACGGAATGAGAACAAAGCAGATACAACCTCTGTCTGTGATGACGTCCCTGCTGGTAGCGTGGGGAAGTTCTGGATTCGCGGAGGCACAGGTGGCGGGCGCGGACCCGGGAAAGATTCCACTGGAAATTCTGGAGCCGAAGGAGCGCAAAGAGGCGATTCAAGAATTTCCAGTCGCGGTGGGAATGGTCTTTCCGGATGGCAGGTTGAGCAATGTGCCGGGCGGACGCATTGTCGATGATGGCGGACGAGAGATTCTGTTCGATGCCGAAGCCACGGGATGGTGGAACCGGGAGAAGACCCGTGTGAAGTGGCTTCTTCTTCACTTCAAGGCGAGCACTGACCGGAAATACTTTTTCGAACTCGGCAAGAAGCATGACCCGCCTCCCGGCCAGCCCGTCGCCGCGAAGCGGAACGATGAGATACTCGTCGATACCGGCCCGTTGAAAGCGCGAATCTCTCAGAATTCTCCGAATCTGTTCGATGAAATCCGGCTGAACGACAAGCCGATGCTCCAGCCTTCAGGTGAGTCCTTTAACCTCGCGCTTCATGTGGGGAAAGGCGCGCGAAGGCTCGCGCTCGGCGACTGGAAGCTGGCTCTCGAAGAGGCAACGCCACTCCGGGCAGTTGTCAAGGCTACGGGATATTACCGCGACGACTACGGCGCGGATGATGATGGCAAGCCGGTGGCCAGACTCGACATTCGCTACCAGTTCTTCAAGGGCGAAAGTTTCGTTCGCATCTACCACACCATCACGTGGATGATCAGGAACTACATGATCGGCGCGCGGGACATTTCCCTGGCGTTGAGGCCGGACCTCCCGGATGGCGGAACGCTCCGTCTTGGACTTTCAGATACCACGGCGGATGCGTGGGAGATGCCCTGGAAACGCGATTCCAAACTCACCGCGTATCAGGACAAAGGAGATCACTTCGCCGTGGTGGCCGAAGGGAAGACTGTCAAGGAAGGGAGACAACTCGGTGGATGGTTCGCTCTCCAGGGCGCGGATGGCCGCGGTGTCAGTGTTGCCCTGCGCCATCCCTGGCAGACGTTCCCTACCGAAATAGCAGTAGAAGATGGCACGATCCGAGTGGGCTTCTGGCCGCGCCAGGGGCCGCCGATGTCCTTTGCGCCCGAAGCGCTCATGCCACCAGAGCTGTTTCACCACAAGGTCTGGAAGAGCTTCAAATGGTCTGCTGACGTGGGGCACTTCGTCCACGAGCGTGCCAGGATGCGATGGTACCTGCATACCGCTGAAGGAGCCAGCCGCACTCACGAGCTGACGATTCTGTTCTATGACCGCGCGGCGAAACGGTCACCGTCTCTAATGAATTCGGTCACACAGCATCCAGTTGTGGTGCGGCAGCATCCGGAGTCTGCGATGCGCGTTCCGTTCATGGGCTTTCGCATCATGCCCGCGTCGAAGGAGAAATATCCCCACATCGAACGCGCGGTGGATCTCCTCGGCCGGATGTCATCCGCGCGTTGGCTCTCGTGCCATGACTACGGGCTGTGGCGGTTCGGCATGTTGCGCTGGGGTTCGCCGCCTGCCGACCAGCCCAGAAGCCTTTATCGATGGATGGATGGCCTGCAATACGACCAGCAGCTTATCCCGTGGCTGCTCTACATGCGCGGCGGGGATCGGCATTTCTTCGAGCAGGGCGAAATCACCGGGCGATTCGCCATGGACGTCTGCGTGAACCATTACAACACCAGGGGCTATCCCATCGGCTACTGCTCAACCGCGGGCGGAACTCCCTTCCCATATGTCCCGTATCACACCACCAAGGGCACGAAGATTCACTTCCTGGCCTACTACTATCATCTCACCGGATACAAGCGCGCCAAAGAAGTGATGGATGAAATCATCGCCGGGGCGAAGCAGACCGCGGCCGCGCCCCTCGAACAGTTTGCCTGGTGGTATCGGCGAACCGGAGGCCGCGAGTGTTACAACATGAACGTCTTCTGGGCGAACGCTTACCAGGAGACGTTTGATCCGGAAGTCGAAGCCTTCGCCCGTGAATGGATGAACCTGGCGGCCAACCGCGAGTACAGCAGGGAACTGAACGTCTTCCGGCCGCCACAGGTCTATCTCTACAACGGACTCGTCCTGCAACAGCGGCTTTGGGATGACAAGACTCTCCGCGAAGTCATGCTGCGCAATCTTTCTGCGGATCTTGTTGGTACATCAGAGGAAGGCAGCGTTCACAATGTTGAAAAGGTCATCGGCTGCGGATGGGCCTACGAGCAGACAAAGGACAAGCGTTACGCGCAGGCCGGCTGGGACGCGGCACGGACTTTGGCCGATTTGGTCCCCAACGCGAATCTCTCAGAGGAGCTGCCTCCGCCCTTCGTGCTGCGCGGCAACCAGTTTTACCGGCACTTTCTGCTGCCCATTCTGGTCGGCGCCAGCGTCGGTCACCGGCTGGGGCTCAGCCCGAACCAGGAGCCGGTGCTACGCGATACCTTCATTGCTCTGAATGCGGCAGCGAAACGGGGCGAGCCCGCCAGTGGACAGGTCTTCGTCCGTCCCCGACGTGACGGCGACTTGAAGATTCGCATATTCTGCAATGGCGGCGCGACAAAGGCCACGCTCACGGGCCCTGATGGAAAGGAAATCGCCTCCGCACAATTTCATTCAAAGAAACGGACGACAGTGGAGCTCGAAGGTCCCGGGTATCCGGTTTATGCCAGAGGGAGCAGATTTCCCAGTGCGGAAATGGTGCTCCCCAACGCCAAACGCAATCAGACTTACAAGCTCGTCATTGAGGGCGGCAGCGAACAAACCGGCGCCCTGGTCCTGGCCGACGCTCAGGTCGTGCATCACCTCCCGGAAGGCAGCACCTTTCTAACGCAGGACCTGGCGGGGCAGTATTTCGCGGGTGCCAGATTCTATGCGATGACCAAAGAGGACGTCATCACCGTCACCTCCCGCAGCCCGCATCGCTCGCCTTACACCATTCGCGATGCGAAGACCTGGGAGCTGCTTTTCCGAACGACCGCCACCGACCCTTCTCAGCAGACGCACAGACTTGGCAAGGGACGATTGATCGTCTTCATCACTGGCGGCTATTCATCCTGGACAATGCGCAGCATCCGCGGCGTCTTGCCCTATTTCGCCAACACACGGGATGGATGGTTCGATCCGTCGGATGGAGAGAAGGAAGATAAGACAGAGTGAGGTGTAGGCGGAGGACGCAGGTCCGCGTCACCTGCCCACCCTCCTCAATGCTATCGTGGGTTGGCCGTCTCGGCCGACTTGGTGGGCCGGAGATGACGGGCGGGACGCCCATCCCACGATACGTGATCGCCGGCCCTATCGTAGGTTGGCCGTCTCGGCCGACTTGGCTGGGTCGGAGATGACGGGCGGGACGCCCATCCCACGCCGCGTTGTCGTCGCCCATCCCAGGATTGTGCCTCGCCATGCCACCATTGATCTCAAAACGTGCGAAGGATATCGTAACTCTGATTGTTGCAGGCCTTGTTGTCCTGAAAAGGTTCCATCAGGAATGTGCTCTCGGACAGCAGGCCCTGAAACCTACCTCTCGCCCCGACCGGCAGTTCAGAGTGATATGGTGATCCGTCTCCGATATACCGCTCTTATCTTCGTCTGGTGCGCGTCCCAATCGCTCGCAGGGCCAGCTTCTGCCCGTGCCGCGGGAAAAACCCTGGTCCTCGAAAACGACTTCCTCCGGGCAACGCTGCTGCCCGACCAGGGGGCCTGCCTGAATTCTCTCGTCATCAAGCCCAAGAGTATCGAGCGCCTCGGTGGGCCTTCCTTTGTGGATTCACACCTCCTTCCGGTCCGCCGCGATCAGGGCATGGCGGAACTCGCCTTCCAGGTAGAGGAACCCCTCGAGAGCCGTTCCGGCGATGTGGTGTCCTGGGGGCTATCCGCTCCGTTTCCCAAAGAGATCCCCATGAGCTTTACCCGTGAGCTCGTGGGCTATCGTTGGAATGCGATCGTCTGGGACCCGGACTATGTCCTGTCGCCCCTGCCCCGCTATGAGAATCTCAGGATCAGGAAGCGCTTCACGCTCCATTCAGGCTCACCACAACTGGAGGTGGAATACCGGATCGAGAATACGGGAAAAGTGCCCCTTCAAGTCTGTCTCGGTACGAAATTGGTTTTCCGCAAGCCCTCTGCGAAAAGAACAACCAGGCTGTGTGTCCCCACTCGAGACGGGCCGGTGTCCTTCCCGATCCCTCTGACAGAAGTGCAGCGCAAAGAGATTCTATGCCTCCAGGGATCCGAAACGGCGTGGTTCTACGACCTTCCAGCAGCCTGGGCCGGCAGCCGGATCGGAGCGGACCGATGGCTTGTCGCCTCCTTTGATCCCAGACACATCTCATTCCTCAAGGTAGATACTTCGGCGAACCTGGTTCAGGTTGGACGGACACGAGTGACGATACCCCCGGGCCAGACCTTTACGACAAGGGGATGGTTGATGCCCGTGAAAGGAATGCCGCAGATCGACGGTGCCCGGAGCAGCATGGCCTCGGCCTTCAGTGTCGATCCCCGCGAAGCGGATGGCGCCATGCCACTCGCCACGGGACGGTACGAAGCAGCAAAACCGTTCGACCCCGCTGCTCTGGCCGCCGTTGTCGAAGGTGACAACCTTACCGACATGTTGGCCCAGGATGTCAAGAATGAAGATGAAGAATTCGAAGAAGAACTGGCGCGGCCGGAAGACCCTTCGCTTTACGAGGGCGGCCCTGCCGGGGTGACTTTCCGCCTCTGCTCCCCGGTGGACCGGAGCGTCCAGATGATTCTCAGTGAGCGCTCCCATCCGAAAGGTGAATGGAGCGAGTTTTTCAAGTCCCGGGCCTCCCTGAAGGCCGGAGAAGCTTCTGACCTGACCTTCAAACTCAAACCCCGGCAGAAGGGATCCCGTATCGTCCGGGCAGACATCAGAGAAAAGGGGAAGACCATTGCCACGTTTCATCATCCGCTGAAGTTCGGCCACCGGTCAGGCTTCTTCCTCCCCGCAGGGCTTCCAGTCGAGGGAGAGATCAATCGAGACTTCAAATACTGGCACATCGGTGACATGGTTGACGGGAAACCCATGTGGCCGTATCCGCCCGACTGGCAGCTTTCCATGGAGGTAGAGACACCCCACTTCAAACTGGCCAGGCCTCTCGCCGGCGGGCCGCTCAAGACGCTTTTTGTGGGCCCGTACTACCGGTGCAGGGAAGTCGTCGAACTTGGCCAGCGACTGGATCTGGCCTTTGACTTTGTTCCCGTCGGTGTCCGTGGGTTCGCCCACAAATGGAGTGCAAGCCGGCTGGCCCGCCGGTACGCCCCTATCGATGAAATCGACCGGCTGCGGTCCGCTCTCAACAAGCCCCACGAGTTGATCGTTCTCGCAGTCTTCCTCGGGGACTGGTTTCCGAAAGACATCATTGATGAGATTGCCCGGCAGGTCGAAGAGGAGGGGGCCGGTCTTGTCTTTTCCCTTCCCGAAGGACTCTATGGGCCGTTCGAGACGCATCTGAAGAAGTCTGAAGTATATGAAGATCTGCCAAGAGCCAGGGTCGTTGAGAGAGGGAAAGGCCGAGTGATGTTTCTCGATGGCACGTCGAACGAATTGCATTCCAACTGGATCAGCAGAGAGATTTACATCGGTCAGGATCTGAACAAAGACTCGTACAGCCAGTTCTTCAAGGCCATGCTTTGGGCCGCCGGGAGATCTTTCGATCTTGCCATCGAGGGCCCTTCTCTGGCCCGGCATCTCACACGAGCCGATCTTGCCAACAGAGACATAACGTTCACAGTCGTCAACCGTGGTGATGAGCCCTTCCAGGGAGTCTGCCGGATACGGCCGCGCCGGCATCTCGTAGGAGAATATGTCTTCTATTCAATGGTGAAATGGGGCCGCCGGTGGTACCCCTCCTGGGAGGAATGGAAGCCCGTAGACGTGCCGGTCAGTCTCCCCCCTGCCTCCAGGAAGGCCCTGAAAATCCCCGCGCCCCGTCTGAGTCGCGGTGATTTCCGCCTGGACCTTTCGTTCGTGGATGACCGCGGAAAAACGGCTGGATGGAAAGAAATCCCTCTTACCATTCTCGACAAGTCCACCATCTCAAGAATCGTCCTGGAACGGCCCGGAAAAGAGGACAAGCATTTCGACTTTGCTTCGATCACCGGGGATCGAAAACAGAGAACGGAGAAACTGATCTTCAACGCCCACGCCGCCGACAAGATCACGATCGCGTGCACGATCGATCATCCGGCCGGGATCGATCGGGTCGAAGCTGTCGGAGAGGACCCCTGGCATCGATTGCTTTTCAAAGAGGAGACGAAGGTAGAAAGTCAGGAGAAGAAGGTGGAGGTCCGCCTGCAGGCATCTCTCCATAACGCCCTCCACCGGGTCCTCATTCTAAAGATCCGAACTCATGACCGGTTTGGGCTGGTCCATGAGCGACGGCTCCTGGGATTTGTGTTTCCCAGGAAGGAACGCGTTCATCCGTACCGGCTGGGTGCTTACTCCACGTGCAGCGACCTGAGGCCCGGGGTCACCGGGTATGACTTCCGCGTCGGCTCCGCCGTACTGGACCAGTACCTTGCCCATGCCTGGTGCGATGTATCCATGGAGGCCTGGATGGGAGGTCTGCCCATGGCCACCGAGATCATTGACCCGAATGAGGAGGAGCCCGAGACGCCACCAGAACTGACAGAGATGAAGGAAATGGATGCCTCCAAGGTGTCCGGGGAAAGCGAGGATGATCCAGAGGACCAGGTGGTTCAGCTCGTCAACCTGGAGGATCTCAAGGAGAAGTGGGAGCGTGAAGGCCCTCCGCCAAAGAAGGACTGGGAGCGTATCCCCTGCCTCAACAACCCTCTCTGGCGCAAAGCCGCGGTCCGTGGCATCACCGCGAAATACAAGGAAGGCGCCACCTTCGGCCCTTTCAGCGGCGGAATGGGGGACGAGTGGTTCTATTGCAAGGAACAGACGGGCAAGACCGGCATGCACTGGCGGCGGCAGTTCATTCCCGGAAGGGATACCAATGTGTGTCGCTGTCGGTACTGCCTGGCGAGCTTCCTTGATTATGCCAGGAGTCTCTATGGGGCGGACCTGGGACGCCTGAATAAAGAATGGGGAACCTCCTTCGCCGAATGGGACGAGGTTACTCCCCCGCTTCTGAGCACGGACCCGGAAGTCTTCCCTCCGGAGTCCATGTGGCCTCACATCATCGACCATCGACACTTCATCGACCGGCAGGTGGCGGATGCGATCGGGATGCTGGCTAAAGCGGTCAAAGCCGTCGATCCGCTCTGCCGCCTGGGCTGGGGAGATCTGATGGGTAACACCAGCATCTTCAACGGGCTTGACGCTTCGCTCGTTGCTCCTCACATGGACAACAACCAGTTGAACCATGAGCTGATCGAGTGGGCCAGCTTCGGCAGCTTCACCAACCAGATATGGGTGGGATACCAGAAGAAATTCAGCCGAATACGTGAAAGCTGGACCGCCTGGTCCATGCTGTTCGCCGGGAACACGGCCGTCCTTTATTACGGGAAGAAGGACTATCCCATGCACTACGCGGACTACCGGTTCATGGAGGGCCCGAAGGAGATGTTTCGCCAATTCCGTTTCATCCATCAGAAAGGCATCGACCGTCTGCTCGTGGGCCACCGGTACAATGACCCGGTAGCCATCCACTACGATCCGAGAAGCATCTACATTGCGGAGCTGGAGGAATGGAAAGAAGACCCCAAGCGTTTTATCCAGACCCAGGCCATTGCCTCCAGGAGCCATGACGAATTCGTCAATCAGTTGAGAAATAACTATGGCAACCTGCTCCGGGAGCGAAACTTTCAATACTTTGCCACGGCGTACGGCCAGCTCGAAGAAGGGCACTTCGGCCGGTTTGGCACCCCACGACTCCTCTTCCTGCCCCACACGCAGTGCATCTCTAAGAAGCAGGCGGAGGCCCTGGAGAAGTTCGTTCGGGAAGGAGGCGTGCTTGTGGGCGACGTACACGCAGGCTTCCGCAACGAGCATGGAAAGCGACTGCCCGCCGGCCATCTCGATCACGTTTTCGGGATCCGGCAGACCGGTAAGCACGGGATGAGACTGCGGCTGAACAAGGAGGGGAAGAGGATTCCGGTCCACTTTGGCGAGTCCTTCGGTGAGGGGTTCGCACTGACTTTTGACGCGGTCGGTCCCGGCGACGTATCTGCTGACACCGCGAAATCCCTGGCACGGTACACCTTGAACGGGGTGGAGCAGCCCGCGTTTCTGGTCAACGAATTTGGAAGGGGCAAGGCCATTTATCTCAACTATATCCCGGTCGGGTATAAGGAGGCCGTAGGCGATGAAGCTGAGATGGATGAGATCAAGACCCGTGAGATGAGGGGACGCAGCGCGGCATCGTTCCGCCGTATGTTCGGCAAGATCGTGGACCTGGCCGGGCTCTCGCCGCCCGTAGAATGCGAAGGGGTCAGCCTCAACCGCTTCGGTGAAAAGGATCTCACTTACATCGCAATATCGAGCGGGTACAAACACCTGCCCGCCTGGCGCAGGGATTACGAGCTGCGAATCCCGAAAGCGCGCCACCTATATGATGTCCGGGCACGATCGTATCTTGGACTGACCGACCAGGTGAAGTTCCGCTTCAGACCTGAGGAGCAGGTGGTCAACCAGCTCTACGCTGCTTACCCATACAAGGTCACCGGTATCGACCTTCGGATCGAGCCACCCCGGGCCAGGCCCGGAGGAACCGTCTTTGTGACAGCCAGCCTTCGTCCCCCCGAGGCGAAAAGCCATCACCACGTACTGGCCATGAGGGTGCTGAACCCCAACGGCGAAGACCTGGACTGGTATGGCACCTGCATCGAGACGGTCGATGGCATAGCCCGCGGGCGGGTGGACCTTTCGTTGAACGACATGAAAGGCAACTGGCGAATCCGGCTGACAGACGCAGGCACAAACGTCTCAGCGGAGGCGCGATTTGTGGTGGAGCCCTGAAGTGTTTGCGCGACCGTTCAGCCCAACAGCATGCCGCATTACATTACGGCCGATGCCTGCTCAGGGTACACGTCACGTGTTTTGGACGAGCCACTTAAGAATGTCCTCGGCAGCTTTCTGGGTTGGGGCAGAGCATTGGTAGAAGACGAGGTGTGGATCCAATTCTC
>JASLXP010000040.1 GCA_030740295.1 Planctomycetota bacterium
CGAGCAATTGACGCGAACGCTTGGTGGACGAATTGTTGTCCTGGATGGCGCTATGGGCACTATGATTCAAAGCCACGAGCCGGGCGAAGATGAATTTCGTGGCGAACGATTCCAAAACCACACTGTCGATCTTCGCGGCAACAATGACCTGCTCAATCTGACCCGCTCTAATCTGATCGAAGAGATTCACCGGGAGTTCTTGTTGGCCGGGGCCGACATAATTCAAACCAACACTTTTAACTCAACCTCGATTTCTCAGTCCGATTACGGGCTCGAGTCTGCCGTATACGAGCTCAATCGATCGGGTGCTGCAATTGCCCGTCGAGTCGCTGACGAAGTGGCTATAGAAACGAGCCGACCGCGCTGGGTTGCCGGAGTCTTGGGACCCACCAATAGAACGGCTTCCATTTCTCCGGACGTCAGTAATCCGTGCTATCGCAACATCACCTTCATCGAATTGCAAGCGGCCTATGAAGAAGCGTTGCGTGGCTTGGTGGAAGGCGGTGTCGATCTGATCATGGTGGAGACGGTGTTTGATACGTTAAATGCCAAAGCCGCTTTATTTTCCATTGAAAGCTTTTTTGAAAACGCTGAAATGCGACTCCCAATTATTGTTTCCGGAACGATCACGGATCTGAGCGGCCGCACTCTGTCAGGGCAAACGCCCGAGGCTTTCTGGTATTCCATCCGCCATGCTCAACCCCTGGCAGTTGGCTTGAACTGCGCACTGGGCGCCAAGGATTTGCGGCCCTACATCGACGCACTGTCACGTGTCGCGGATGCCCCTATCGTGTGTTACCCCAATGCCGGCTTACCCAACGAATT
The DNA here is from genome assembly GCA_030740295.1 of Planctomycetota bacterium. Next base: position 826 of record JASLXP010000040.1, read on the forward strand.
CGGGGGCTATGACGACACTCCTGAGTTCATGGCTGAAGTGCTTGGCAGTTTTGCCTCTGATGGCCTCGTCAATATCGTCGGCGGCTGTTGCGGCACAACCCCAGCACATATCAAAGCAATCGCCGACTCAGTTCATTCGATTCCCCCTCGACATTCACCTGACATTCCCCGGCGTTTACGGCTCTCTGGACTGGAACCACTTGAGGTCGGGCCCGACAGTCTTTTCCTCAATATCGGTGAACGGACTAACGTCACAGGATCTGCCAAGTTTCGGCGATTGATTGAAGAGGACGACTATGATGCGGCGGTTGAGATCGCTCGCGAGCAGGTCCTAAATGGGGCCCAAATAATCGATGTCAATATGGACGAAGGCATGCTGGATTCGGAATCAGCTATGCAGAAATTCTTGAATCTCATCGGATCGGAGCCTGATATCAGCCGAATCCCGATCATGATCGATTCATCCAAGTGGTCAGTGATTGAAGCGGGATTGCAATGCGTCCAAGGCAAAGGGATTGTGAATTCGATCAGCCTTAAAGAGGGCGAAGATACCTTTATAAAGCAGGCTATTCTCGTGAAACGCTACGGCGCTGGTGTCGTGGTCATGGCGTTCGATGAGAGGGGCCAGGCCGAGTCCATAGACCAGAAAGTAAAAATCTGTGAGCGCGCCTACCGAATACTGACAGAAGTTGTCGGCTATCCGCCGGAGGACATCATCTTTGATCCCAACATCTTTGCGGTCGCAACGGGTATCGAGGCGCACAATGAGTACGCGCAGGCATTCATTGAAGCGACGAGGCTGATCAAAGAAAAACTCCCAGGTATCAAAGTGTCGGGTGGTGTTTCTAATTTGTCTTTTTCATTTCGAGGCAACGACCCGTTACGAGAGGCCATGCACTCGGTATTCCTGTATTACGCAATTCAGGCTGGACTCGATATGGCCATCATCAATGCGGGAAAGCTTCCCGTTATGGAAGATATTCCGCCACTCTTGCGAGAGCGTATAGAAGACGTCCTTTTCAATCGCCATGAGGGCGCAACCGAACGTCTACTGGAAGTAGCTCAGTCCGCGAAGAGCGTCTCCAGTGAACGAAGTCAGGACTTGAGTTGGCGTCAGGACAGTCCGAAGGAGCGCCTGGTCCATGCTCTGGTACACGGGATTGATACGTTCATTGTTGACGATACCGAGGAGGCAAGAAGCGC
>JASLXP010000041.1 GCA_030740295.1 Planctomycetota bacterium
CGATCGCTGTTGTTATGAAAGTTGCCACGCATACGGTGTCGCTTGGCCCAAAGACTCCGATGCTTTCGCCGGACTACGTGGGGCCGGCCCGCGAGATCGTGGAATCGGCCACCGGCGCCGTGGCCCTCTTCCTTCAGGGCGCGGCCGGGAATGTGAATCCCAGTTGCGGCATTGGGACCGGCGGCCCGGAGCAATTTGTTGATCGCCATCGGCTGGGCTCCATGCTCGCCGGCGAAGCTCTGAAGACCTGGGCACAGATCCGGACACACCACAAGCGAGGCACAAGACGGATTCTGCAATCGGTCGCGGCCGTTTCAGTCTGGGATTACGAGCCGGCGCCGGAAGCATCCGTCATGCACCTTGACGTGGCCGAGCAGAGGCTTTCTCTGGCGCTGTCTCCTCTACCGGATCGCGCCGCGGCAGAGCAAAACCTCCAGCACTTCCAGGAGCAGTTCGAACGCGCCCGCCGGGATGACCGCGTTGGCGACATGCACTGCGCTCAGCGTCAGCTTGACTGGTGCCAGTGCGTTCTGGATGCCATTGACACCGGCGAGAACCCGCCAAAGCGGGAGCTGGTCTTCTGGGCCATGCGCATCAACGATATCGGCATTGTCGCAGTCTCCGGCGAGCCGTTTGCCGAACTGGGCCTGGAAGTCAAGAGAAAATCGCCTCTGGCGCATACCTTTTTCCTCGGTTACAGCAACGGCTGCCTCGGCTACCTTCCCACACCGCAAGCGTTCGAGGAAGGCGGAATGGCGGTTAACGAATCCACTCGGAATTACCTGCTGCCATCCAGGCTCACCCCTGAATGGGGGCCGGCCATCGTGGAGACATCGCTGAAATTATTGACGGACCTGAAGTGAAGCGCGATGAACACGCCGTCAAAGTCGGCAAGACCCATCGCAAGCTGTTGATGGAGAGGTCAGGCAGATGCAGGATGAAGAGAGAGTTGAAACTCAGGGAACGCCGCCAGTGAGCCGCATTCGTATTCTCCGGGAACTGGAACGGAAGGTACTGTGGCTGTCCACGTGGATGATCCACAGCGCCAACCATCTGCGGGAGAAGGTTGATGGCCTGAAGGTTGGCGGGCATCAGGCATCGTCAGCTTCCGCGGTCACTATCATGACGGCACTGTATTTCGAGGTTCTGCGTCCTGAAGATCGAGTTGCCGTAAAGCCACATGCCAGCCCGGTCTTTCACGCGATCCAATATCTGCTCGGCAAACAGACGCTCGACAAGCTCAAAAGGTATCGCGGCTACCAGGGGACGCAGGCCTATCCCTCCCGAACGAAAGATGCCGACGGGGTCGACTTTTCCACTGGTTCGATGGGGCTTGGGCTGGCCCAGACGGCTTTTGCCAGCCTGGTGCAGGATTACGTGCGGCTCAAAGGCTGGCAGGACAGCAGCACGCAGGAAGGGCGAATGATCGCAGTTGCCGGAGACGGCGAACTGGACGAAGGCAACGTGTACGAGGCACTCTATGAGTGCTGGAAGCATGGCGTACGAAATGTCTGGTGGATCGTGGACTACAACCGCCAGAGCCTCGATTCGGTCGTCACCGATCAACTCTTCGGGAAGATCAGCCATCTTTTCCAGATGATGGGCTGGCGAGTGGTAACCCTCAAGTACGGCAAACGCCTGGAGCGAGCTTTCCATAAGCCGGGAGGGGCAGAGCTGCGACAGTGGCTGGATGACTGCCCAAATTCTCTTTACTCGGCCCTGGTCTTCAAAGGCGGATCCGCGTGGCGCCATCAGATCCTCGCAGATTTGAAAGGTCAGGAAGAAATAAATGCCCTGTTAAATGAATACGACGACCTCGCGTTGCATTCCATGATGACGAATCTTGCCGGGCATGACCTGGAGGTGATCTGCGAGGCCCTCCAGCAACTTGATGGCGACGCTCCGACCTGTGTCATTGCCTACACCATCAAGGGCTATGACCTGCCTTTCGCGGGCCACAAGGAGAACCACGCCGGGCTCATGACCGTCGCCCAGATGGACCAGTTTCGCCAGCGTTGCGGCATCGAAGAAGGGGAAGAATGGGATACTTTCGCGGGATTGGAACTGCCTGAAGAGGAACTTCAGGTCTTCCTCGATCGGGTGCCGATCAGAGAGAATCGGTCCACGGTCCGGGCCGCGCCGAAACTCTCGGTCCCGCATCCTCCTGAGGCACCAGCCAAACCCATTGCTTCGACCCAGCAGGAGTTCGGTCGATACCTTTTCGACCTGGCTCGTGAGGGCGGTCCGCTGGCAGACCGCATGGTCACTGTGTCTCCCGATGTTACCGTCTCGACCGGCCTGGGAGGCTGGGTCAGTCGGCGGGGTGTTTTCCATCGTGATGAGTCCGTCGACCGATTCGGTCAACTGGACCTGGCATCGCTGCAGAAGTGGCAGATGTCGCCCGAGGGACAACACATCGAACTGGGGATCGCGGAAAACAACCTGTTTCTGATCCTCGCGGCTTTGGGTCTCTCACACGATCTTTTTGGGGTCCGCCTGATCCCCGTCGGCACGGTCTATGATCCCTTCATCTACCGGGGATTGGATGCTCTCAATTACGCTTGTTACCAGGACGCCCGCTTCATTCTGGTGGCGACGCCTTCCGGCATCACGCTGGCTCCGGAAGGCGGAGCGCATCAATCCCTGGGGACGCCACTGCTGGGCATGGCCCAGGACGGTCTGGCTGCGTTCGAGCCGGCCTTTGTGGATGAACTGACTGCGATCCTCCAATGGTCATTTGACTACATCCAACGCGGCGGCAAGGGAGAGTACTCGTCAGCCTGGCTGCGGGATTCGCAGGGAGGATCGGTCTATCTCCGCCTTTCTACTCGTCCCATCCAACAGCCGCAGCGAGTGCTCTCAGAATCGCAGCAGAAGGCCATCATCGAAGGTGGGTACTGGTTCCGCGAGCCGGCGCCCGGGGCCGAACTGGCCATCATCTACTCCGGCGCAGTGGCGCCGGAAGCCCTGGAGGCATTCGAGCAACTGACCGACGATTTTCCGCACGCGGGCCTGTTGGCCGTCACCTCGGCGGACAGACTCAACGCGGGCTGGCAGGCCGCTCAGCGGTCACGCCGGAGAGGTGACCGTAATGCCCGGTCCCGCATCGAATCGCTGCTTGCACCCATCGCGCCGGACGCCGCGCTGGTGACGGTCATCGACGGGCACCCCGCAGCCCTTTCCTGGATTGGGGCGGTCGGGGGCCACCGCATCCAGTCGCTGGGGGTTGAACATTTCGGCCAGTCCGGAAATATACCTGACCTCTATCGGCATTATGGACTGGATGCCGACACCATTCTCAGCGCATGCGCTTCCGCCTGGCTTAACCGGGGATGATCTTCTAATTCCGGAACGATCCCATCAGGATTAAACATGACACCCAGAGAACGCTTCGTTAACACTCTGAAGTTCGAGCCGGTAGATCACGTCCCAATCATGGAGATCGCTCTCTGGCAGCAGACGAAGGAGCGATGGGTGAAGGAAGGGATGCCCCCGGAAGTCGAAGGCGGATT
>JASLXP010000042.1 GCA_030740295.1 Planctomycetota bacterium
CAGGCAAGGCTGTTCCTATCGATGATCCGAGGCTGGATGCCATCTGGAAAAAGGCGGGTGAGCTGAAAATGCCGGTTCTGATACACGTGGCCGATCCTGTTGCCTTCTTCAAACCGATAGATCGTTTCAACGAACGGTGGCTGCAATTGCATCGCCATCCGAACTGGAGCTTTTACGGTCCTGAATTTCCGCCCCGCAAAGAGATTCTGGAACAGCGCAATCGCATGATGAAGAAGCATCCGAAAACGAACTTTATCGGCGCGCACATGGGCAACAATTCAGAGGATCTGATCACCGCGGGCAAAGTGCTTGATGCGCATCCGAACTTTTCAATCGACATGTCTGCACGAGTCGCTGAGCTCGGCAGGCAGCCCTATTCCGCTCGAAAGTTCTTCATCAAGTATCAGGATCGGATTCTGTTCGGCACGGATCGTTATCCCGGGCGGCCGTCACAGCCGCGATACAAGATTTACTATCGATTCCTCGAAACAGATGACGAGTATTTCGATTACTATGACCACTATTTTCCTCCCACAGGCGAATGGAAGATTTATGGAATCTTTCTTCCGGACGGAGTGTTGAAGAAGGTCTACTACGAAAATGCTGAACGGCTGTTGGGGATAGAGTAAACGTGCAAAACGTGGTCTTGGCGCTTCGCGACAAGATTCTCTGTTCGAACTGCCCTGAAGCATCACAGATAAACAATGCAACACGCCTTTCTAATCGCCTGCGCACTCCTGCTCATAGGGTTCATCTATCGGGTCCATTTCCGCTTTCTGCAGGTGCTGTACATTCCGGCATCCGTTATCGGTGGGCTGGTCGGTCTCATTCTCGGCCCTTACGTGCTCGGCCCCCGCCTCGTCGAATCCATCCCCATTATCGCCAATACCTATAACGCGCTTTTACCGGCGGAGGCGTTCGAAATCCTCAGCAAGTGGCCGGGCTGGTTGATCGCTGTCGTGTTTGCCGGGCTCTACATGGAGAAGCCGGCGCGTTCGTTCAAAGAAAGCGCAAAGCTGGCCACCCGCGAAGGCATCATGGTCTGGATCATCGTCCTCGGCCAGATGACCATCGGAATTATTGCGTGCTGGTTCTTGATCAAGCCGTTTTATGAGGAAGTTCCATATTCGTTCGGGCAGCTAATCGAAACCGGGTTTGCCGGCGGCCACGGCACGGCTGCGGCCATGGGCCAGGTTTTCAAAAGCATCGGCTTTGAGGACGGCCACGATCTGGGCATTTTTATGGCGACGGTTGGCCTGGTTTACAGCGTCGTCTCGGGCATCGTGCTGGTTAACCTGGCGGTCCGGCGAGGATGGACCCGAGCGGGAGATGTGCAGATTCCAATTATTCAGGGAATGGAATCGCGCTCAGGCGAAGAGCCGGCCGCGTACGAAAAGGTCAGGCCCGAGGTCATCGATCCAATCGTATTCCAGGCATTAATTCTGGCCGCGGCCTTTGGTATCGGCTTCCTGCTGAGCAATATCGTTAATTGGTGGGTTCCGCAAATAGAGGAAGCGCTGCTCGTCATCGCGACCGGAGAAAGGATGCAGTCCTTCATTCCTGACATGGCCGAAAAAGTGAAAGAACTGCCCTTCTTCATCTACACACTCGCGGGCGGCCTCATCGTCCGTGAGGGGATGCACGCTTTGAAGATTGACGACCTCATAGACATCCACAGCATCCGCCGACTGACTTCGGCGGCGATGGAGTTCCTCATCGTTTCCGCCATCGCCACGCTACGCATCGAGGCGGTGATCAAGATGATTGTGCCGCTCACTATTCTTCTGGTCGTTGCCTTCATCTGGTGCGCGGTCTGCCTTCTCTGGATCGGCCGAAGGCTACTGCCGCCCGAATACTGGTTTGAACTGGGCATCATCAATTATGGGATGTCGACAGGTACGACGGCCACAGGCTTCATGCTTCTGCGCATCGTGGACAAAGATCTCGATAGTGGCGCGGCTGAAGATTACGCGCTGGCCGCGCCGCTGTCCGCACCGTTCATCGGCGGCGGGCTGTTGACCCTGGCGATGCCACTGATTCTTGAAGGCGCGGGCGTGGCTGTTCCTGCATTGATACTGGTGATCGCCATGGTCGCACTTTTTTTTACCGGTGTGAAACTCTCCGGCAGGTAACCATGCGCACACACGATGAAGACGAAGAACTCCCCTGGAACGAAGAACAGTGGGAAGAATTCATGAAACGGAGCGATGTCCGTTCGGCCAGATTTGGCGAACTGTTTGAGACACTCATCGATCATCCCGATCGGGACGAGATAATTGACAAAGAAATGGGCTGGGATCAGCGGCCTGACGATTGGGATGAGGAGGAAGAGGCGGCGCACATCGAAGAGATGAATCGAATCTGCGAGGAAGCACTCGATGACCCGGATATCGCCCGCCAGATGGAGGAGAGCGACCGCCAGCTCGAGGCCATACCTGCATACAACAAGGGCATGGAGTACGCGTTGAGGGTGCACCGGAAGCTGAAGCACCTGTTCGAGGCCGAAGATGACGGCGAGCCATGCGAAGACTTGATCGGCCTGATGTCAGGCTCTCACATAGTCTCCGCCAAGATCGCCGGCGGACACGGCATGGGGTACACGGATGATGCCCTGTGCGGGAACATTGTGAATTGCAGGCGAGGTCTCAAAGGAGCTGAACAGGCGCTTCAATGTCTTGAGGACCTCAGGCAGGACAAAGTGATTTCCGATGAGGCCTATGCGGATCTGAAGGCCGATGGCGAAGAAGTGCGGCAACTGGTCATCGACCACATAGAGGAATTGCGAAAGAAAGTCTGGTGGGATTAGCGGGAACAGGATGTGTGGCGGAGTGCAATTCAATCCCGCGAAACAGAATGCCAGAAGCATCGAGATTTATTTCAGCTTCCTGAGCCAATCTGAAACAACGGGCTCTCCGGGCCGGATCTCCAACGCCTCCTTCCATGCAGAGCGCGCATTTTCATTCTGGCCCATCAGTGCGTAGGCCAGGCCGAGGTTGGCGTGGGCCTCGAAATAATCCGGCTTGAGGCGGGCCGCGCTTTTGTAGTGTTTGATGGACTCTTCAGTCCGTTCATGGGCAGCCAGGATGGTGGCATATAGATAATGGGCACTGGCATCATCCGACCTTAGCGTCACGGCTTTCTGAGCCGCGGCCTCTGCCTCGTCAAGCTTTCCAAGGATCTGAAAGAGGGTGGCCAGATTCCGGTGAATACCGGAGATATCCGGTCGTATGGCTGCCGCTTTCTGATAGCAATCCAGGGCTGTCTTCAGTTCTCCCGTCTGTTGATAGCCGCGGCCGAGGTTGTTGAAGGCGAGCGCGTGTGAAGGGTCAAACCGGATCGCCTGCCTGTTAGTTTCGATGACCTTTGGCCAGTTCTCCTGGTTGATGAATTTCAGACCAAGGTTGTAGAAGAAAGATGCGCGGGCCGGACCGCTCGGTTCCGGGGCGGGCAGCTCATTGAGCGTTCTGAAGACAGTCTTCGGAAGAGGTTGTCCACCCAGTTTGAGGCGTTTATGCAGGGCAACATAGAACTCGGTCGCCAGGAGACGATGGCCCTTGAGAGTAGGATGCACGTAGTCTTCGATCAGCTTTTTGCCGGTGATGCCATTCTCCGAATGCGCTGCGAAGCTCTGCACTGCGTCCACACACGGCACATTCGCTGACGCGGCCAATTCACGAATCGCCTTGTTGATACCACTCAACGCCCTTTGAGGGGACGCATCATTATCGCGGGCCTCTGTGAATGCCTCTCTGGCTTTCTCAAGGGTCTCTTTCACTCTCACGGGGTGCCTCGTCATGTCGCCAATCCGGAGGAGACATTGGCCCTTTCTGAAGTGGACCTCGGCATGGGTCGGGTCGAGCTCTTCGAGTTCATTCAACAGGACAAGCGCATCGTCATATTCTTCTGAGTCCAATAGTTGGCCGGCCTTTTCATATTTCTCTTTCCAGGCCTTCTGCTCCTTTAGCCGGAAGAGTCGGGAGGCATCCGGCCGCCAATCCTTAAGGGAACTCGGCATGGTGGAGACAATGATGGGCACCCTGTCATTCTGCGCGAGGGCGATAATCTCTCGATAGTTTTCCCTGAACCTTGCGATGACTACATCTCGCTCCTGCTCGCTGCTCAGGTGAACTGTCTCCCTGTAGACCTCGGCTGGATTGGTCGCCTGTTTCGGTGAAAACATTTTCCGAAGGAGCTGCACCGACCTCAGGCCACCTGGCTCTCTGCGACCCGCCCCGTGGGTCCGCTCCACGAATTCATTGTGGCCGGCGTAGAGGAGAATCACATCCGGCTGCAGCCTGAGAAACTCCGGCATCAGATCCAGGATGCGGTGGGTGCCGTAAGACATTGCCCCCAGGTTCAGCACTTCCCATTTCTTCTCTGGATGATCCCCCAGTTGATGGTGCAGCCAATGCCCGAAGGCTGTCTCTTTGCCGAATGGGAAACCATAGGTCGAAGAGCCGCCGAGGCACAGGATGCGCACGGTTCCCTCTGGCTTCCGCTCTGCGAAGCGAAGGGCGTGGAAGGCGCCCCGATACTCAGGGCGAACAACAAGCTCATCCCCATCACGCATGAACACTCGATACGCACCGTCCACCGGCCAGAGGAGGCGGCAGGCACCTTCCAGAACCAACAGAACCGCTGCCGGAAAGAGAATGCTGAGGCAGAGCAGTTTCTTGATTGGAATGTTCTGATTCGGCTCACCCATTGATGGTGTTCCTCAGGAGAGGTATGGCCGAATTCTCAGCAGAATGCCGCGCTGAAGCAATTAGAGGTCGTCGAGGGGAGGTGCGATCTCTTCAACACCTTTGGGGGCTCCGGGTGCTTCTTTCTTGGCGCCGGCAGCCGGTTTCAACAGCTCCACATCTTCGAATGGCGTGCCGGCCGCCGGTGGTTCGAGGGCAAAGATCTTTCCGGAGTTTGTCCCCAGCACGATCAGGGGTTCACTCGACGTCTGCGGGATGTATTTGAACGGGGAGATGTCATAGCTCCACCTTACCGCGCCTGCTTTCAGGTTTATGCCCGCCATCAGGTTGTCCCTGGTAAGGCAGTAGACCTCGCCTTCCCCTTGCGAAATGATTTTGGTGACGCCCTGCACATACCAGATCTCTTTGGCGGTCTTGCGATCCAGAGCGTGCAGCCCTCCGCCATTCGAGATGGCCAGCACAAGGTCATCGCCGTGCAGCACGGGGGCTTCTGTAATTGGGCCGCTGAGAAGAGCTTCCCAGGTTCCAAAATCTCCCACCTTGGGAATCGTCCCGCCCGCGTAATCGACACCGATCAGGTACTGGTCTTTTGTTCCGACGATTACCATCGGCCTGTCGCCTCTCCTATCCAGGACAGGAGCGGACGAGACCTCTCTGAGAATCTTAGAGAAACGCCAGGCATATTTTTGAGTGGCCAGATTGAGATTGTAGAGGTAGCCATTGTCCGTTGAGAACAAGAGCGTGCCCTTGCCGCTCAAAGCCAACGGCTCACGAACCGCGCCTAGACACAGGATGTGCCAGGCTGCAAATTTATGTTTGCGGTTATAGAGATTGATGCGGCCGTTGGTTGCGCCCAAAACCAGATGGTCTGTGCCATATTCTATGGGGGTGGTGCTGACGGCAAAAGGCAGCGGTCTTCGCCAGTCATAGACTCCCAGTGCCGGTTCCTGGATGAAATAAAGGATGTCCGCGGAGACCACGTAAATGCCGTTTCCAGTCAGCAGGGGTTGGCGGTCAAGCAGTTGCTCAAACTCAAAGATCCAATCAAGCTTGCCTTCGTCCTTTGTCAGGCCCAGCACCTCACGCCGGCTGGTTTCGACGAGCACGTTGTCTGTGGTTACAGCGACACTGGTGACCTGGAGATCACCGAGGTCCGTTCTCTTCCACAGGAGTTTGAACCCAGTCAGATTGAAAGTCTCTGTCTTCAGAAACTCGACATCCTCCTGTTCCAATATTACCAGCCCTTTTCTCCGGTGTGGATCGTAGGGCACCATCGGTTTCCTTCCGGGTGCTACCGGCCAGTTGCGGACAAAAGCATTGATCAGGGCTGACGCGTCGCCGGCGATGCTACGCACGACATTGGTAGAAAAGTTCTCGCCTGGGACTTTTGGCTTCTTTTCATACTTCCCTATCTCGAGGAAGTCCTTCAGGCGTTTGATAAAGCCTCGTTTCTCTACTTTCTTGAGTCCGATTTCCTTGGCGAAGTCATCAAGTTCTTCTTCTTCTTTATGCCGCTTGAAAGGAATGGCGCGCCTCAGCAATGGAAGCGGCGATAGAAACCCACGCTTCTTCGGCTTGGCTTCTTCCGTCTTTTGGGGAGCTGCAGGGAGCGGCGCCGCCACAGGTCTGCTTTGTCTGCGCGGCGGGTAGCTCTCACCCGACAGGGGCGAAAACAACGCAAATACCGCAACAAGTATTGCTGCTTGTTTCATAAGACATCCTTAGATCAAACAGTTATGTCCCAAAGCTCAGGATTGTAGTGAGCGGCGGGTGAGGCTTCAAGGAGGATAGGTTCATTTGAAATAGTGAAGACTCCCATGATCTCCCGCGAAATCAATGAACGGAGGACTTCGTTCAGTGACTCAGCAGCATGGAGAACATCTCACGCCTGTGCCTCGGTTCATTACAGCAAAGCAGCAGAATTTCGACACGCAGTCGGATATCTGAATCGTCTGTGAATCGAAAGAGGTGCCCTGTCCACTTTTTCTCGCGGATCAGGATTTTCAGTTCCACCAGGTCATCAATCGCGTGCTGGACCTCCTTCCGACTTTCGTCCAGCGTATCCACGAAGTGTTTCAGATCATAAGTCTCGCCCTGACGGTGAACCACGTGACTGATGATGCCCAAGTGTACCAGGGATCGAACGCCCTCAGCGATCAACTGCTTTGCCTCGCCGAGACGGGCCTCATCGAGCCCGGACATGCCAGGAGCCCCCTCCTGGCTCTGGGACGCCTCCTGAATAATCTGAACCAGTTTTGAGCCATCCCCGTGTCTGGCCTGAATCTCGTTGAGCAGGTCGTCTTTCTGTTGTTCCGTGATCGTCATCTGATCGACAAGAATATCACCAATGGTTCTTTCGTAATTCTCATCCGCCTGTATCTCCATGCATCGTCCGGCCTGCTGTTCGGTCACCATGTCATGTTGAATCGCGTCCATGATCAACTGCATGTCCGGATTCAGCGCATACATCAGGGCCTGGACATGGAGAATGTTCCGTACGTCATCCGATTCGAGGGCGCCCATTCCGACCAGAATCTCGCCCAGTCTTTTCCGAGCGTGCTTGCGATCCTCCTGAGCGGCCAAGGCCTTGGCGAGTTGCGGCCTTCGTATCAGACCTGATCGAACGGCGATCAGCCCGAAAAGTTCTTCGTTTCCTGCCATCGAATGCTCTGGAGTAGCTTAATGGTGTGCGAGACGACCGGGCGAGAAGCCCGGATTCGCGCGAATTCGTGCGGTATCTGGGAGGCCGATTGAAATGGTCCCTTATGAAAGCCAATTGTTCAACCATGCGCACAGACCTATGCCTCAAAAATCGTCTTTAGAATTCCAGCATGTTCAGCGATACCATAAAGGTCAGGTCATCGAAAAGTCTCAACAGAAGGAAAACAAATGAGCATCGATAAAGTCGTGATTCCCGTCGCGGGCATGGGCACCCGCCTGCTGCCGGCCACCAAATCGCAGCCCAAGGAGATGCTGCCCATTGCGCGCAAGCCAGTGGTGCAGTACGTGGTCGAAGAGATGGTCGACCAGGGCCTCAAAGACATTCTGTTTATTACCGGTAAAGACAAACGTTCGATAGAAGATCATTTCGATCGCGACCCTGAGCTCACCCAACGCCTGGCCGAAGCGGAGGACATCGAGCACATGGAGGAAATTGATTACGAGTCAGAGGGTGTCCGCTTCTTTTACACCCGCCAGATGATTGCTACCGGCAGCCGGCTTCCCTCCGGGCTCGGGGATGCAATCGCCAGCGCAGAACAGTTCGTCGGCGTCGAGCCCTTTGTCGTCGGCCTCGGCGATACAATCATCCAGTCCTCGAATTACTCTGGGCTCGTAAGGCGCATGATCCAGTCGCACCTGCGATACGGCGCGAGCGCGACCATCGCGGTCTGCGATGTAGCCGAAGACGAAGTGCAGCACTACGGAGTCGTCAAACCCAAAGGCAGAGCAAAGACTGATTTTGAGATCGAGGACATCATTGAAAAACCGTCCGTGGCAGAAGCACCCAGCAAGCTCGCGGTCGCAGCAAGATATGTGTTCAACCCCGAAATCTTCGCGGCCATCAAGCGCACACCGCCCGGCATCGGTGGTGAGCTGCACTTAACGGATGCCATCCGCAACCTGATGAAAATGGGGCACAAGGTCCGATGCATCCGCCTCAAACGCGATGAACGGCGCTATGACATCGGAAGCCCCGAGAGCTACTTCAAAGCCTTCATTGATTTCGCGCTCTCTGACCAGAAACACGGCTACCTGATCCGCCAATACATCGAAAAAAGACTGAGGGAGATCTAAGTTGGCCGCTTCCTTCCTCTGCACTGCGCCCGGCCGGGCCGGCATTATAGGAAACCCCACCGACCTCTACGGCGGCAGCGTGCTTTCCATCTCCACCGCCGAGAGGGCAGCGGTCATCATAAAGCCGGCAGACGAGCTCAGCTTCGAGGTTGCAGGCAAGCGGCATGTGGTGGGCGGCCCCAAAGACCTGGTCCCTGACGATGGCCTCTTCGATGTCGCCAAAGCCGTCTTGAGCTTTCTGGATCTCGAAGAGCCCAGGTTTGCCTTGCGCTGGGCATGCAACGTGCCCTTCCGCGCCGGGCTGTCGAGCTCGTCCGCCATGATCGTTTCTATCCTGAATTCAGTGCTCGCCTTCATCGGCCGCGACGAGCATCCGTTCCGCCGTGCAGAGATGGCCCGCCACTGCGAGCTGCACTATCTCGGTATCCTGTGCGGCTACCAGGACGCGTACATGTGCACCTTCGGCGGCCTCAACTACATGGATTTTCGGACCAAGCAGTTCTATCGCGCTTTTGGCCAGGAGCCCTACGCGACCATGGAATCCCTCTCGCAATACATCTCACGCTATCCTTTGGTCCTCGCGCACACCGGAGTGCAGCGGAGCTCTGGCGCCGTCCACAAACCCATCCGCGAACGCTGGCTGGAGGGGGAACGTGATATCGTCCGCAGCTACCTCCGCATCTCGCACCTGGCACGCCAGGGCAAACGTGCCCTGCTCGATCACGATTTCGACCTGCTCGGCGAGCTGATGGTTGAAAACCACGAAATCCAGCGCGACCTCGGCGGCTCCGGCCCGCAAAACGACCTCCTCATCGAAGCCGCCCTGGAAGCCGGTGCCCTCGGCGCCAAACTCGCCGGCGCCGGAAACGGTGGCACCATCATCGCCCTCGCAACTGACAAACAGGAACTGGGCGAAGCCCTCAGAGAAGCAGGAGCAAGCCGGATCATGTATCCGATGCCCAGCCCCGGTTATGTGGTAAAGAAGCTGAAGACAAAAAAAGACGTTGAACAAGCCGAGCAGGAGCTTGTGGCCAGAGGGAAAGAGGCAGATGCGGAGAGGTAATGAGTAATTCGTAATGAGTAATACGTAAGTGTGGGCTTGGTCGGCCGGTACTGCAGAGGCGAGGGATGCTCGATAATTAATGCCACCTTCTGAGTCAGGTCCACAAGCCACCGTTTACTCATTACGCATTACTCATTACTCATTACTCTCACATGCCCCGCCGGCCCCCAATTCCCCGCCATATCTCGCGCCCGCACGTGCAGATAGTATTCGCCTGGCTTCAGCCTTTTAAATGAGATCCTCGACTCTTTGGTATCGATCGTATCATCCGGAACGGTCGCCCGTTTGTTATCGAGCAACACACTGTAGCCGGCGATACCTGTCGCGTCGTAAGGCTCTGACCATTCGAACGAAGGACTCGACTCATTCCTCGAGCTCACGCAGAAGTTGTCGAACCAGCCTGAAGCGCTGTTCGAAGTGAATCGGCCGCGACCACTTAAGGTAGCAATGTGATCGATGGTGAAATTGTCTTTTGCCTTTCCAATATTTTTGAGAAGCTCCCACAAATTGAACTCCGCCCGATGCCATTCACCGTCCGCGCGAATCCCATCAAGGTTTGCCAATGACGTCGAAGTGGGGGAGGCCACTGCATCCCCCGCGAGGCCGAGGCTCCAGTTCACGTTATCCGAACGAACGAGCAGGTTGGTCTGCGAACCGATGGGCAGCAGATAATCGAAACAGACGATTGGAAACTTGCGTACGTCGTAGGGGGTGACAGTCAGGAACGTGCTGAATCCAAAAGTCTGAACGCAGTAATCGCCGGTCGCTGAAGTGGTATCTGTGCGTAACGCGCCTCCCCCCCGCCGGCTGATGCATTCGCCAAGCGAATCCTCGAAGTTGTTCCATGCCAGTTTTTCAGAGGGCACGTAGCTGACGTACGGTGCTGCCGGCGCTACTCGGTCTTCGGCATAGTCAAAAGTCCACGACCAGTTCGATTGGCCCTCGAGAGGATTGCCTCGCCGATCGGTTGCCTTCACCTGGCAGGTTGCCTTTTGCTTGTCGGCAAACGGTTCACCCAGGCTTAGAGTGAAGAGCCCTGTTGCTGAATTGAAGGCCACGCCCGGGCTGATCGGTGTGTACCGTTTGCCATTCATAAGGAGGGAAACGGATGCAGAGTCGATTCCACTTCCCCGATCCCCGAGATAGAAGCGAACGAAATCCGGGGCAGCGGCAGTTCCGTTTTTGGGCTGCATCTTTGTTAAGACTGGCCGGCTCGTATCCGCGGCGAAGGGGGTTCTGTTAAGCCGCCATTCATCAATGTATGTGGAAACTTCAACGGCAGTATTTCCAACGGCGTCTTCGATGACCAACGCTTCAATCAGTGGCGCCTTCCCAGCGAGGGCGTCGACCACGGGGAGCAGGCTGATGTCTTGAGTAATCCAGCGTTCGACCCGAGGCAGCCAGCGGAGCAAATGCCACTTGCCTCCTGCAAGACACTTTAAGGCGGGGGCGCCGCCGGGGTCTGCCTTGGTAGTGATCGTCAGGTTGGGAAAACAGAAAACATCGAACGGCCGGGTGACCAGCGCCGCCTTGAATGGCAGATGCGCGGCCGTAACTCTCAGGCAATCGCGCCCATCTTCTTTTTGCAGCGACATTTTTGCCGTGGGGGCTTCGAGCTGACGCCACAGGCCACTGTCAGAGGAATAATCATCCACCGTCCGAAATGCGCCGGACTTTGCAGTGACCGGAACATCTGTCTTTCGCAGTTGGATGTTGCCGACACTGAAACTCGCCCCGAGCCGGTTGCCCCCAAAACCCGACATCAGATATCCCTCGTTGCACCAATTCGCGAATCGGAGGCCGGTCACTTCGACCGTTTCGGATCGAGAAAAGAATGGTCGGAGCAACGCAGCCAAATCAGCGGCCGC
>JASLXP010000043.1 GCA_030740295.1 Planctomycetota bacterium
GCAGGGAAAGCCCTCGGCGTGCCCCTTTACCAGCTACTCGGTACTAAGGTGCACGACGACATCCCTTTTGCATGGTGGTCACCCTACATGGCTCCCGAAGGCACAGGAAAGCTAGCGGAAGAAGGCGCGGCCCGCGGTTTCAAAGTGCACAAGATTAAGGCGAGGCCCTGGGACGCGGTCGATCACGTAAAGGCCATCCACGCTGGCGCCGGCGATGCCCTGGCGATTCGCATCGATCCAAACTGTCACTTCGAACAACCGGCTGTGGCCGTCAGAATTGCCCGGCAGATCGAGTCCTACAACATCGAGTGTTTCGAGGATCCCGTCAGTAAAGATCGGCCGGAATGGAATCGACTGATTCGAGAAAAAACGACCGTGCCCGTCGCCCTTCATGACACAAGCCCCATCAATCTGCTGAACCACATCCGCGCTGACGCTGCGGATTTCGTCAACATTGGTGGTTCAGTTGAGAACATCTTTCGCGCTGCACACATCTGCGAATCCGCGGGCATCCCTGTCTGGCTGCAGACGGAAGGCCACTGCTATGACCTCCAGGCCGCCTTCAACTGCCACGTCAACGCAGTCATACCAAACGCTACCCTTGCGCAGGATGCCCTTCCCTTCCTGCGCGAAGCCAGCATCGTGACCGAGCCGCTCTGGCCAACAGACGGCGCCGTCAAAGTGCCGGAAGGCCCGGGGCTCGGAGTAGATCTCGATGAAGAGATGATCGGAAAGTATCGCGTGGGATGACGCTTCGATTGTGCCTTTTCCAATCGAAGTAAGGCCTGCCTACTCGCCCTCCCTCTTTATGTAATCAGCCATCGGCCGCTTCAATTTCATCAGATCATTCCTGTTGTTCGAGACGCCGTCCCAATTAGCGTTGAACCTGGAATACACACCGGTCCTCTCCAGCAGGTGATACTCCAGGAATGGCCGGTCGTCGGTTACCGCGGGCACGTCGGCCACATAGGCATCCACCTCCTTCCTGCCGCATTCGAAATAGAGATGTGCCCGCTCATAGACACGCAGCGATATCAATCGCCGGTCGTTGTGCAGCCGGTTCAACGGCTTGTCACTGGCAATGATGTCCACGCCCCCTTGCAGGAATCGCCAGATGGTCACATCTTCGAATTCTTCGGCGATTGAGCGCATCAGTCCCTTATAGAGGATTTCGCTTTCTACATTGGTGGACAATCTCTGGTAGAGAATACCCCCTGGTTTCAACCGCCCTTTTGCCAATGCGTAAAACTCGCTCGTATGAAGATTAACCATGCCGGGCTGAGTGATCGGCGGTGCGGGATCGATGTTGATGATGTCGTATTGCCTTTCATCAAGGAGCAGGAAATTTCGTGCATCAGTTACAACCGGTCGCATCCTCGGCATCCGAAGTTGCTGTAGCACATCCTCAGAATGAATAAGCGGCATGCATCGGAAGACCGCTGGGTTGATATCTACAGCCGTCACCGAAGCATTCTGATATTTCAGTGTTGAGACCCACGACCCACCTGAGCCAACGCAGAGCACCAGAATGTCCTCAGGAACTTTGCCGTACAGCGACACCGGGATCTCCATCGTCAGGCTGCCAAACGTGTGTGTTGAGTCAATGGTGCTCACTGCGTAATTGTTCACGGCCACATCCTTAAGACCGTTGGCGTATTCGATCACCAGCGTGTGCCCGACATGATTGTCTTCTTCAAAAAGAATCTGGAAGCCGCGGCGGTTGCGAGGAATCAGTACCGGGAAGGGTACGACCGCCACGGCAATCAGAGCGATGACACCTGCAGCGCCGACAGCTTTCAGAACCGTCCTCGATTCAGTTCGCAGCACATGTGCCAACAGCATTCCCCCCGATTAGAAGATTCATAATGGCCAGAAAGGCGAGGCAGGAGTAAGTGCCCTTTAGTGG
>JASLXP010000044.1 GCA_030740295.1 Planctomycetota bacterium
TGGACGACGATCCGCGCGCGGGTCTCTGATTCCATGGCCTTTCTCATCGCCCTCAGTTCTTTCTTCTTCTCTTTCAGCTCATCAAGCGTAATGGCGGACATTCTTATTGACCTCTAAACAACAAGCACAGCATCAAATCGGCAACTCTCCTGACATGCGCCGCACTTGGTGCAGAGGGCGGCGTCAATTTCGTGCGGTTCCTTCTTCTCGCCGGAAATAGCATCGACCGGGCACGATTGCTGGCAGGCGGAGCAGCCGTGGCAGATCTCTTGATCGATGGAGTAGGTGATAAGACTGCGGCAGACCCCGGCCGGGCATCGGCCTTCGTTGAGGTGCGCTTCATACTCCTCGCGGAAATAGCGGAGTGTGCTGAGGACCGGATTCGGGGCTGTGCCTCCGAGCGCGCACAACGAGGCGTCCTTCACAACCATGGCAAGCTCTTCGAGCAGCTCAATGTCCTCTGCGGTTCCTTTTCCTTCGGCGATCTTCGTGAGAATTTCGTGCATCCGGAGGACGCCTTCCCGGCATGGGGTGCATTTGCCGCAGGATTCTTCCACCAGAAAACTCAGGAAGAATTTGGCCACGTCGACCATGCAGGCGGATTCGTCCATGACGATGAGGCCACCGGATCCCATGATGGCGCCGACCTTCGCCAACTCTTCGTAGTCGACTGGAAGATCGATGAGCGATTCCGGTATGCAGCCGCCGGAGGGTCCGCCGCTCTGAACGGCCTTGAATTTCTTGCCATCAGGAATGCCTCCGCCGATGTCGAAAATGATCCGGCGGAGCGTCGTGCCCATGGGAACCTCGACCAGGCCGGTGTTCTCTACCTTGCCGACGAGCGAGAAGACTTTTGTGCCCTTCGAGGATTCCGTTCCGATAGATGAGTACCAATCCCCCCCGCGGTTAATGATGACGGGGACATTGGCCCAGGTCTCGACGTTGTTGATGGTTGTCGGTTTGGACCAGAAACCCTCGTTGGCAGGGAACGGCGGGCGCGGGCGCGGGCGGCCGGCTTTTCCCTCGAGGGAGGCAATCAAAGAGGTCTCCTCGCCGCAGACGAACGCGCCGCCACCGCGGACTACACGAATATTGAAGCTGTGTCCGCTGCCGAGGATGTTGTCGCCAAGCAGACCGTATTCTTCGAGCTGGCCGATGGCGTTGGTCAGGCGCTTCAGGGCCAGCGGATACTCGTCCCGTAGATAGATGACCCCGTTGGTGGCGCCGATGGCTTTGCCCCCGATGATCATTCCTTCAAGGACTGCGTGCGGGTTGCCTTCCATCACGCTGCGATCCATGAATGCGCCGGGGTCGCCTTCGTCCGCGTTGCAGATGACGTACTTGGTGTCGCCCTGCACCTTCTGACAGAACTCCCATTTCACCCCGGTCGGGAAGCCTGCTCCTCCACGACCCCGGATGCCGGACTTCTTCATCTCGTCGATGATTTCCACCTGCGTCATCGATAGCAGCGCCTTGGCCAGGCCCTCGAAGCCATCAAGCGCGATGTAGTCATCGATGTTGTCCGGATCGATTAGTCCCCGGTTTCGGAGAACGACGAGGCGCTGGTGCTTGAAGAAACCTACGTCGGCCATCTTTGGCAGGCCGTCGATTCCGTTGCCGGGCTGAGGAAACAGGTCCTGGGCCGGAGGTTCCTTCAGGACGCATTCATCGACGAAGCTGGAAACATCGCTGACATCGACGCCCGCATGAATGCTCCCGTGACTTGCGATCTCGACGACCGGGCCCTGGCCGCAATGGGCGGAACATTCGGTGGCTTCGATCTCGAATTCGTTCGCCAGGCCCCGTTCCGCCAGATCGTGCTCGATGGCCTGTTGGACCTCGAACGAGCCGCGGCAGGCGCAGCTCGTTCCAGCACATACTCTGACCTGGGTTTTGCATTCCTTCATGGTCACACTCCAACTCTGATCTTTTCCGATGAGAGCGCTTCCTGTGTCTCAGCGATCTCGATGGGCGTCACGGTCTGTCGCAACTCCTCGACCCGTCCCATGACTTCCTGGAACTTCTTGCCTTCGGCAGCGCTGATCCATTCGAGCTGCAGCCTTTCCCTCCGAATGCCCTTCTTGTCCATGCGCTTCCACAGCCTCTCGACCCGTTCGAGCGTGCTGAGGTTGGCGTCGATGTAGTGGCAATCGCCGGGATGGCAGCCGGAGAGGAGCACGACAGGCGCGCCCTTCCGGAAGGCGTAAAGAACGTAATCCGAACGAATCCTGGCACTGCACATGGTCCGGATGAGCCTTGCGCCCGCGGGGTACTGCATTCGGCTCACGCCGGCGAAATCGCCACCAGCGTAAGAGCACCAGTTGCACGCGAAGGTAGGTATCTTGCTCGCAGGATCTTCGGCGAGGATCGCATCGAGCTGCGCCACGATCTGGTCGTCGGTGAAATGGCGGGCGGTGACGGCTCCGAACATACACGTTGCCGCGCAGTTGCCGCAGCCGGCGCACGCAGCTTCGATGACGGATGCCTTAATGCCCTGCTTCTTGTCGACGATGATGGCGTTGTAGGGACAGCTCTTGGCGCAGAGACCGCAGGCGTTGCAACTGTCCTGGTCAATCCGGGCGGTGATGGCTTCGATCTTGATCTTGCCAGCGCCCAGAAGGTGCTGGGCCCGTGCGGCCGCGGCACCCGCCTGGGTGACGCTGTCCCGGATGTCCTTCGGTGATTCCACGCAGCCGGCGAGGAGGACGCCCCTCGTCGGCGCGGAAACCGGATCGAGCTTGTTGTGGCTTTCAAGCAGGAAACCGTCGGAAGTCTTGGACAGGGTGAGCATCGTCCGGATGGGCTCGGTTTCCTTGTTGGGCTCGAGCCCGACGGCGAGGACGACCATGCCGTAGCGGCGATCCTCGATCTGCCCGCCTTCGTCCTGGTTTTCCCACTTGAGGATGAGGTCGCTCGTTTTGGGATCTTCGGAGACCCGGCCGGGCAGCCCGCGAAGATAGCGAACACCTTCGGCCTTGGAGCGCACGTAGAGGTCCTCGAATCCTTTCCCGAAGGCACGGATGTCCATGTAAAACACATCCACTTCACAGTCCGGGTAATGTTCCTTGATGAGAAGGCTATCTTTGACCGTATTCATGCAGCAGATGTTGCTGCAGTAGGGGCGCCCGTCTTTTTTGGAACGTGAACCGACGCACTGGATGAAGGCGATGCGATCGGGAACTTTGAAATCGTTGAAACGGAGGATTTCCCCATCGGTCGGTCCGCCGGCGTTGACCAGTCGCTCGAATTCGAGGCTGGTCATGACGTTCGGGAAACGCCGGTAGCCGTATTCCTCGAGGTCGGTGGGATCGACAACGCTGGCGCCGGTGGCGACAACTACCGCGCCGATTTCCACCTCGATCGTCTCGTCACGCATGTCGAAATCGATGCAGCCCTTTCCGCACGCGGCCTGGCACTTACCACAGGCAATGGGATCGGTGCCGAGGCACTTTTCCATGTCGATAAGATAGGACGCGGGCACGGCCTGCGGGAAAGGCATGTGAACCGCGCGGCGAGACGCGAGGCCGATCTCGAATTCATCGTGAGTGACGACGGGACAGACTTTTTCGCAGTCGCCGCATGCGGTGCACTCGGTTGCGTCGACGTAACGCGTTTTCTTTTTGATACGTGCTTTGTAGTTGCCTACATATCCGGTAATGGATTCGACTTCGCTGTAAGTCAGGAGCTTGATTTTGGGATGC
>JASLXP010000045.1 GCA_030740295.1 Planctomycetota bacterium
TCACCCCTGGGCTCGCCAGCGTCCCGCTGGCTTTCGGACGCGACCGGAGGTCGCTTTGCCGCCGGGACGGCGGCGTGCCCAGGGGGACCTCGCTCTGCACCGGTCCGCTGGAATCCCTGTAACCGTATCCACAGGATTCAGAATCATAATCGATGGTGCTTCAGATTCTTATTAGCCATCCCATATCGCATTGCCGTACGTTGGAAGATGACATTACATGAGACCTCCGAACCGTTATTCCCCACGTTCATAATGTGATATGCAGACCTATCCTGTTTTGCCCGCAATCCTGATGCTGGTTTCCTTTGGAGTGAGACAGGCCAGCGCGGAGATTGTTGAGGTTCCCGTCAAGAATCCATCCTTCGAGCGGGGACTGACGAAGGATGGTGCTCCCGTTGGCTGGTTGGTCTACGGAGGGCTTGGAAAGAAAACGCGATTTGCTCTTGTCGATGATGCGGATGAAGGAAAGAAGGCGCTGCTCATTGATGACGGTGATCCGGAAAAGCCTTTCGGGATTTATCAGAAGGTGGTTGCGCAGGAGGGCCTCACGTATGAGACGAGCGTGAGAGTCCGCGGCGTGCCGGGAGCCAGCTCTCGCGATGTAAATCTTCAAATGCGATTCCTGCCCTCGAATAAGCTCCATCAAACTTCGATGCAGGCCTCCAGGGAAGACGAATTCGATCGGGTGAGCGTTCGGGGAACGGCGCCCAAAGGAACGAAGCTCACTGCAATCTACCTTTACACTCGCCCGCATGCTGTGCCGAAAATCATCGTGGACAGGGTCAAGATTGTGTCGGGGATGGAACCGCCAGAGCCGCCGCTGCCACAACCGCCCAAGCCCGTACCGCCGATCTACAAGAATCTGAAAAAGCTCTTTCTTGAAACGGACCTCGTGAAGAATGAAAAGCCTTCGGCGACCATCATTGCACCAAAGAGATACGCGGCCCTCGGTCTCCGGATTCAGGCGAGCATTGAAAAGCAGACCGGAGTCAAAGTGCCGGTCTTGGGCGATGATTCCGTGCAAGCGGCAGTGCCCATTCGCGGCAACCTCATTGCGCTGGGGAATCGCTCGACGAATAAGATTATTGAGGAACTCTACAATCGATACTACACGCTGCTCGACCTTCGCTATCCCGGGCCGGGCGGCCACGTGGTGCGGACCCTGCACAATCCTTTCGGCAGTGGCCACAACGTGGTCTTCATCGGCGGAAGCGACGACGAGGGAGTGCTGGCCGCTACGGACGTTTTCACTGGCATCGTCGATCGTGTAGGAAGATCGTGGCCCGGAACCGCTGCAACACTGAAACTCGGCCGAATCGCGAGGATCAAACTGGGCAAGGGGATCGTCGTTCCCAAGAACGTGCGAGAGATGCAGCTCTGGGAAGCGTCGAAGGGCTATCGGTCCAGCGGCACGTTCGGTTGGAATATCATCAGCAAGCAGATGGCCGCATACTACATGACGGGTGACGAGTTTCATGCCCGCGAATTCCTGCGCCTTGCCTTCCCCGACAAAAAAGCTCGCAAGGAGATTGCCGCGATAGACAACGGCCGAGTGCGGGACAAGAAAGCTCCGCTCACCTGGCCGCACCACTACAACGCTTACAT
Source organism: Planctomycetota bacterium (assembly GCA_030740295.1). The sequence continues at coordinate 1,606 of JASLXP010000045.1, forward strand.
GCTGATCCTTTACTGGGATCTCATCGAGGAGAGCCCTGTGTTCTCCAACGAATTGCGGCTGCGCATCACCAATGCCTTTTCAAAACAGTTGGAGCAGCGAATCAACAACATCGGCGGGGGCATCTACAAGACGACCAGGCCCCCGGCACGAGTAGGGACACGCCATGGCCAGTGGGGAGCGATCTCCCTCTACTGCCTCGGCCGTTACTTTCAGAAAGACTACCCGAACCCCATCTGGAGGCATTGCGAAGAATCGGCCAAACGGCATTTCTGGTCTCTGCACGATTACGCCTGGGTCGGAGGCGAGAGCGACAATCTCTTCTGGTACAGCACAGGCATTGCGCCCATCTTTGCCTACCTGGCGCTGACAGGTGACCGCAAGCCCGTCGAGAACGGCGTTGCCCAAACGCTGCTGCGAGGGCTGGATATTCTGGCCTCCGGCCGCCCGAGTGACTGGGCTCTGGATTTCGCTTCCATCGGTTTCCTTCACAGGGCCGCCTACCTCTGTCAGGACAGCCGCTACCTCGACCACCGCCGCGCCACCGGTGTGGATACAAGCGTCTTCCGGCTGGGGCAATCGTTCTGGCCGGACGAGCATCTTGCATCGAAAGCGCCGGATGCACTGGCAGGCAGGTGGCACATCCGGCAGTTATCGAAGCCGGCCTGGCTTGCACGGCGAAACGGATTCAAGCTGGGCGAGTCATTCGAATTCGGCAGCTTTCGAAACACGGAAGACGCTTCCGGCGATTTCGTTCTCATCGACGGGCTCAACGGCGCTTCCCGTAATCCCTATCACTGTTTTGCCATCCTGCATCTGCGGATAGGCGGCAACACGATTCTCGACGGCTACCACAACCAGGTCTTGACCCGGGCTGACGGCCTCGTCGAGCCAAAGATCGCGATGAACGCCGCTCTCAAACATCGAGACGTGATCGGCCCGGCCGCGATGGCCACTGCCGAAGTGCCAGACGCCGCCTACTGCAACTGGCGTCGCAGCCTCGTCCAGCGCGCGGGTCAGTACGCGCTCATCGTGGACGACCTTACGTTTCGCTCCGACAGTGAGAATGTTGAGATCCAATTTCTCTGGGAAGCGGGAAAGACTGCCGGACTTTCTAACAGGGCGCCCGGATTGGT
>JASLXP010000046.1 GCA_030740295.1 Planctomycetota bacterium
GGGGGGGCCCCGCCCCCCGGGCGCCCACACGGGGGGTGGGGGTTGTCCCGCGCCGGGCGGGGGCCCCCCGCGCCCGGGTGGGGAAGCTGAATCTTGAGCACAGAACACTGAACTCTCGATTCTGGCCTGAGCCAGCGCGGACCAGCAGAGGACTTGCTTCGCGTCCCGGGCACGCGCCCAGTCCCGCGCGGACGCGAAGAAGGACTCCGCGGAGGGCAGGTCGTCCGATTCTAGATGTGCCCGAACCGGCCGGTCCGGCGTCCATCGTCCTGGACTTTCTCCAGTCCGTCGAGGACCAGCAGGACCCGTTCCCTCGCGCGGGCAAGCGACCTGAGCCACTGAGTCATATGCCCTATGGAGACTTTCTCCGGCTCATCAGGCTGGACTCCTGCGGGCCGGTGTTCAGGTGCCGCGTTCGCCAGCCAGTGGGCAAGGCCCTTAAAGAAGCTGTCCTCGTTGGGAACGTCGTAAAAAGAAAAGATGAACGGCTCGACGGTGGCGGGGAGGGTCTCATCTTTGTGCGGGGCGGTCCGCAGGTTGAAAACCTGCGCCACTTATCCCACCCATGTCCGGGTATCCGCCGGGGAGGACCTGGAGAAAGCGGTCCGCGATCGCGGTCTTGCCCGCGCCGCCGATGCCGACCAGCGCGCAGAGTCCGAATCCGTCTTCTCTCCACCACTGGCAGAGGTCATCGAATTCTGGGCGATCCTGCCAGTCGCGTGCGGTCAGGAGCCGGTGGGCTATTTCATCGCTCTGGGGAGGTGGTTCAGACATCTGGTCTCGCCATCGGGGATCGAGTGCGCGCGTGCCGGTACCATTTAGCGCAGACAGTAGAGAATGCCGCCGTTGAAAAGTCCAATGGAAATTCAGGTGGCAAGGCCCGTGCGCGCCCTGAGCTTCCCCCGTCTTGCCGCGGGCATGTGTGTTTGGTTCGAGTAGACGAGCACCCTGTCGACGGGGGTGTCGAGGACCCGGCCGTCTGGCAGGTCGGCCTTTTCGGCAAGAAGTGTGGCCGCGCACGATGCAAGAAGAAGCAGACACGTGCAGGCATAAGAGTGAGAAGTTTGCATGGGTTTCTTCCAGGTTGACTGCGAAAGTACACGCGCACCGCACAGAGATTCGAAGTGGGTCCGAGCCACAGATGGGATATGAGTCTAACCGTGGGATGGATCTGCCATCCGTGGCGAGAGAAGCTCTCTCACTGGATTTTCCCTTAGTGGCTTCCAGGCGTCAAGATCACAATGCATGTAGTTCCCCGGGAAGCCAACCAACCTGCTGCTGGATGGTGGACAGCCTGACGAATGAGCCTTGCCGGACGGACGTTGGCAGAGAATGGACTGTGAGCTCAGCTCACAAGCTGGCAGCGATGGCAGCTTGTGGCTACGGTACTCACCATTCCATCACGATCGAGAAGCTTCAGATGATCGAAACAATTGAACTGATGACCGAACGTGTTGCGCGGTTGCGGGAAGACGGTCTAAGCCGCGACTTGAAAGAAGAGATGCCGGAGCTCCGCGGCCAGTTGGCTGAAAAAGCCCTGGAAGCGACGTTGGGTAAGCCGCAGGCGATACGCATCGCAGAGGTCCTCGAAACCGTTTTCAACAACGTACCTGTTCAGATCAGACACGGCGAGCTTCTGGTGGGAAGTCGGGGTGCCTCTGGCTACCCGGAGGTCGACCACGCAATGGCCCGCGGCAGCGCCGAATACCCCTACATGATTTCCGACTTTCAGACGCTGCTCGAAATTGGCGTCCGCGGCGTCATCGAAAGAGCGGAAGCGCGTCTGGCGGCGATGGATGAAGCCGATCCTGACCAGATGGAATCAGTGCACTTTCTCCAGGCAGTCATCAAATCGTGCCAGGCAGTCATTGTATGGGCGGAACGTTATGCGGAGGAGGCCGATCGCCAGGCGGCCGATACCGATGACGAAGACAGCAGGGACGAGCTCGCAGAGATTGCTGCCCGCTGCCGGCGTGTGCCTGCTCAGCCGGCCGAATCGTTCGCGGACGCGCTTCAGTCGGTCTGGTTTCTTTACGTAGCGCTTTACCTGGAGACCCGCGCCGCGTCATGTCTCGGACGGCTCGATCAGTATCTGCTTCCCTATTACGAGCGCGACCTGGCGACGGGACGATTGACCCGCGACGAAGCGAAGGAACTGTTGTGCTGCCTTTGGGTGAAGCTCTATGAAAACGTGCAGGGCGTCCTAGGCAGCCATGCCCAGACCATCACGTTGGGCGGAATGCTTCCGGATCGCTCCAGCGGCGTTAACGACCTTTCCTTTCTGTGTATCGAAGTCGCCGAGGCGATGGGCAATGTGGGTGCGCAGATCGCAGTGCGCTGGTTTGAGGGACAGCCGCCAGAATTGCTCGACCGCGCCTTCTCGCTGATGGAGCAGAAGGCCGTCATGCCTCAGATGTTCAACGATGAAACCTACATCGCTGCCCTCGATGGACTGGGCGTGCCTTTCGAGGACGCTTCGCAGTTCGCCCTGTTCGGATGCCACGAGCCTGTCATTTCCGGAATGGGGTACCAGCGGCCTGCGAGCTACCCGGGCTACGTCTCGTTCTATGACTGGCTGGAGAAGGCGCTGGGTCTGCAATCATTCGGCACGCCGCCGCAGCTTCGAGTGGTGGCCGATCCGCCGGTGAATGTGAGAGACTTCTGGGAGCGATGGAAAGAAGCCATGAGGCAGGGCGTCCGCGATGCCGTCATCCGTGCAAATTTCGGTGACAAGATAAAACAGGAGCTGCTGCCCAGGCCGTTGATGTCCGCTTTCCTCAAGGACTGCATCGAGAGCGGCGCCGACCTCACACAGGGCGGCGCACGATACAACATGACCGGCTTCCAGGGATGCGCCCTTGCCACGTCCGCTGATTCGTTCGTCGCAGTGAAGGAGCTTGTATTTGATCAGCAGCGAATTCCCATGTCCGAGCTCATCGATGCGGTCGTTGCGGATTTCCGCGGATACGAACACATACGCCTGGCAGTCACGAACCAGCCATCGAAGTACGGCACGGACTGCGAAGATGCGGACATCTGGGCTCAGAGGATGGTCGATGCTTTCTGCGATGAGATCGAGACCCACCGCAACTTTCGCGGCGGGCCCTTCTCACCCGGCATGTGGTCTTTCGTCCAGAACGTTCACATGGGCAAACGAACGGCTGCCTCACCGGACGGCCGGCGTGCAGGTGAGCCCATCTCGCATTCGATGGACCCCGTTTCAGGCCAGGCGGTTCGAGGGCCTACGGCAGTGCTAAACTCAGCCGCCAAATTGAGCCAGACAAGATTCTCGAACGGCGGGTCTCTACTCCTGGAATTCTCGCGTTCAGTCATCGCCGATGAGTGCGGCCGTTTGGCAGCGCGGTCTCTCTGCGAAGCCTATTTCCGGATGGGCGGTATCGAAATCCAACTGAGCTGCTCATCGGCCGAACAGTTGATGGAAGCCAGGGAGCATCCGGAGCGATATCGCGATCTGGTAGTCCGCGTGGCTGGATACTCTGACTTCTTCGTCCGCCTGGATCCCGCCCTTCAGAACTACATCATCGAGCGGGAAAAACACACTTTGTCAGGACAGACGACCTGACCACAGGCGCCGGCTGACTGGTCGTTGAATCGCTCTAAACCAAACACCCATCCCTGCCTCCACCGTTAGTTACAGAACTCATCTCGTGCGGTGGAGTGAATTAATTGCTTAGCCCGCGGGAAACCTGACAAGGAGACTGTGAACCAATGCTGTGGGGATATGCCGGGCCCTGGTATGGGAAGATTCTCGAACAGGATGAGGATCCTCTTTTTTCCAGGTTGAACTTCTTGCGGAAGCACGAGCTGAAGGTCGGTTTCGTGGGACTTCAGTCGATCGTCGAGATGGAACAGTCGGACCATGAACGGCTTGGCTCGTTTCTTCGCGACTACGACCTCCGTCTATGCCCGATTGCGGGATTTGACTATCTCGGGGCCGAAGCGAAGAGGGCCAACGAACTCGCGGACCAGGTCGCCAGAGATGTTGAAAGGGTCATGCCGATGCTTCGTGGCACGATGGTCATGACGGTCGGCAGGGCCGGGCATCGCTTCGACCGTGAGCTTGGGGTCAGCGAAAAGCTCGAACGCCTTTCCCATGGGATCGCTCCATTGGCCGCGGCATGCCGGGATTTGGGTTACCCGCTTGCCATCGAGAATCACGGAGACTTTTATTGCTCCGACCTGGTGCAGCTCTGCCGGGAGACGCCTCACCTTTACATCATGCTCGACACGGGCAACACGTACCTCATCGGCGAGCAGCCGCTGCTTGCGTTCGAGGCCGCTGCGCCATACACCATTGCCACACACTTCAAGGACCATCGTGTGTGCCCACGGCTGGATACACGTCCGCTGCGTTTTGAAATCTCCGGCTCTCCGCTCGGGGATGGCGACGTGCCGCTGCGGGAGTGTTATGAGCTGTTGCTGAACCACGCTCCGGAGCCTGAGAAACTGGTCATGGGCATCGAAATGATCTGTCCCCCGGAAATGGAACCGGCAGTCTGCCTTGATCGGTCTTTGGATTTCATTCGCAGCCTGGCATCCTGTCCCCTTTGAGATTGTTCCATGAAACTAGAAGACAAAACTGCACTCATCACCGGCTCTAACCGCGGTATCGGCCGAGGGATCGCACTCGAAATGGCCCGCGCCGGCGCCGATGTCGTCATCAATTATAACTCGCACAGGGAGGAGGCCGACAGCGTCGCCCAGGAGGTAGCCGAGATCGGACGCCGCGCCATTGTCTGTCAGGCCGATGCATCCAACCGTGCGGATGTAGATCGCATGGTCGCAGCCGCGATGGAGGAGTTTGGGAAGATCGATATCTGCGTGTGCAATGCGGCCAGCACCATCCGGAAGCCGTTCCTCGAGCTGACCACGGAAGACTTTGAATGGGTCATCGGCGTGAGCTGCACGAGCGTTTTTAATGCAAGCCATGCCTGCGCCAAAGAGATGGTCAAACGCGGCGAGGGCGGGGCTATTCTGGTCATCAGCTCGGTCATGGGGGAGATCCCTTTCTCCAATTCCGTACCCTACAACACCTGCAAGGCCGCCATTAATCACATGGCCAACACCATTGCCGATGAGCTCATCAGCGAACGGATCCGGGTAAACGTCATCGCGCCGGGTTGGATTGATACGCCGGGAGAACGGCGGTTCACACCGGAGGATGAGATCTACCAGATTGCGAGCGATCTGCCGTGGGGCAGGTTGGGAAAGATCGAGGAGATTGGAAAAGCCGCTGTCTTCATCTGCTCGGATGATGCAGAATATATCACCGCTGCCAATCTGCGTGTGGATGGCGGGTTCATCCTGCCATGCAACAAGCTGAACAAGTCGTATTAGAGGGACACTGATTTGGCCATCACCTACAAAGATGCCGGCGTCGATATCGAACAGAAGACCCAGAGCATCAAGAGCGTGACAGGGCTCATCGGGGCCACACATAACAGCAATGTGTTGACCGGTATCGGCCACTTCGGAGGGCTCTTTTCACTTGCACAGGTCAAGGAATTCGATGACCCGGTCATGGTGGCCAGCACGGACGGCGTGGGCACAAAGGTCGAGGTGGCCGTGGCGATGAACGACCTTTCCACCATCGGCAAAGACATCGTTCATCACTGCGTCAACGACATTCTCTGCTGCGGGGCCCGTCCCCTTTTCTTTCTGGACTACGTCGGCACGAGCAAGCTTAATTCCACACATTTCAGCCAGCTTGTCGAGGGCGTCAGCGAGGCGTGCGGGGCCCACGACTGCCCACTTATCGCTGGCGAGACCGCGGAAATGCCGGGTGTGTACTATGACAAATGTCTTGACGTGGTAGGCACTATTTCAGGCATCGTCGAGCGCAGCAGGATCGTCGACGGCTCAAGCATACAAGCCGGCGACGTTCTCATCGGCCTCGAAAGCGACGGACTGCACACGAACGGTTACTCGCTGGCCCGAAAGGTCCTCCTGTCGAAGAACACGGTGAACGACAGGCTGGGAGGATTCGATCTCACCATCGGACAGGAACTCCTGCGCGTGCACCGCAGCTACTACAGCCTGGTTCATCCGCTGCTGGAAAGGGACGGCCTGCACGGCCTCGCTCACATCACCGGCGGAGGCATCACCGACAACGTGGCCCGTCTCGTGCCGGATGGACTGACCTTCAGAATAGACTGGAATTCCTGGGAGCGTCCCACCCTCTTCAGAACCATCCAGGAGATGGGCCCCGTGCCGGAAGACGACATGCGGCACACATTCAATCTCGGCATCGGCTTCATTCTCATCGTGGCCGAAGATCAGGAAAAGGCCGTCCGTGAGGAGCTGGTTGCCATGGATGAGCGGACACACGTCGTGGGAAGAATCGTTGCGCCGTAAACGCAGTTGTTCACCTGGTTATTAGCTGCCAAGTGCCAGGAAATGGATGTTCGTCCTCTTTGTCATTACTCAGTTCGTCAGCGCGTTCCTCATCTTTCTCGTGCAGCCGGTTGTCGGAAAGATGGTGTTGGCTGTCTGGAACACCTGCATGGTCTTCTTCCAGGCATCACTGCTCGGCGGCTACGCATACGCGCATCTCTCGTCGCAGTTGAGCCCGCGCCGGCAATCCATCCTGCACGTCGTGCTCCTGGCGCAGGCATTCTGGTTCCTTCCGTTCAGCATTAGCGAGAAGGCTCTGCATTTTCTTGGAATGGAACCGCACCTGTCTGCGCCGTCGCTCTGGCTTCTGGCAGCTCTCGCCGTGACGGTGGGAATACCGATTATCGTGCTTGCAGGCAGCGTCCCCATGATATAAAGGTGGTTCGGGGCCACGGAACACAAGGAGGCAGGCGATCCGTATTTCCTCTATGCGGCCAGCAATATGGGAAGCATGCTCGCCCTGGTGGCTTACCCCGTTCTCATTGAGCCTGGGCTGACG
>JASLXP010000047.1 GCA_030740295.1 Planctomycetota bacterium
CCGAATAGCATGTCTTTAACGGCAGCATTAAGTGCTTGAGGGTTCTTGTGCTTCGGCCACGCATGCATGATGCGGTCGGCGGATCTTGCTATGGGTGAGTTGTGCGATCCGACCGATATAAACCCGGCAGCCTTGTCCAGTTCCCCGGGATAATCGAAATCTTCATCACCAAGCTTCTTCAGCCAGTCGTAGAGCCTCACCTGGCTTTGTTGCCAGAAGACCTTCTCATCGTGATAGATGGCACCCCCTCGGACAGCGCGGGCAGTTTCCTTATCCGGAGCAAGCACGCCGGTCACCGCCTGAAACTTTGCACGGACCGGTTTGAAATCGTTCTCGAGCTGATGAGTGACGTTCAGAAGGAAATCGCCGGGGCCCTCTGAAACCTCGAGGGTAAGAATCTGATCCGCGAATCTGCCTGCATCATCTACCACCTCCTGGACGAGGCCATTTGCTCCGCTGCCTGTGGCCAGTTCCGTGCCGTCTGCATCCTTCAAAACAAATGACCGGCTCGCGGACTCGTCAAATTGCAGGAAATGGACGTTCATGTGGCTCGTGCTCTTCGGCACATAAATGAAAGTCTTTCTAAAAAGATCGTGGTGACCGTGAATCCACTCCGGGCTGCCCGCCAGCCCATACTTCAGAGGCGGATCGATCTTTAGTGTCGTGTAAAGGTCAGGATTGCCGACCAGCAGAATCTTATACACGCCTTTCTGCCCACCTTTGACTTCCCACGAAAAGGACCGCTTCGGCATGTGTGCCAGCCTTGAAGGCATGGAGAACGCGCTCCATCGAATCAGCGGCCTTAGCCCCCTCGAATAAACGGTCGCGTAATACCATGCCTCGTGATCCCAGCCTGCCCCGTGAGCATCCGACGAACGATCGATGACTCCGTCGTCTGGAACTATTTCCCGAACAGCAGGCTTACCGTCCGGCGAATACGCCTTCACGAGAAGTTCGCTTGGGCCCTGCATACGAAAGTTGATGTCGCGGACTTCAAGATCGATTTTGAAGGCCTGGCCGTCCGGATTGTTTACGAAGGCCGTGATGCCGTCGTAGAGCCGGTGGGCCGGTGGCTCGGAATGGACGAAGGGGAGGATGAGAATTGTCAGAAAGGATAGGCTGGTCATTAAGGGTTACCGAGAGAAGCGAAAAGAATGTGGTAGAATGCCCATTTAGAATAAACGATCCATCGAGTGGCAGATCATCCCAATAAACATATTCGAGAAGCTATTGATTACGCAGAAAACAGGGGCTGGCGAGTTCAGAAAGCTGGAGGCCACGCTCATATCTGGGGTACTTTGTTCTGCCCACTGCAAACAAGAGGAGGTTGCATTTTCAACGTACACTCGACTCCCAGAAACCCAGAGGCTCATTCCAAACGCATCATCAGGGCAGTCGATTCTTGTGACCACTATTAGGTAAGTACCATGCTGAGAGTCTACGAATTCACACTCATTGTCCCAGATCAAGACCTCGCCACTATTGATCAACTTTATGCCCGTTGCTCAGATGCAAGCGCGGGCAAAAATAATGGCCAGTGCTACGTTGCATTTGATCGTGAGGCCGACAGCCTGGAATTGGCAATTCAGTCTGCAGTCGCAGATCTCAGGAGCGCGAACATTGAACCTGTCCGCCTGGAGATGGATGTGCCTGAAGCGGCTTCAGTTTAGATCATTCTGGTCCAATCCTGATGATTCTCAAGAAAGCTGCGTCTTCTTCTGGCAATTGCAGCAACGCGCCTTCTTCGGTGACTTCGGTTCTGCCGATGGGCTTGGTCAGGACGTTGATGGTGACCAGCTTGCGGCGTTTGTCGTATGTGATTCTGCAGCCTTCGTTCCTGGGCGAGAGGTACTGGTCCTCGACTACGCATCTCTGGGCTTTGAGGTGTACGCGCAGGGCGCCAACCGTCTGCAGAACTGTCTCACGATTCGTTTCTGAAATATCGACGGGCAGCCAGTCTGTTTCCCCGGGCGGCTGATGTTCCATCCGTAATTGGTCCGGTTTGTCACCAGCCGAATAGACCGTGACCACTGAGCCCTTCTGTGCCTTGACTTTCGGTCGCGTTCCAGCGGCCATCGAGATAACACCATCATCAAGTGCGATCTTCTTCCAAACGGTGGGTGCGTATCTTGAGCTCCATCGCCAGTGCGGGATTTGCAGTCCGTCCTGCATGCTGATTTCGTTTTCTGAATCCGACTCGGTGGTGCTCCCCCAGCCTCTGCCGAACTTCAATGTGCTGCCACCGACAGTGCTTGTCGTTGCGTTCGTCGCCGCCAGCAAGGGTTGGCCTTTCCAACGAATCTGGCGCATCTGTCCCTGTGCAGATGGCGCGACATCCACTTCAATCTCCTTGCTTTTGAGCGTCGAAATCTCTGCCCCGAAAACAGAGTGTGTGTGCAGAAACGCGAGCCAGTAGGAGAGACCGGTGTTCCATTCGTTGACACCGGAGCTGCGGAGATTTCGGGCCACAGAGAGTGCACGGGGGTACGAAGACACCGGCAGCTTGGACCAGAGATACTGCCCGTCTTGACGGACCGCCTTCCCGCCCACTCTTCGCATCCCGCGGCCGGCGAGCTTGAGGGCCTCGATGCCGACCGTCGCCTCGCCGACGCGTTGTCGCCACGGCTGTTCGCCGTTTGTTGCCTCGATAGCTTTTACCCGGAGCGCGGCCAATCGCTCCCGGACCGGTTGTTTCAAATAGGAAGCATTCTGCGCAAACTCGTCGGCATGAATGAGCTCTGGTTCACGAACGGAGTTCTCCAATTCGTTGACGTACTCCTGCACGGCGCTCGATGCGGGGCCGTAGTAGCCATCGCAGAATTCACGAATCAGATCTTCCGTTTCGAGTTTCGGATTCCACATCAGCTTGCTCCAGATGTAATTCTTGAGCACGACGAGATCGCTGCCGGTTGTGACGTAGTTGCCCTGGACCATGACGCCTCGGATGCCCATTTCGTGGTAGAGCTTTATGTTGTCCGATATGGAACGAACGCAGGGGAACGGGAATACGAAGCTCTTGTAGTTCGTTCCGTAATCCCAGATATAAACCCGGCCGGGCGCAATCTCGCACCAGCGTTCGAGGTTTCGCTTGAAGCTGCGGTTTTTGGGACAGGTCCGTGCGGAGTGCACAGTGCAGTGTCGCAGGCGTGGCACGCGGATGGTGACGTTCTTGCCCGGCCGGGTCTTCGAAGGTGGCGCTTCAAGGCTCATGTATGCAAACGTGCCCACAAGGATTCCGGGATACTTTGCATCAAGAATCTCTCCTGTTCTGTTGAGCATCCGCAGGAGCGTACCGGTGTAGCCCGGCTTCTTACGGCCGTCAGGATCAGTCCACGTCTCCTCTTTGTAGACCGCTTTGCAGTCATCGCA
>JASLXP010000048.1 GCA_030740295.1 Planctomycetota bacterium
AAAGTAATCGAGGAAGGGGACAAGGTAATAGTCGTAACCAATAACGGCGCACGCCTTCCGCTTTCACGCTCGCAGGTAAAGTCGATTATCCGCAAGCAACTGCCGGAGGATGAGTATCGCAAAAAGCTGAGTCAACTGGACCGTAACAGTGCTGAGGCTGTATATCAGTTTGCCCTGTGGTGTAAGGCAAACGAATTTAAGGAAGAGCACGAAAAACTGCTCAAAGACGTTCTAAGGCTTGACCCGAATCATGCCCGGGCGAAAGAAATTCTCTATTCCTACCAGAAGACATACCGGCGGCTTCCATCGAACAAGGCGGCAGAAGCCAAACTCAAATCCGAGCTTGGCAGTAAATTCAAGATCGTTCGAACCCAACATTTTCGTGTGGCTTACGATACGGACACGGGCTTTGCCGACCACAGGGGCAAACTCTTTGAATCAGTGTATCGAGCCTTTTACGGTTTCTTTGAAAAGAGAAACTTCCCGCTGAGAACCATGCAGGACAGGATGGAGGTAGTTCTTTTTGATTCACGTACAGATTTCATCAATTACGCGCGCAAGCGAAGCCCAATGCTCGAGAGTTCCGCTGGTTTCTACTCGCCAATGGAGAATCGCGTAACTTTTTTCAATTCACTGAATGCAACCGGATACAAGCAGCAGAAGCGGGCCATTCTCGCGGCGGAGGCCCGGATAAAGGGCCAACGAAAGCAGCTTTCCAGGTCCAGGGCGAAAAAATTCACGTTCACAGACTCTGACGGGAATCGGAAAGTGGTCTCTAAATCCGGCGCCATGAATCTCATGGCCAGGGAGGAACGAAAAGTTCGCGAGCAGCGGAGAAAGCTGGCCAACTATTATAAGAACGAAAATGTGACCACCACCGTTCATGAATGTCTGCACCAGTTGGCCTTTAACCTCGGGGTCCAGGAAATGCGAGGTGACGTACCGAAATGGGTCGGAGAGGGTCTGGCGACTTTTTTCGAGACGGCCACTTACGGCTCGCTTGCACAGGTCGGCAAAGTAAATAAGGACCGGCTCGGTCTATATCGAAAGGTGAGAAAAGCGGGGCCGCTGATTCCGATGGAGATCATGGTCGGTAGGGATGAGGTCTACAATCTCAGTTCCCCCGGCGCCGCATCAGCCGCGTATGCTCAAGGATGGGGAATGGTCCACTATTTCTTTGCCAAGAAGGAAAAGGAGTTTCTTCGTTACCTGCAGATGCTGAACAAGAAGAACGGCAACTCGGCTCCCGCGGTTCGAGCACGCGATTTTGAGGCAGCGTTCGGCAATCTAAAGACTATCGAGCGGCAATGGGTGGCTTACATGGATCGGCTCAAGTAGCACCCGGATGAGGCGGGAATGGGATTGTGGCGGTCCAGTCCCTGATTACGTGAAAAGGCGAGGACGACCGATTTCGGGTAATCATCGGCTCTTGGCGCGCGAGAGCCTTCCTGTTTCTACTTAGCGCTCTGGCATAAAGACCGGGATTTCGAAGAACGTCTGATCTGGAGCGCAGGGGACACTGACCATAGTTGCTGGCATCTGATGGGGCAAGAGAACAGCATTCAGCAGTCCTGAAAGCTCGTGAGGCAAGCCCTGCCTCTTCCGTCCGCGAACTTGCCGAACCGGTCCGTTTAGTTCATCATCCTCTCTGGGCACACATCCGTACAGGACGTCTTATGCAGCTTTCAGAAGAGGCTGGGGCAAATTCGGCAAAGCAGCAAACTCCCGTTGTCGATTTGTCCATAGTTATCCCCTGCTTCAATGAGAGCGATACAATTAGGAACACCGTCGCCGCGGTGGAAGACTACATTCAGTTGAATTACTCAGACCTGAATGTGGAGATCATCTTCATAAATGATGGTAGCACTGACGACACAGGCAAAGTACTCAGCGAACTCTCAGCTTCACTGGTCCTCAGAAATCATCATCATTCGGCCAATCAGGGACGAGGTGCAGCCATTAGAACTGGGATAAATGCCTCAAGGGGAAACTTGGTCATCTGTCTGGATGCGGACCTGTCCTACGATGTTGAGCACATCGGTGACATCCTTGGGGCGTTCAATAGTAATCCCGGGACCGATACAGTTGTCGTCAGTGCATACATGAAGGGAGGGAGCGTTCAAAACGTCCCTTGGTCCAGGTTGTTCCTCTCACGCGCTGCAAACCGGATCCTATGCCCGCAATTCAAGAATCGTCTGTCAACGGTCACTTGCGTCGTCAGAGGGTATAAAGGTGATCTCCTGAGATCTCTACACCTGACCAGTGAAGGAAAAGAACTACATCTCGAAATCCTCCATGAGATGGAGTCCCGGAATGCA
>JASLXP010000049.1 GCA_030740295.1 Planctomycetota bacterium
TAGTGAGGCTCTCATCCATCGCCAGCGCGGTTATCGTCCTGCAGGAGGGCCTCGAACCAGTCATGCAAATGGTCACACGCGATCGCAACCGAATCGCCATTCAGTCCGACATATTAGGCGCGGCAGCCTTGGGTATTAAGAACTGTCTGTGCATCGCCGGCGACCACCAGTCTTTCGGGGCTGCGGGAAAGCTCAAAGGACATCCGGGTGCCAAGAATGTTTACGACATAGATTCGATTCAGTTGGTAAGCATTCTCAAGCGGATGCGAGATGATCGGACCCAACAGGGAGGCGATCCCGTCGACGTTCCGCCAAGGCTGTTTATCGGTGCAGCCTGGACGCCCATGGGCGATCCGATGTCATTTCGCGTAATCCGCTTGGCCAAGAAGGTGGCGGCCGGGGCTGACTTTATCCAGACCCAGGGCATTTACGACATCGAGCAATTCGCCGGAATAATGAAAGAAGCTCGCAAACTGGGCCTGCATGAAAAGACGGCGATCCTCGCCGGTATCATAGTGCCCAAGAGCGTTGGAATGCTTCGCTACATGAATTCTTCCGTTGCCGGGGTGAGCGTTCCGGAAGCGTTGATCAAGCGGTTCCCTGTGATCAAGAAAGACACCCCTCCTGAAGAAAAGAAGCGGCTCAGGAAGGAATCCCAGGAAATCGGCAAGAAGATTGCGGTCGAACTTGTCCAGCAGGTCCGCGAGATTGAAGGCATCCGCGGTGTTCACATTCAGGCGATAGAGTCCGAGCCGGCCATTCCGGACATCGTCCAGGCCGCTGATCTTCTGCCCCGACCAACGATACCTTGACGGATAAGCGTGCATGAAAGCAGCAAAAATCAATTGTTGGGAACATAAGCAATGTGGTCGCCAGCCCGGTGGAGCCTTGGGCGAGCAGCTCGGTCCATGCACGGTCGCCACCGACACCACCTGTGACGGGATCAACGGCGATAAGAACGCCGGACGCTTGTGCTGGGCAATTGCCGATACGTTGTGCGAGGGAAAAGTCTGTGACAGCTATTCACAGAAGACTTCCCGGTGCCAGAAGTGTTCTTTCTTCCGACGGGTCAAGTATGAGAAAGGTTGCCACTTTCAACTGTTCAGACCCGGACTGCGAATTTCAGATACGACTCTCCTGCACCTGAAGCTCAATGACATTGTCAAGCTGGTGACGATGTACCGGGACATTTTTGCATGTATGGCGGTGCTCCCTCTGCTCGAGCGGATCACTAGACACGCCATCACTGTAACGCGATGTTCGGCAGCCGGAGCGTACCTCTTTGAGGATCCTCCGAAGAAGCTGTCTTTGAAAGCCGGCAGCGGCACGATAGCCCTGCCGACTACGGTCAGCTTGGACAATGATTCACCAATATCGGCAGCTATAGTCAATCGAAGCACGCGCAAGGGATCCATTATGCTGCCGGACCGGACAGAAGCGGCGTCGATAATCGCATCACCTATCGGCGGCGAACAGGGGCTCACTGGCGTGATGGTGCTGGTTAAGAGCAGCGGAGAGTTCTCAATTGATGACGAGTGGTTCCTTGGAGAATTCGCGATCCTAGCCGGGCTCGGAATAGGCAATTCCCGGCTCATCGAGTCACTGCGCGACATGCGACAAGTGGACAAGGCTAAGTCCAGGGTCGTGTCACTTCTGGTGCACCAGATCGGCTCGCCGCTGGCGACGATTGCCTGCTCGCTGACGGCCCTGTTGGATGCCGAGAACATCCTGGATCGCATCGATCGCAGAAAGTTGCTTGAATGCAGCCTGGATCGTGCCAATTCGATCGCGAGATTGTCGAAGAAACTACTCGATCTTGCCGCAATTCGCTCCGCAAGCTACCTGGCGGACACAAAGGGCGTCTGTGTTTCGGAGATTCTTCGCGAGGAAGTCGAGCTCAGACATGCACAGGCCCGACAGGTGGCCCTGGACATAACCCTGCACATTGACATCGGGGCCAAGAAGGAACTGGTACAAGCAGACCCCGAAGGGCTGCGATTGATCTTTGCCAATCTCTTGGACAACGCGATCAAGTACTCCACGAGTAAAGGGAAAGAAATAAAGGTATCCTTGGACAGCGACACCCATCGCCTGCGGATATGTGTTGGCGATGAAGGGATCGGCATACCCATCGACCAGCGGGACAGGCTCTTCGAGGAATTTCACCGTGCGTCCAACGCAGCCGCTGCCGGCGTGAAAGGCTTCGGGCTCGGTTTGGCCTTTGTTAAGGAACTTGTCGGACGCTATAATGGACTAATCGATCTGCCGCTTTGGACTCCACCGGAGGGAGACGAATCAAGACATTGAACGACACACAGTACATGACGGAAAGCGAGGTAACTGCCGTTGTCCCCGAAGTAGCGGGGTTCAAAGGCTGTTTTGGCTGTGCCAAATGCACGTCGGGGTGCCCTACAGCCGATCAGATGGACGTAAAGCCACATCAGGTGATGCGACTGCTCCAATTGGGTCGTCTCGAAGACCTTCTGGCCTCGGTAAGTCCCTGGCTGTGCGTGGGTTGCCAGACATGCCTGGCCCGCTGCCCTAACAAGGTCGACATCCCCGCGGTGTTGGTCAGTATTCGCGCCGAGGCCGTTCGTAAGGGGTTGATCGCGAATGCGGGGAATATTCTTTTCTTCGATGAGCTTTTGCTCGGGATGATCGAGCGCCGAGGGCGGGTCAATGACGGCTTGATGGCGCTTCGGTACAAGCTGCATGCCGGCGGACTGCTCAAAGATTGGCGCGTTGGCATGAAAATGTTCAATGCCGGGAAAATGAAGCTCCGTGTCCCGGGCGTTGTCGATGTCGAGGCTGTTGCACGGTTGTTCAATGAGCACCATGCCCCTTCGGAGGACGAGAAATGACCCCGAAGGAACTGGTGCTTTTCCCTGGTTGTGCGTTGGAGGGGGCCGGCAGCGAATACGGGCATTCGACACTGGCGGTCATGGAGGCGCTCGGCAGTAGTGTTCGCGTGTTGGACGACTGGAACTGTTGCGGCGCCACCGCCGCACGCGGGATAGACCCGGCCCTTTCAATTCGCCTCTCGGCCCGCAACCTGGCCCTGGCGGGTAAAGAGGGCAGCGACCTGCTGGTCAACTGTGCCGCCTGTTACAACAACCTCGCATACAGCCGATCGTTTCTGCAAGAGAACCCAGACGCCCGGTGTGAATCCACTTGCGATGCTTCGGCGATTGAATCGACGCACGTATATCATCTGCTGACCATCCTGACCAGCGAACCAATGCTCGAACGACTGTGCGGGAAGATTACTCGCCCATTGGAGAACATGCGACTTGCTTGCTATTACGGCTGTCTGCTCGTTAGACCGGGTGGCTATACGCAGGTGGATGACCCCGAGAATCCGCAGTTGATGGATGACCTGATGCGCCTGTGCGGCGCCGAAACTCTCGACTGGTCGTACAAAACCGACTGCTGCGGAGCCAGCTCCTCCCTAACCAATGAAGAAATGGCCTTGCAAATGATGTCGCGCATCTTCGAAGCGGCGATGAAATGCGGGGCCACAGCACTGGTGACTGCCTGCCCGCTATGTCATATGAATCTGGACGTCAGTCAAAGGAAAGTGGGCAAGCTGCTCGGGGGGAAGCTTTCCATGCCAGTCTACTACTTCACCGAGCTGCTCGCTCTGGCTATGGGCCTGAAGGGTGTTCGTAAATGGCTCAAGGGACACATCACCAACGCCCGCAAGACCCTGAGGGAGTGCCGATGATTACGCCCGCCCAGAACGCAGACCAAACCGCCATCGGATCGGTATTGGTCCTTGGCGGCGGTATTGCCGGCATTCAGGCGGCTATGGACCTCAGCGCATCCGGATACAAGGTGTATCTCCTGGAGCGGGACAGTGCACTGGGTGGGCACATGGCCATGCTCGACAAGACCTTCCCCACCAATGATTGCGCCATGTGTACGATGAGTCCACGCCTGGTCAGCGTAGCCCAAGACAGCAACGTCGAAATCCTCACACTGGCG
>JASLXP010000050.1 GCA_030740295.1 Planctomycetota bacterium
AAGACCTGCTGCAGATTCTCACCTACGAACAGGGCGACACGCCCGAGGCGATCCGGAAGACGCTCGCCCTGCGCGATGCGTATTACGCGCTGAAGGCGGAGCAGGCAATCAAGCAGCACGAGCTGAAGAAGCAGTACTTCGGAAGTGATGCGGTTGTGAAGAAGCAGCAGGAGATCAAGCAGCTTCAGGAGGAGATCGACGCCATCCGGAAAGACTACTCAGAAAGGCGCCGTGCGGCGGTAAACGAGTACCGCGAGGCACCGATAGACTCGCCGAAGGGCCTGGCCTACAAAGCGTGGCAGGAGAATAGCGGTAAACCCGCCGATCCAGAACTGGCTAAGAAGATGGATGCCCTCAACAAGGAAGCCGCTGAAATCGGAACGAAGATCAAGACGCTTCGTGAAGCGGTCGTTGCGCCACTCAAACCGCAACAGGACGCGTTGAGCACGCAGATCGCCAGGGTCAAAACGCAGCTCGACGCCCGCGCCCAGCAACTGACGGAAGACAGCGGTCCGGTGGCGGCGGTCTTCGCGGCGGTGCTGAAAGAAGCGGACGAAAAATCAAAGCGGGAACTGCAGAGACGTCGCGATGAGATGTTGCATAAACGGGGCGAGCACGGTGGGCCGCCGACCGGATTCCTGCACGACGACATGCCATACGCGAAGTTGTGGTATCAGCTGCAGGACGCTCAACGGCGAGAAAAGGCGGGCCTCAGCGACGCCCTTCTGAAGAACAAGGCCTACATCGACGCGAGTATTCAGAGAGTTGTGCTGCAAGAAAAGCAGCATGTCCTCCGTGCAGAGCAAAGAAAATACCCCTTCACCAACGCATACACCCAGGCCCTGGCGGCATGCTCCGACCGCGAGAAGACCCAACCCATCCATAAGAGAATCAGCACGATCAGGCGGTCGATTTCCGCCGGGGAACTACCCTATATGCGGGAGCACCTCGGCGAGTTCGTAAAAGAGGTCGAGACTGCCAAAGCCGCCTGGGAAAACGCCCGTCGCGAAAACGCGACGAAGGCAAACGCCGACAAATGGAAAGCCCTCAACGCTTCCTCCGAGCCCTGGCCTCAATCCCAGTCCAGGCGGTGGTTGACGAAAAGGCTGGTCGCGGACGCCATCGGCCCCGACTCGGTGGACGACCTCAAGCAACTGCGCATCGCGCTGAAGCTGCAGCACCCCTCGCAATGGTTGTTTACCACCGACGATTGGAAGACCAAACACAAGCTGGAAGAAGACTTCGAGAACAAGAACAAATACATCCACCGCTGGATGAAGAGAATTAAGCCGTATCGGTAAGAGTGATAGGGGCGGCCTGCTGGGGTTGATTTCGATCCTCGACAAGGATTTTAGCCCGCCTCATGGAGGAAAGTAGAAATGGATCCAATTGAACCCCGTGAAGTGTCACCACTGGATATCCGGTTCAGGAGACAGGCGGTACGTCGTCTCGTGTTTGATGGCGAGTCAGCCATCGGTCTATCCACGCTCCATCCAAGTGAAATTATCGACCTGGCCATGGAATACCCAACCATTCATGTGTCGGGCACAGCTACCGAGTATGAATCCAGCAACGGTTTGCTCACTGCATCGGCCAGTGGGACATCCAAGTCGGCCCTTTGGGTTGGCGGATTCAACCCGTTCGCGACCTACGACGTGTCATTTGACGAGACCCATGGCGATTCACCCAAGGCGGGAATTGATTTCGCGACGCCCGACAGCCGGAATCGCATGTCGATCCTCGCTGGTTTCAGCTCAAACAGATGCACATCCATTCACTGGCAGGTGATCGTTGGTGGCGAAGAGAAACAGAGCAATTGTGTTGAACTCGACGATCCGGTGGAAGGTCCATTTACTCTCCGGGTGCAAGTGTTGGGAACGGGCCTCAATGTGTACGTGGTACAACATGGCGTGAATCGCGTGGTCGACACACGTGATTTCTCCGAGGTCATCGACCTCCGCCGCAAAGAGCATATTCAGTCGTTCGAATTCCGGTGGGTCACTCAATTGGCTGCCGGTGAGCGCGTGGTCATCAAAGAGGCCGGTGCATCGCTGACCACAGGGGCAGGCCAGGCGGATATCTGCGCCATGACCTACAGGGATGGATCACCGATTCTGGATCAGGGCCGACTCTGGTTCGCCATGTCAGTGCGAGGCCGTCAGCTACCACACCCTCTGCAAGGCGTGTTCAGCATGGATCCGTCCGTCTTCGACCCTCGGCTTGAGGGGATCATCGTATTCGACCGGGATGATGGCCTGCTGCGAAATGAAATCGGCTCGCATATCTATTTCGACCAAGACGCCGATGAGTGGCGCGGAATCACCGTTGGGTTCTCCGCCTACGGCGATGCTGACAAGGCCGTCCCCAAGCAGTTGTGGGCGGTCTCTTCAAAACGCGATCCGCGATTTGGGTTTTCCATCATGAAGGCCAAACCGATCACCATACCCAATTCCGGGGAAGACCCGCACATTGTCTATGATTCAGAGGTCGGGAAATGGCGCGTGCTGGCGTGTGCGGAAGGAGAAGTCGGCTTTCCCGCTGCTCTTTATGAGGCCAAGACGTGGGATGGTCCCTATGAGCTCATTGCAGGTCCCGCCACCGTGAACGGCACGGGCTGTCTTCTTCAGAAATTCGGATCAAAGTACTACTGCTTGTTCGGCAGCTCCGACCGCAAGTTCTATGTGTATTCCTACCCAGAACTCGAGGAACTCGGCAAGCTGGACATGTTCCGCCCGCCGTGGGATGAAGAAAGCAACACGCGATGTTGGCCCAATGTCATTCCGCTGCCTGACGGATATCCAGCCCCTTATATCGCGCTCTCCATGGACCGGGCGAATTACCCCGGCCTGGATGGTTGGACTTATGGAGCGCTATATCTCTATCATGGGTATCTCAAAGTGGATAAACATGATTCCCGGCAGAACTAGGCACGCAGAACAAGCGCATGAACCGGACGCATAAACGCGCCGATTATGCGAGACGTTAGACGCGAAACGTAGATGAAACGTATTCTAGTTTTTGCCTTTTTTTCCATTTGCATTTCCATCGGCAGCTTCTTCTTGCCGCTAGGTTTATCCGAACTCCTTCGTGAACTAACAGGTGGCTCGACCGCTAAAGGGGTTATATTCCTAATGTGGATGGCGCCTGGGATCTTTACCGGACTTTTAATATGTCTCTTCGCAGCTTTATTGCTGCACGCGCGAGGTCTCCCAAAACCGCGTGCCTGGTTGTTCGCGCACGTCCGAAGTGCAGCGGTCTCGTCCGGCTAGACCTGTCATCAGGCGATGCGGTTCGCCCCAACTGCGACAGCTTGTTGTCTCCTGATGATTCCGCGTCGAACCCGTCTAAAGGAGTTCTACGCGTTGAGTGGTTGCTCGTTGCTGCTTTGACCACTTTTGTGGGCCCCAGGCTAAGATCACTCCTTGTCTGGAAAGAGGCTACTTTCAGGGGCAGAGCAAATGTTCCTGATTACTGTCCCCAGGAAAAGGCCTTTGACTATTGGAGGAGCTCCAATTTCCACCGCGGCTACCTCTTCAGACTTTCCGAAAGAATGTCTATCCATATCCGCTACAAGCGCCGGCTTCTCGCGCGTAACGCGCGAAGCCTCGTCGATGCTCACGCTCGTAACAATTAAGGGCCAGCATGACTTGCCCGGCTCTCTGTGGCGGGTTCTGGAGCTCCGGGCATCACCATTGGGCGCTCTCTATTGAAGACAAATAGCCCCTTTATTCTGCACAAAATGACATCTGCGTCCAGAGCCCAGTCTGGTAGCTTTTAGTAGAGTTCACCTCCAGTGCTAACACCAGGAAACTGCCCATGAGAGAGCCGACAATGACATTCAGCGTTACGCTGCCGTCCCTGATCGCGGTGACTATGCTCGCGACAATCGGTGGCACCGTACAGGCCGAACCTCCCGCTAAGACACCCGCCGAGGTAGACCAGTTCATTGCCGAGCAAAAGGCTCAGCTCAAGGCTGACACACAAGCCTTTACCAAGTCGAAGACCTACCCGTACTTCTCGTTCTATCAGTCGCCCGGCATGAGAGGCCGGGCCGACACCGAGCTGCGTGAAGTGCTCGTCGGATCATTGCCCAACGAAAAACCGGAAGCGTACAACCTTCGCGTCGTGAAGTTCGCCAACCGAAAGGGCGTGGACTATGTCGACATCGATCCACGGATGCCGCTTCGGGAGTGGACCTTCACCGATAGCGCCTACTCCTCCGGCGCGATTCGCGGAAAATACCGCACGTCGGATCACAAGATCAAGGCGCACCTGGCTGGGTTCCGTGGCATTGGGTACGTGATCGACAAGGGCGAGTTCAAGGGCGCCTATCGCCTGCCGAAGCTGTTGCTTCGTTTCTCTGACGGTCGATTGCGAACGGTGGACTCGGGCCTCGTCAGCGAAGCCGATCGAGAATTCGTGGTGCAGCAATACAAGATTGCGATGGATGATCTCAAAGCCAGGCGACTGCCGGAGAAGCCGTACGTGGTGCCGGAGAGATTCCAGAAGGACTTTGCCAACCCGAAGCAGCCCGGAGAGAAGAATGGGCACATGATTACGGAATCGGAATTCTTCTTCTTTACCTCAGGGACCGAGCACCCCGCCCCGGGCGATAAGGATCATTGGTGCCAATGGATCAACCCGATGGGGGATCGCAAAGCAGGCCGGAAGTTGCGGGCTGAGACGGGCGAATGGTTCGATGCGATGTGGCGGGTGTATGAATACGCCGGGTTCAGCATGCCGGGCATGGAAGAGGCGGAACCACGGAAGAAATTCTGGTGGAAGGTCGGCGGCCCGACGATCGACGGCAAGAGAACCAAGGGCGGCGGCGGCGGAAACCACATCGGAAACGGAGAGTTCGGAATTGGCGCCCACGAATGGGGCCATTGTATCGATCGCTTCCTCAATGGCGTGATTCACGGGGGTGGCGAAACGTGGGCGGACTCACTTCGCGACACGGCCTTTGGAAACGGCGGCGGTCCGCAATTGGGCGCGCCGCACAACCACGTCTTTCCCGCGATGAACGATTACGGATTCACCTACTTCTACTCGGTGACGGGCGAAGACCCGAGCTTGGGCTACCTGTGGTATGCGCGTCTTCCGGTGTTCCGGGGCAAGCCACAGGCATCGAGTAGCTCGGCGCTGCACTTGGCGGCAGAGATGTTCAAGCGAGAAAAACTCACCGAGTACGCTTCAGACACGATGGTCAATAAGCCCGTCGAGGAATTGGGCGACCTGTACGGCGAGTTCGCAGCGCGGTCGGCAACGTTCGACATTCAGCGGGAGGGCGAGATGGCCGCCCGTGGACAGGTTCCCGTGCGACAAGCATTGGAACGTGTCGATGCCAAGCGCAACCTGTGGCGCATTCCGGTAGACTTTGCCCCGCACGCACAAGGGTATAACACCGTTCGCCTCGTTCCCCGCATCGGGGCCAAAAGCGTGACGGTCGATTTCACAGGGATGCACGATCCCGCCATCTATAGCGACTGGCGCGTATGTATCATCGCTGTCAGCGCCGACGGCGTACGACGCTACTCGGACCTATGGAACAAGGGACCCATGACCTTGGAGATCAAGCCGAGCGATAGGTCGCTCTGGCTTTCGGTGGCCGCGACGCCAACGGCCCTCAAGGAAACGCCAGCCGGAGGAAATTCCCCGCGCCACGCCGCGTGGCAACTGCCCAAGGGGCATGACAAGGGGAAGAGCTTGAACGACCGGGTCACGCTTCTCAAGCGGATGCCGACCTATCCGTGGATGGTGAAACTCACCGGAGCGACGGCGGGTACGCCCGCGGCGTTGCAGGATGATTTCGGCTATGGTCTTCAGGCGGTGACACTCACGCCTCACGCCAACGGCGGCGGACTGGTCGCCGCCACCGCCACCGTCGCTGCGACGGCTTACGTGGGTCCCAACGCGGTGGTGCTTGGCAAGGCACAGGTTCTGGATAACGCCCGAATCGAAGGGTTCGCCATCGTCCAAGACAACGCCATCGTCAAGGAAAACGCCAAGCTGTACGGCAACGCCATCGCTCGCGGAAAAACGGTCGTCGGCGGAAACGCCCGGTTCCATGTGCCGGTCTCGAATCCGTCGAAGAGCGAGCTGGACGTGATGAGTGTTAACCCGCTGCCGCCGCGAGTCGGCAACGCCAAGCGCAACCCCCAGGGCCTCTGGGCTGCGTACGCGATGATGGACAGCGACGCGGTTTACCTCCAAGACTATTTCCGGATCAAACGCGTCCAGTCGCATCGCAACCGCCCCATCTACCCAACGATGAACGGATACGTTTTCGGAAATCCCCAAGCCGTCCGCTACGACGATGGCACGGGAACCCCTGCCGCCGGACTGCTGTTTGACGGTGCGACACAATACGCCGAACTGCATCCAGCAGCCCTCGACCTGCCAGAAGCAACGATCGTCGCCCAGCTGAAGGTGGCGCCCGAAGCGACTGGCACGATCTTCGATGTGGGAACCGATGCGAAGAATAGGATGGTTCTCTCGCTGGAGGCCAACGGGGAACTGCATCTGGTAGCGACCCTCGACGGAGAGACATGCATTGATCTGACGGGCAGCCATAAGATGATTCCATCCAAGGTCGCTCGGCTCCGCGTCGAAGCCGATGGCCAGACCGTCGCCTTCTGGATGAACACAGTGAAGCTCGGCGAAACGAAATCCTCCTTTCGCTTCACCGACCTGTTCGGCCCGGATGTGATCCGCCGAAATACGATCGCTGCCAGTAGGGACGGCGAGCGCAAACTGAAATGCCTCTTCGATTCGCTGACGGTCTACTCAAAGGTCTACAACGAGGTGTACCCGGACGGCGTGATCGCGTTCGACAAGCTTCCGCCGCCTGCCCTCGAAGCCCCGCCCATCGTGAAGGACAATATCCTGGCATTGCTGGAGTCGCGCATGGACCCGGCGCGAGCGGCTCCGCTTCGGGAGGCGGCGATGAACATCTTCAATTTCTACAAGACCGAGGGCTTTGGCAAGGTGCGGGCTCGTTCAGGCGGCACGTGGAACGTGCCGGAGGGCTTCTTTGTCGAGAACCTGACCGGGCGACGGTGGATGCAGCTGACGCGTCGCGATCCGGACTGGGTCAAATGGACCGACGAGATCATGCCGGCCAGCAAGAACGACCCCAAGGAAGTCCGCGAGAAGAAGGAGCGGGAGTATAACAATGTCATCCGCAACAAAGCGATGGGCGGACGACATCGCGATGAGTGTAAGATGATAGACGGGTTGGCGATGGCCCTGTGGCGAACGCACTGGGATTGCGACTACATGCGGTATATCGACCAGGACTACATTCCCGCCAAGGTCAGCGCCGTCCTGGGTGGTGTCGGCGGCGAGAACCTCCACAGCGTCACCGTGTATAACAACCTTGCCAACGATCCCAAGTCGTGGATCAAGAGCGAGGACATCACCGTGCCCATGCCCTCCCTCCGCGTGCGACGTCCACGAAAAGATGGAAAGGGGCAGGACAATGTGTTGGTGGAACCCTGGAGCGTCGAGGGGATTGCCTCCGGCGAGTACGACAAGCTGACCCCTTACCAGAAGCAATGGTACCTGCATACCTACGGGCCGATAGAGCAATAGAGGGCAGGCTGACGCCGCCATGGCGCCGATTCAGTAGAACGAGAATACACGCAAAGGAAAACCGATGTTTCGAACGCATACCCCCATACACGTTGTTGCTCTTCTGCCGCTGCTGATGCTCAGCACCGGTTTTGCTGAAGAGCTGCCTGCAAAAGGCATGAGCCCACTGCCATATGGCCGTCAGGAATTGGGCAAGGAGACCACCGTCAAACAGTCGCTGGCGGACCCCGCCTTCAAGCTGCGCAAGTTGAACAAAAATCATTATATCTACTTCAAGCAGCTCCCCCCGACCGCACAGCAGGTCGCGGCAATGAAGGAGCTCAAGGCCCCCGAGTGGACCGTTCCGATCATCGCGATGGAGATGAAGCGCATCCCCGCCGGTGAGTTTGTCATGGGCTCGCCCACCGACGAACGCTATCGCCGCAAGGATGAAGTGCAGCACACAGTGAAGATCTCCAAGCCGTTCTACATGGGCACCTGCGAACTGACGCAACGTCAGTTCTATTATCTCACGATTCCCGATTACGATTTCCGATCATGGATGTTCTCTGATGGCCCTGTGCATGTGGGCTCAGCCATGCGGCACCGCAACAGCAAGCGATGGGGCGACCATCTAAACGAAGAGCTGGAGTTCCTGAAGGACAATCCGATGGAGTGCTTCTCGTGGCGGACGGCAGTGAAATACTGTGAGCGTCTGACCGAGTTTGAACGCAGGGCCGGACGACTGCCCAATGGGTATGCGTATCGTTTGCCGACCGAGGCCGAGTGGGAATATGCCTGCCGCGCCGGAACCACGAGCTACTTCAATACCGACGCAAACCTCGAAGAACTGATCGCCAAGAACACCAAGGTTCAGTCCGGCCACGCGTTCGTTTCGCAGCTGCCTGACCTGGGTAAATTCGCGTTCAACGGCGGATGGCCCGGTTCGACCACCATTGCACGCCAGCCCAACCGATTCGGCCTGCAGGACATGCACGGCAATGTGTACGAGTACACGCTGGACACCTACGCGCCCTACCCCACCGACGGGAAGCCGCAGGTCGATCCGGTGAACTGGGAGAACGAGGCGAATCAGGACGTTTTTGTCAACGAGAAGGTGATTCGCGGCGGGAGTTGCATGCTCCATCTACCCAGGCCGAAACCGGACGAGAAAATCGAAGAGCTGACCGACCAGCATTACCACTATGAGAACATGCGCAGTGCCGCACGAAACAGCATCCCGTATGACTTCGATTACAACACCATCACGGGCATGCGAATCGTGCTGGCCCCGAAGATCGACATCCCGATTCCGACCGAACCGACGTACCACACGCTGGCCACCCGGAAGAAAGAAGTCCAGCAGCAGAGAGCCAAGAAGCAGGAATAGTCTCGCACACCACACGTATTGAAAGGTTCACCATGCCACGTCTGACATTCACTGCCGCCTTCCTGTTGCTGCTCCTTGCTGCGCCTCTGGTCCTTGCTGCGCCTAAGGACCACCATTACGATATCGTCAAAGCAGGAAAGTTGACCCAATACGCGCGATTCGTCGGCTCGTTCCATCCGCAACGGGATCAGAAAGACGATGGCACGTTCACCTTCGGCAATCTATACAACTTCCTCTATGCCGGGGCGGGATTCACCAGTACCGACGCGCGGATTCACGTCAGACTGTCGCTCGGCAGCTCCAACACTCCCGTGCCGGGTCAAAACTATGGCGCGATTCTTATGATTAGCGGCATGAATGTCAGTTTGTCGCAAGAGGCCGACGGTCGCTTCCTTGTCAGCTACGGGATGAAGGACTTCAACGGTAAGGGCAGGATATCGACACACGCCGGCCCGCCGTTGCCCATCATTCCCGAGGGAACGCCTTTCGAGATGGACGTGATTCTCAAAGACGGCGGCATGATGCTGAAGGTCAACGGGAAAGAGGCGTGCTACCTTCCCAAGTGCCCACAGATTATCAATACCCAGCCCAAAGAGACGACAGCCAGCCAGCAACTGGACCTGATCGTGGCGCTCCGTCCATGGCGGGAAGAAGAGATGAAGGTATACGACTTCTACGTCGAGACGAAGGGCAAGCTCGTGGCACTGCCCGGGATTCAGGAAGTGTTCCGAGGCGTCCGGAGCTTCCGTAGGGAGGACCTTAAGCCGGGAACCACGAACTTGTATCGCATCCCCGCACTGTTGGTGACGAAGAAGGGAACGCTGCTGGCGTTCGCCGAAGCACGACGCGACACCGCAGCCGACCACGGCAATATCGACACGGTCGTGCGGCGCAGTGAAGACAATGGCAAGACCTGGGGGCCGGAACTCATCGTCGCCGACGATGGCGACAACACGATGGGCAATCCCTGTCCGGTGGTGGATCAGGACACGGGGCGGATCTGGCTGCACCTTTCCTGGAACGGACACAAGCCGCCCGAGGGGGGATACAAGCCCGGGTTCGGTAAAGATTCGCGAAGAGCCTTCGTGACCTACAGCGACGATGACGGTAAGACCTGGGCCCCGGTCAAAGAGATCACCAAGGACGTGAAGAAAGAGAATTTTTCGTGGTACGCTACCGGCCCGGCCGCGGGAATTCAGCTGACGCGTGGGAAGTACAAGGGCCGGCTGATAATCCCCGCCACGCACGATGCCCACGCGCCTAAAACCGGAAGAATGCAGCACGGGTACATCGTGTATAGCGATGATCACGGCAAGACGTGGCAGGCAGGCGGACCCACGAGGGGAGGATTCAATGAAACGACTGCGGTGGAATTGGAAAACGGAGACGTGATGTTGAACTGCCGGCTTCATGGGCCCGCGACGAGTAGCGAGAATCATCGCGGCGTGTCGATTTCGCGCGATGGTGGCAAGACGTTCTACCGTCAATATTTTGACAAGACGCTGATCGAGCCGCGATGCCAGGGCGCGCTGACTCGCGTGCGATGGGCCAAAGACGGCAAGCCGGGGGTGATCGCATTTAGCAACCCCGCATACCCTTGGCGGACGCATGTGATGGTGCGCTACAGTTACGATGATGGAAAAAGCTGGCCCGCCGGACGCATGATCTATCCGCACACCAGCGCTTACAGCGCCGTCACTACACTCCCCGACGGACGGGTGGCTGTGATGGTCGAAAAGGATTGGTGGGGATCATTGGGTATGGCCATCTTGCCCGCCCCTCCAGTCGACGCGCCGCAAGTGTATATTTCTTCAACAATAAGAAAGGCAGGGGCACAATGATACGGGTACAATTGGCATGTTTCGCGGCAGTCACTGCTACTGTGACGCTTCTGCACGCCGGGCCGGCCGAAGCGCCCTCGACGCCAACACACCATGCCGTCACAGCGGCACCCAGGATTGACGGGTGGTGGTTCGCTCTACAGGCCGAAAAGATCGACCTGATGAAGAAGGGCGAGATCGATCTGCTGATGGTGGGCGATTCGATCACGCACAATTTTTCAAACGAAAAGGTGGGGCTGCGGGTGTGGGAGAAGAACTTCGTTCCGCTCAAGGCCATCAATCTCGGGGCTGGCGGGGATCGGACGCAGCACGTCTTGTGGCGTCTGAACCATCTGCCTGTCATGGAGAAGGCGCCCAAAGGCGCGGTGGTCCTGATTGGCACCAATAACATGGGCTGGGGTACCGACACACCGCAGCAGACCGGCGATGGCATCAAGGCGATTGTCATGAAGCTTAAGGAACTCTATCCCAACATGGAGGTTCTTGTTCTCGGCGTGCTGCCCCGAAGGCGCAAGCTTGATCACCCACACCGCAAGCGGATCATCGAACTCAATTCCATCCTGCCGGACCTGCTCAAAGACATCAAGGGCGTGAAGTTCCTGGACATTGGCCCCGCGTTTCTCGATGAGACCGGCTTCCTGTCGCCGGAGATGATGCCCGACGGCACGCATCCCAGCGAGAAGGGCCACGAGATCTTGACTGAAGCCATCATGCCTGAGGTAAAGAGAATGCTTGGTGCAGATGTAAAGGCGGCTGAGGGCAATGATGACGTCAAGGAGTGATCGAGCTCTACAAGGTCAAACAGGCCGGCAAGGGCGATCCGCTGGCCTACCAAAGACGCGAGGTGGAGTGGTGGCCGCGCAAGGGCGTTGACATCATTGCGGTTAAGAAAGGGATGCCGCTTCGCACATGGACGTTGCGTACCGTGCATCAGCACGCCGTCGATATCGATATTGCCGTGCAGGCAGAGCCTGTCGCCCCAGCGCTCCTTAATGGCACAAAGAAGACAGTTAGATGCGCAATGGAGGAATAGCTTTTGACAGAGCCGATAATCAGCAAGGGAGGCATAGATGGAACCGACTAGGCTGGGTGTTATTGGGTAGCAGGAATGAATACAACACCATCCAATCACGAAAAGCCAACCTGACTCCATTTAGGAACAATCAATAGGCACTCTAACGCTTTCCTCCCCGGGAAAAGGCCTTTGACTATTAAAAGGCCAGCATGACTTGCCCTGCTCTCTGAGGCGGGTTCTGGTGCTTCCTGGCATCACCATTGGGCACTCTTCATTGAAGATAAAACGCCCCCTTAATCTGCACATAATGACATCTTACGTCCAGGCTCCAGTCTGGTAGAATTTAGTCGAATTCACCTCCAGTGAACCAGTCCGGCAGCAGCCATACTCGCCGAGCAGATGCTCGAGGCAGAGATGAACGACGGGCTAACCGTGTCGTGCGGAAGTACATTTGATGGCTGCGAGAATTTGGGTTCGCGTATATTCCTATTTCCGAAAGGATAAGCATGAGTTGTCGACGGTTGATCTTGATGGCGACCCTTGTGGGACTGGTTGTCCCTGGCGCAATCGTGGGCGAATCGAAGATCGACAAGAAGCTCGCCAGGAAGGCGCCACTCTTCGAGCGGATCAAGTTGCGAGGCGCACTGCGGGACGACGTCTCGCGTGATGTGATCGAACAGAAGCCCGGCGCAGGCTATCAGCTCCGCGTCGTGAAGTGGTGGCCCAAGAAAGGCGTCGATATTATCGAGGAACCCAAGGGCGAACCCCGCACGTGGACGATCCGTCCCGAAAGTATGACCGTGGAGGATAGAAAGACGGCCAAATGGTGGCCGCGCGCGCTGCGCGGGAAGACCGAATTCAAAGCGCATCTGTTGGGGTTCCGGGGTATTGGAGCGGCTCAAAATCCATGGAATAAGGAGGATGTGACCAAACCGTTCACGCCGGCGGTAGTACTGCGTCTGCCCGATGGTCGCAAACGATGCTTCGTTCGAGGTAGTTTTTCTGATGAAGACGAAAAATACATTGTCGATCTGTACGAAAAACAGATGAAGGTTCTACGCGACAATACCT
>JASLXP010000051.1 GCA_030740295.1 Planctomycetota bacterium
TACTATACCCGTGTCTCTGGTATCTGGCAGACCGTCTGGCTCGAATCCGTACCGAAAACCTATGTCAAAAGCCTCCGGATCAATTCGGATGCGACCAAGGGAATCATTGACGTAAAGACGGAGATCGATGGAGACGCCGACATGGTGCCGAGCGTTAAGATCAGTGCTTCATTTGAAGGCCGGGAGGTTGGATCGGTTACAGGTTCCCTCAAAGGCACCCGCTTGACGGTGAAAGCACCTCAACTCTGGTCACCAGACAAACCAAACCTATACGACCTGAAGGTCGAACTGATCCTGCGTGGTCAAACGATCGACACGGTCGAGTCCTACGTAGGTATCCGTAGTGTCGGGAAGCATTTGGATGCCGGCGGAAACTGGCGGTTCACACTGAACGGCAAAGAGATCTTTCATCTGGGCCCGCTCGATCAGGGATGGTTCCCGGATGGCCTGCTGACACCCGCTTCGGACGAGGCAATGGTTTTCGACATCGATTACCTGAAAGCCGCGGGGTTCAATTGCATTCGTAATCACATCAAGGTGCGTCCGCGCCGATATTACGCCTACTGCGACCGGATCGGCATGATGATCTGGCAGGACCAAGTTTCCGGAACTCCGCACCCGAAATGGACACGACTCCAACCCAATCCCAAGGACAAAGACTGGCCCGACGAAGCGCACGAACAGTTCATGTATGAACTCAAGGAAATGATCGATTACCTCTACAACGCCCCGAGCATTGTGAGCTGGATTCCGTTCAACGAAGCCTGGGGGCAACACCGGACTCTTGAAGTCGGGAAATGGACCATGGCTTACGATCCATCCCGACTTGTCAACGTCGCCAGCGGTGGCAACTTTTGGCCGGTCGGTGACGTGGTTGACCACCACAGTTATCCCCACCCCCACTTTCCGGTATACGATTCGCGATTCAAGGAATACCTCAAGGTCGTGGGTGAATTCGGCGGGCACGGATTTGTCGTGGACAAAAAAAACCTATGGAATCCCGGAGCGAAAAATTGGGGATATGGCGGTCTGCCCAAGAGCAAGGAGGAACTCCTAGGCCGTTATCGGGAATCAATTCAGCGAATGATACGGCTCAAGCAAGCCGGTGTGGCCGGTGGCATTTATACCCAGACAACCGATGTCGAGGCCGAGGTGAACGGTCTCATGACATACGATCGAGAAGTGAAAAAGTTCCCGGCCGAAGAATTGAGACGTTTGCATGAAAAACTCTACGCGGCAAAATTGTTAGGCAAGCCGGCCTTGCCCGTGGCGGCTCAAAACAAGGTTCCGGTTCGTTACACAACGACCGAACCAGTGGACGACTGGATGAAACCTGGTTTCGACGATCACAAGTGGAAACAGGGCGCTGCGGGCCTGGGTGCGCCCGGCACACCAAACGCCAATGTCAAAACGGTATGGAATACTCCCCGGGTCTGGATCAGGACCTCATTCGACTACGATCCGATCAAAGGAAAGTTGCTGCTGAACGTCTTTTGGGATGAAAACCCCACCATCTACGTCAACGGTGTAGTGGCTGCCAAACTGGTCGGTTATACCACGCACTACGAACTAAAGAAAATATCGGATGCCGCACAGGCATCATTGAAGAAAGGCAAAAACACACTCGCCATTCACTGCCAAAACGCTCTCGGGGGACAGTATGTCGATGTCTCGCTGGTGTATGAGTAAGAACAGGCCGGCGATTGAAGTTTGAGTGCAAATTATATCTTTTATGAAAAATGCTTCGTCCACGGCCTTTCTGTTGGCGGAGCTTTTTTTAGAAAAGTTTTCTGTAACCCATCTTTAATTTATGCTGTATATTTAATATGACTTTTTTAACTCAAAAAGGAAATGCGATGAAATATCGAAAATGCATTGTCGGATCGTACTTACTGGCTGTTGTCACGGCCTTGGCGTTTCTACCTGCTGCTTCCGCTCAATCAGACAAGTCTATCACGGCTGCGAAAGCTCAGAAATATCCACCGTTGCCGGCGGATGTTGTCCGCAAGCAGGTCATGATCTGGAGTGACGGAACGCGCATGGCAGGTGATGTGTACATGCCCAAGAGTGTAAACTCTGGAGAGAGGCTGCCGGTCATCGTTTTCGTGCATGGGACTGGCGGCGTTAAGAAAATGTCCTGGTCGATTAACCTGGCGGTTGCCTTCGCTCGGAGAGGGTACGTTTTTCTAAACTTTGACTATCGCGGATGGGGGGAGAGCGAAAGTAAACTGATGATGCTCGAGAAAATGCCAACCCCCGACGCCAACAGTGAGGTCACTGTAAAGGCTCGAGCCTTTCGCTGGCAGATGGACTTTGGTGATCAGATTACCGACATTCGCAATGCCATCGCATACGTGTCGGGAGAGCCGAATGTTGACAACACCCGCATCGGTGTGTTCGGCACAAGCTACGGCGGCGGCCTGGCGACGTGGATTGCGGCAAAAGACCCACGCGTGAAATGCGCCGTCGCCCAGGTTCCCGGCATGGGCGGACAGCGTTCGCACGGAACCTATCACCATGCCTACACGCTGATGGCGAAGCAAGCCCGCGGCGATGTAGAGCCGGTTCCATTCAAGACCGGTGCGCCTGGCGGCACGATGGCCTCGTACAGCCACATGCGCTACAACCCCGCCAAGAACATTGTCTATGATGTGTTCCAGGCTGCCGAGAAGATGAAAGTACCGATCCTCATCATCGACGCCGG
>JASLXP010000052.1 GCA_030740295.1 Planctomycetota bacterium
ATCATTTCGTATGTTCTGCAGCAAGGTCAGTTCATGATGGGTTGGGCGAGCGCGCCATATGATCCTCACTGGGCCCTGCGCCATCCCAAGCGGGCTGCCTGGATGGCAGCCGCGGGGCCGGCTTCAAACCTGATGATTGCGGCTTTTGCATTCTTCCTGCTGAAAGTGGGCCTGAGCACTGGTTTCTTCGTACCGCCTAACAGACTGTGGCTGGCTACGGTAGTGACCGGCAACGCCGGCATGGCCGCATCGGCCGGGCTCCTGTTGAGTGTGATGTTCTCACTCAATCTAATCCTGTTCATTTTCAATCTCCTTCCACTGCCGCCGCTGGACGGAAGTGCCATCCTCGTGCTTTTCCTGCCTGAAGAGGCAGCCGAACGATACACGGAGACCCTGATGCGGTCCCCATTTCTGACGATCATCGGGCTCATCATTGCATGGAATTTCGCGCACCTCCTTATCGTGCCGATATTCACCCGGGCCGTGCGACTGCTTTATTCATGAATTCCAGGGGCATTCATTCGCCTCCAGGTTCGCGCCCGGCATAATTGCAGTTCCCCCTTCACTGCACGACCTCTCTCAAACTGTGACTTACTCGGACAGCCAATTCGCACAGCTTGTCATCAAGAGCAAGCTCGTTTCGCAGAACAAGGTGGAAGAGTGTCTCCGAACCGCGCAGGAGATGGCCGCTGAGGGTGAGCCCGTTTCTGTGAAAGAGCTTTTGATGCAATTCGGCTATCTCAGCCCCGGCCGCGCCGCGTGGGTCGAGCAGTCCGTCGAATCCGGCGAGAGCAGAAAGAAAGCGACCTTTGGCAATTACGAGCTTGTCGCACATCTCGGAACGGGCGGCATGGCGAATGTCTACCTCGCGAACAAGGGGGATATTCAAAACCTGGTGGCGCTCAAGATTCTGCACAAAGAAGTTTCCGCAAAGCAGGAAATCATCGAGCGGCTCGGACGCGAACGCCGGGCCCTGTTCATGATGGAACATCCGAACATCGTGAAGGGCCTCGAATTCGGAAACATCGACGGCCAGTTTTATCTGGAAATGGAATACGTCGACGGCATCACGCTCAAGGCATACGCCAAGAAGAACAGAAAGTTAGCCGAAAAGAAGGCCCTCGGCTGGATCGAACAGATTGCGGACGCGCTCGAATACGCGCATGGCAAGGGCTTTGTGCATCGCGATATCAAGCCCCGCAATCTCGTCCTGCGCAGCGATGGCGTGGTCAAGATTCTTGATTTCGGCCTTTCAAAATACGATGACGACAACCAGGAACTCACCCAGGACGGCCAGCTCCTCGGCACGGTACTTTATGCCGCGCCCGAACAGCTCCGCGGCGCAAAGCACGTCGATTCCCGCGCGGACATGTACTCGCTCGGCGTGACGCTCTACTACATCTTGACCGGCGAAGTGCCCTTTCGAGGAGAGACCACCACCGCGACCGCGGCCATGATTTTTGAGAAAGCGTTTCCGGATGTCAGGGACAAACGGCCGGACCTTTCGGAAGGCATCAGCAAGATTATCGAGCGCATGACCCGCAGATCGCCGGACGACCGTTACCAGACTCCGACGCAGCTCATTGCAGATATTCGCCTCTTAATGGAAGAGGGCCGAGTGTCTGCCGAAGAGCCTGGCATTGTCGGCAAGAAACCGAAAGCGAGTACGCCCACGGCACTGCTGCTGAGCGCGGCCGCGGGCCTCGTGCTTGCCGGGCTGCTGGTGTTCGCTTCGTTCCGCATGATGAAATCCGGTGAAGACGGCCCGAGCATCGGCAAGCTCCCGCTGACCACCTCTGCTCCTCCGACCTCCACCAGCGTCAGGCCGGAGCCCACTACTACGATCTCCGTCCCCCAGCCGTCTTCTGAGTTTCAAAAGCTTCGGAAGGCCGTTGCCCTGCTGCTGGGCAAAGATGATTTCGTCGCCGCGTTAAAGGCCATCAGAAATCCAAAGGCGGAGATCTCCACCAGCGAACGGGATGACCTGCAATCCGAAGTGCTTGCTGCGGCGGGCAAGTTCCTGCAATCGAAAAAGGCCCAATGGAAGGACGCGAATGCCAGCGGAAAGAAATCGGAAGTCTTCGTGGCCATTGCGAAACAGAAGAGCCAACTGCCGGCAGAGCTCCATCAGGAGCTCAACAGCTTTCGTGATTCCCTGCTGAATGCTGCCAATCCGGCCGCCCCGGAAGAAGATCCGAAGAAGATCGAGGAACCGAAAAAAGAAACACCCGCCGAAGTGAAGCCTCCGCCAAAGATGGTCGCGGTGACCCCGCCCATCCCCGTCAAGCCGCCGAAAAAAAAGCCAGAGACTCCCGCAGGCCCGACTCCTGAGCAAATTCAGCACGAACAGGAAGCAGGCGCTCTCTTGAAACAGGTCGCTGCCGCCAGTGTGGCCAAGGACTGGAAATCGGTCGTTGACCTGCTGCAGCAACTGCGAAAGCAATACCCGAAAACGAACGTCGTCATTAAGAACAAACGGGGCATCGCAGAGCTTGGAATCAAAGCTGCGACGGAAACGGTCGATCCGAAATTATTCTTCAGAGGCCAGGTCGAGAAGCTTGAAGGCAACATGATTGAGGTCTCGTATGACTTCACCCACCCATCGCAACTCGAAGACTGGATCATCACCAGCGGACGCTGGCGGACGGGGCCGAAGGGGTTGACGCGCCTCGAAGGGAGCCAGCGCGAAGTCATCTGGTGGAGGCATCCGCACACCCGCAAAATCAGATTCAATTATGCGGCCAGGGGGCTCAGCTATTTGAGCTGCGTCCTTGGCGGCAACGGCTTGTTCGCGGATCGTGGAACGGGCTTTATCTGCGGTCTGGGGCATTCCGGCGGAACCAAGGCAGCGATCCGTACAAAGCAAAAGCCCGATCTCGAGAGCCAGTCGTATCAGATAAGCGAACGCACAACGTACAACATTGAGGTCACAGGGGATGGCCGGAAGGTGGAGCTTCGTCACAGGGATCAGGAGAAGCTCAGAGTGCGGCTCATCCAGCCACTGCGAAAAGAATGGAGCGACCCGAGGCTGGGCTCCCGGCTTCGCCTGGGATTGTTCGGTTGGGGAAACCACGAGACGCGTTACTCCAGGGTCCGCATCCGGACCGAGCTTCCACCCGATTGGCTCGCCCTCGAAAAGGCAACTCTGAGATCAAGGCTCAAAGCTAAGAATAACATGCTCAAGAACGACTATGCGCTCTCCTTCGATGGGAAAAGGAGCTACGCGATTATCTCACAGGCGAAGCCGTCCCTAGTGAAGCCGCCGTTTACGGTCGAGCTCCGTTTTAAACTTCGGGCGGGAGACGGCCCGGCCAATCTGCTCTCACTCGGAGTCGATGAGGAAAGGCTGCTCCTGGGCGCAGTGCCCGTGTCGGGAAAGGAAACGACCATCACTTTTCAATTGGGCACGACGAAGGATCATGAGCTCGTTGAGGTAGCTGCCGGCTGGAGGCATCTGGCTGTCAGCTACGACGGCGAGCATGGCGTGATCCACCTTGATGGACGCAGACTGTTCCTGCCTAGAGTGGCCAAGAAAGCCGCGAAGGGGCGTTTCCCGGTTCGCGTTTTTGAATCTCGTTCCGCTCCAATTGTATTTGGCTACGGCACCGGGAAGAGCTCCAGAGTTCTGATAGACGATGTCCGCTTTTCGAATATCGCTCGCTATGAAAATACCTTTGTGCCCTCACCGGCGACGGAGAAGGATGACAAGACGAGCTTACTGCTGAACTTCAACGAAGGCGCCGGCAACACCGCATTCGACACAGTCGGCAGCAATCATTGCTACCTCTTCGGCGCGGTGTTTGAGAAAAAGGAATGAGCGACCGGGGAACGACTTCAGCTTTGGAGTAGCCTAAGGTGCCTGCGAACTCCCCCATCAATACAGATAATCCATCAGCCCTTCATACAGCGCCTGGACCAGCTTCTGCCGGTATGCCGCGGTTTTCATCTTCCGCTCCGTGCCAGCATTGGAAAGGAATCCGAGCTCGACCAGAGCACTTGGCGACTGCGACCATCGCACCACAAAGAAACGGCGCTGCTTAACGCCGCGGTTCTTCTCTGTCGGTATGGCCTCCATCAAGGCATTCTGAATACAGTAAGCCAGCCGCTGGCTCTCCGAGTGAAACTCATTGAAATAGAGCTTGTACACAAAGTCACGAGTCCACTTGGATGGTGGTTTGTCTTTCTCATCGGTGCGTTTATTCAGATCTCCAGTACGAGGCCCTGCTGATGTGCCAGAGCCGAGTGACATCGGCTTTTCGCCAAAAAAAGTCTCGATTCCCGTGACCGTTGTGTTGGCTGCGGCATTGGCATGGATGCTCAAAAAGAGATGCGGCTGAACGCTCCGGGCAAGGTCGGTACGTTGTTCGAGCGTGGGATATTTATCCGACGAGCGAGTGAGGAAAACCTTGTGTCCTTTGACCCGCAACAGCTTCATAAGCTTCAAAGTCACATCGAGCGCGACGTTCTTTTCCATCAGCCCGGTCGGCCCGCTCGCACCTGGATCTTTGCCGCCGTGCCCTGCGTCGAGCATGATGGTCCGTGGCTGGAATTTTTTTACATCGAGCTTCTGCACCACAGTGCGCGGCGGCGTGGGCTTCACGGGTACCGAA
This sequence comes from Planctomycetota bacterium, assembly GCA_030740295.1. Next base: position 4,611 of record JASLXP010000052.1, read on the forward strand.
GGAAGAGGAGATTGCCGTTGGAGCAGAGAGGCGAAATCTGTCGGTACCATGACCTGCCCGTTCAATAGTACGACCGGAATCTCAAATTCCTCGAACGAGCTGTTGAACTTAAAACGGGTCATTCCCGGGCAGAGCACCGCATTGACTTTTGGTCCGCGAACGCGATGAATACCGCTGACCGGGTCAGCCGTTACCGTCAGCTTGAACGCAGCCTGCACCTCGGTCAGCCGAACGTACTCATCCAGCGAGGCCGGCTGCCGCCCCGGCTTGTACTGGCCGATTTCAATTCGACGGACACCGGGTACGCTCTCGGCAAAACCAAGCGAAGAGATTCCAAGCACCAGGGCAGATACTGATATGACAGAATTCAAAATGCCTCCGGTAAGTAGAAATCGGTCACGCCCGCGCCACATTCTCAATCTGATAAGGCGGGCTGGAATTGGAGGCCAAGTCGGGTGGAACACGGATTCTACCAGAGGCTCTGCGCGGGCTCACCGCGTTCCGATTCGAAGATATGTTGAGATGTTGAGATGTTGAGATGCGGGCTTAACATCTCAGTCAATTCCATGTAACCTGTGGCCTCTTCCTTTCAACCATCGACCATCAACCATGTCCCAAGTGTCAAACTCAAAAGCCCAGGAGTTTCAAGATGCGTTTGCTGCCATCCGCGATGAGATGACGAAATCCATCGTCGGGTATGAGAACATCGTCGATGATGTCCTCACCTGCTTCTTTGCCGGCGGAAACTGTCTGCTCGAAAGCGCGCCCGGTCTTGGCAAAACGCTCATTGCGCGCACTCTGTCTGAGGTTCTCGAGCTCGACCACAAGCGTATTCAGTTTACGCCCGACCTGATGCCCTCCGATATCATCGGCACGACCATCGTCTCTGAAACGGAAGATGGAAAGCGTTACTTTGATTTCCAGCGCGGCCCCGTCTTCACCAATATTCTCCTTGCGGACGAGATCACCCGAGCCACACCAAAGACACAGTCCGCGCTGCTTGAGGCTATGCAGGAGAGGATGGTTTCTGTCGGAGGCACTTCGTACGAGCTTGACCATCCGTACTTTGTCATCGCCACCATGAGCCAGGAAGAGGAAAGCGAGGGCACATACCATCTGCCTGAAGCACAGCTCGACCGGTTCTTCTTCAAGCTCAATCTGCCGAAGCCGGATCTTGACACTCTTCAGACCATCGGCCAACGAACTACCGGCGGCCACAAGACCGAATTGCAGCATGCCCTCGCGGGTGAAAAGGCAGCGGAATTGATGACGACCGTTCGAGAAGTTGAAGTTCCCGAAGCCAGCGAGCGTCATGCGGTGAATATCGTCATGGGCACTCATCCCGACAGCCAGGAGGGCTCAGCAACAGCGAAGAAGTTCGTCCGCTACGGAAGCAGCCCCCGCGGGGTCCAGGCGCTTGTCCTCGGCGGAAAAGTCCGCGCCCTGCTTGACGGTAAATCTGCATTAGAGCCGCAACACATCGATCAGGTCGCAAGCCAGGCATTAAACCACCGTCTGCTCCTGAATTTTGAAGGACAGGCCGAAGGAGTAAGCTCACAGGAGATTATTGGAGAAGTTCTGCAGGAAATCCGTGCCGCGTGACCGTGTCTTTCCTCAGTATTAATATGCTTTTAATCACACTTTCTTGAAAGAAACTGTTCAGCGGGGCGAGCTCTTGACTAAAAGTATGCAGAATTCGGCAACAGCGACAGCTCAAAGTCCTGATGGCTACCAAGAAAGAAAGTAGGGCTTAAGAAGCAAGATTGAAAGTAAGGTTACCCTCCCTCCACACCCATCCATGCCCACCACCGCCGGTCTCCTCATCGAACCCTCGCTCCTCAAAAAGATCGAGGGTCTGCAGATCGTCTCGCGTCGTCTCTACCAGGGCGGACAATCCGGGTCGAGAAAGAGTCGTACCCGCGGCGGTGGGATGGAGTTTGCCGAGCATCGTGAATACACGCCCGGTGATGATTTTCGGGCCATCGACTGGAACGTCTTCGCACGACACGATGACTTCATCATCAAGACCTTTGAGACTGAACAAAACCTTCATGTCTCAATCCTCGTTGACACGAGTGCATCCATGGGATTCGGCGAACCTGGCAAACTCCAGTTTGCCGCGTCCCTTGCCGCGGCCATTGCCTACATCGCCCTTGTAAATGAAGACAGCATTTCCATATCGGCCATGGCCGACCGCGTGACTGATGAGATTAGTTCTACGGATCGAAATCTCTCGCCGGGGCAGGTATTTGATTTTTGTGGCAAGCTGGAGGCGGATGGAGAGACCCATCTGGATGACACTCTCAGAGCTTTCGCATTTCATCGCCGCCAGCCGGGCCTGCTTTTCATCATTTCCGATTTTCTCGTTGAGGGCCGCCTTCAGGACATGCTGCAGCCACTGGTCTATATGGGTTACGACATCTGCGGCATTCACCTCCTCGCACAAGATGAATTGAATCCCAGGTTTTCAGGCGAAATGGACATCGTCGATTCCGAAACAGACGAAATCATCCCGCTCACTGCGCGAGGCGATACCGCGCAACAATACCAGGAAAGCCTGAGGCGCTTCCTCAATCAGACCGAGGCGGCCATCAAAATGTGTCACGGCAATTACGTGCGAATTTCACCGGACCAGAGCCTGGAACGTGTGCTGCTTGGCGAACTCCGCAGCCTGGGCATCATTACGGAGTAAGGAGTAAACCATGGCTGACAGCGCGAACATCCAACAAAACCTTCAAGAAATTCATGGTCGCTACGCTCGGCGTCTGCTTTGCCAGCAGCTTATTCCCGGTCTTTTCTGGGGGGCCGTGGCAGCGCTGCTTGTGTCCCTGTTCGCCCAGACCTCAGAAATGTCAGGGTTTTGGAATTCGAAGACTCTGAAGATTCTGATCGTCTTTGGAGGCGGCATTCTTGCGTTGCTCACCCTTGGAACGGGCGCCCTCTCCGTTTACGGCCTGGCAAAACACTTTGATGACGAGCTCGAGCTCGGCGACCGGCTCTCAACCGCTTTTGCACTCCAGGAGCGCTCGGGAACGGACCCCATGGTGGCTCTCGTTCTTGAAGACGCGGGGCAGGCATTCGAAAGCTCTTCGTATCGTGAGGCGCTCCCGCAGCCGAGTGCTGGCAAATTCCTCGGGGCGGTTGTCGTTTCCATTTTGGCGCTCTGGATGTCAGCAGAGACCGGTGTCATCGATGGCAAGCCTAAACTTCAGGATGAAACCCGGCGCGAGCTCCGCCGGCAGGCAAAGATGCTCGATGACAGCTTTCTGCTCGAAGGCATTGAGCTTACGGAAGACGAGAAACACCGCTTCGAGCAGATTCGCCAGATGATCGAGACGCTGCAGCTCGAGGACAAGAGCATCTCTCGCAAAGAAATGCTCGCCCGTTTCTCCCGGGAGATTGAGGGCCTCGAGGATATGGAAAACAGCAGCGACGCGTTGAAAGGCATGCTCGAACAACTCAAGGAGATGAAAGACGCGGTCGCAGGCCGGATGCTCGTTCAGAAACAGATCGAAGAAATCGAACAGCAGCACACCGAGCTCGCTGTCGTCGATGAAAAGACCGGTGAGACCTTGAAGGCGCAGGAAATCGAGGTCATGGAAGTCCAGGAAGAGCGCCGTCGCCAGCAGGAAGAAATTGCAATAGAGATGAAGAAGGTCGCGGAAGAAGAAAAGAAAGACGAGGAGGTATCCAAATGGGTAGTTGATGAAGGCGAAATCGCCGAAGAAGGTGATGGAGCTACAACCACAAAGAAGAAGGCCCGAGTCGTCGCCAGCTATGAAGATCTGGTGAAGGCCGCAGAAAAGAAAGACATCCGCAAAATGATTTTTACCGCCGCGGCCGATTCAACACGGAAAACAGAAAGCTATCGTGAGGTCTACGCCAATTACAATCGCGCCTTTCAGAGCATGCTTTACCAGGGCAATCTGTCTCTGGGTACCCGGCAGTATCTGAGACGTTACTTCCGATCTATTGAACCGAAGAAGGAAGAAGAGAAGAAGGCTGGAAATCCTGAGGGATAATCCAGATTTGGTGTCCACATGGTTTCGATTGAACTTCTGAGAAAGGTTTTATGCGCGGTGGGCATCCCGCCCGTCAAAGCGGCGAAGTCGTCGTAGCTGGAGTCTCCGACTCTAGAGCTCTAGGCTCAGGAGAGTCCAGCATCGCAGGCTTCCGCCCTACCAATCTGACTGTTGCCGAAGGCTGCAGCCAACAGAGAACCGAACAACTATGAATTTTCTCCAACCCGCCGCGCTTTGGGCCATCCTCGCCGGACTGCTCATAATCATCGCTTACCTGCTCCGTATGCCGCGGCGAAGACAGCTCATGCCTTCCACGCTTATCGTTGCATTGATGCAGCAGTTCACCCGGCGCGAGAGGCGCAAGCTCCGGACATTACTCTCCTTCCTTGCCATCGCGCTCGCGTTCCTCGCCACATCCTTTAATGCCGGCCGTCCCTATACCACATCCGCTGAAGATGACGAACGGCACGACCATATCGTCGTGCTCGATATCTCCGCCAGCATGAAGTCAGCGACCAAGGCCGAACAGAATGAAGGCGTCACCGTCATTACTGAACGGCGTTTCGACAAAGCAAAGGAGAAAGCACGGGAACTCGTCAATTCGCTTCAGATCGGCCAGCGCATGATGATCATCACCGTTGGCCAGTTCGCACAGATCGCCAGAAACTTTGAATCGGACATCCAACTCCTCGAAGAGACACTGGAAGGCATCCACGCCCTGGACACCGGCACAAACTGGGACGACGCCTCTCGCCTTTTGAGGGAAATCCTGCCCACCGCCTCTTCCCCAATCTGCTACCTGCTGACAGACGCGGATAACTTCAACGTCGAACAATGGAGCGACCTCCCGGAAGATACCAACTGGCGTCTTTACCAGCCCACGCCTCCCAAACGGCCGGAAGGCCTGAAGGGAAATGTTGCCATCACCAATTTCAGAGCACGCACTACTTTCCATAGTGATCGGGATTTCCAGATCATCGCGGAGGTCCAGAACTTCGCCGACGAGAAAGTCGACCTGGATCTCGATCTTTACCTCGACGATCTTCTCGTCGATACTCACCCGATTTCGCTCGGCCCTGGTGAATCGAAGATGGAAGTGCTATCTCAGACGCTTCGAGTCGGTGGTGTGCTCATCGGCCGTCTGGCCGTCTCCGGCTCGGACGAAATTCCCTTCCCGGACGAACTGGATATCGACAATGCAGCTTCTGACGTCGTGCCTTCGCCGTTGCGTCCGAAGGTCTTGATTTACTCCGATGAAAATGTCGGATTTCTGCATTCGGCCCTTTCCGCGAACTCGAACGCGTTGGCGTACAGTCAGAAGCCTTCGAATTATTCTCCCGATTACGCGGCCGACATTTTTCTCTTTTACAACATCACCGATCTTCCCGGCGAGCTTCCCCCGAAGGACGTGATTTTTGTGAACACGACGGCCAAAGCGATTCCCGTGAAAGTTCAAAAGGAATTTGAGAATCCAATGATGCGCACCTGGAATCGCCATCACCCGCTGATGAATTACCTTTCCCTCTCGAATCTTCTGATCGCCAAGTCGCAGGGCTTTACCGTCCCCGGCTGGGCCGAGACTCTGGCCGAGACCGCGTCCGGCCCGCTCATCATTGCCGGCGAAAGCCCCGAACGTCAGATGGCCTTTATCGGACTCGATCCCAGCGATTCTGACCTTCCGTTTCGTGTGGCCCTGCCGATGCTGGTTTCGAATGCCCTGTTGTGGATGAAGGAGCGCGCCCCCGATCCCGAGCCAATCCAGCCGGGCGAGACCTGGCGCGTGGAAATTGACGAGCCCGACACAAAGGTAGTGGAGCTGGCTCTGCCGGACGGCACAAAATCCGCCCACGAAGTCCAGCCCGATGGCTCGGTGGTTTTCCTCGATACATTCCAGTCAGGCATTTACCGTTACGAGACATTTGACCAGTCTGGCGCCTTCACCGTTCACCTCAAGGATTCAGAGGAATCGTCACTCAAAAAGCCGGCTGAGGTCCGCGTGGCCGGTAAGGCAGTCGAGAAAATGGAGGAAAGGAAATCCATAGAAGTCCGAAGATACTGGCCCGCGCTGGCAGTCATTGCCCTGGGCCTGCTGATCGCTGAGAACAGCCTCTATCACCGTCGAGTATGGTTTTGAAACAGCAACAAGGGAGCTTTACACCCCATGTCTACACCAGATGACATCCGTCAGCAGCTCGAGCATTTTCGATCGCAGTTTGAGAAGCTGCGCGTTGAAACGCACAAGATGATCGTCGGCTACGAAGACACTGTCGAAAACGTGCTGATCTGCCTTCTCTCCCGAAGCAATGCCTTGCTCGAAGGTGTGCCCGGTCTGGGCAAGACCATGCTCGTGCGGGTGCTGTCGCAGATCCTCCAGTTGGGTTTTGTTCGAGTGCAGTTCACCCCTGACCTGATGCCCGCGGACATTGTGGGCACCAACATCGTCGTCGAAGACGATGGCGGGCAGCGGCATATGGAATTCCGCCGCGGCCCGATCTTCACCAACCTGATGCTGGCCGACGAAATCAATAGAGCCACGCCGAAAACACAATCAGCGCTCCTCGAAGCCATGGAAGAACACGAAATCACCGTCGGCGGCGTAACGCACATTCTGGATGAGCCATTCTTCGTTCTGGCCACGCAGAATCCCGTCGAGCAAATAGGAACGTATCCGCTGCCAAAGGCCGCGCTGGATAAATTTATGTTCAAGCTCATCGTCCACTACCCCGGCGCAGACGAATTGATGGAGATCAGCCGGCGAACCACCGCGGTGGAAACGCCAACCCTTGACCAAGTCATGACCCGGGAAGAGATTCTCGAACTTCAGCGCCTTGTTCGTGACGTGCCGGTCGCCCCCCATGTAGAGCGCTATGCGGTCCGATTAGTTTTAGCGACTGACCCGGACTCAGAATTCGCGACCGATCTCGTCAATGATTACGTCAAGCAAGGCAGCAGCCCCCGCGGTCTTCAGGCACTCATCCTTGGCGGCAAGATTCGTGCGCTCCTGAACGGCCGTTTCAACCTCGCTTGCGAGGATATTCGCAGTGTCGCCATCCCCTCATTACGGCATCGGCTGACCTTCAGTTTTGAAGGGCAGTCTGCTGGCATCAGCACAGACAAAGTGGTTGAGCAGATCCTGGAACAAACCGAAGAGTTTGTAGATGAGCCGGCACTCACCGCATCGTAGCTCTGGCCTCCAGGCCGGAGTGAAGGCATGAGCCGGTTGGCTACTCGCCGAAGCCCGACACCTTCACCACATCATCGCGATTACGCCGGATCTCCACCGCGAAATAGTTCTTTATCGCCGGCACGGGCGGATGAAGCTTCTTGGCGCGCACCATTACTTCCTCAACCAAATCAAATTGCTCGAGAATGCTTCGAGCGATGGATTCCGCCAGCGCTTCCGCAAGAACGAAAGTCTGGTTTGAGCCCAGTTCGGTCACCGCGTCGCAAAGGGCCGCGTAATCCACAGAATCGGACATGTCATCGCCTTCGCCCGCCTTTTTCAGATCGCAGACGATCTCGAGATCGATGGAATACCGCTGGCCGATTTCGCGTTCCGCTTCCGTGATGCCGGTGTGTGCGTGAAACTCAAGCTCGGATATCAGGATCTTGTCCAATTCAGTCCTCGATTCTCTGATGCATCCATCACTTCCCCAACTGTTCAACCCACTCTGATCCGTCTTCATAGACCTCCTTCTTCCAGACCGGCACGATTTCCTTGATGCGATCGATGGCATACTCGCAAGCCTCAAATGCCTCCTTCCGGTGCGGGCATGAAATCGCAATCGCCACGCTGACGACTCGCACACCAACCGGTCCGAATCGGTGCACAATGCTGACCTGGTCCGCCGGCCATCGTTCTATGATTTCATCTCTCACCTGTTCCATCTTCTTAACCGCCATTTCCGGATAAGCATCGTAATCCAGCGTGACTAGGTTCTTACCGTCTTTATCCTGCCTGGCCGTGCCCAGGAAGGTGACAACCGCTCCGGAGGCATCCGAATACGCGCTTTTCGTTACGGCTTCTACATCGATTTCATCTCGTGTAATTTCGATCATCCTCTCCCTCCACTCACCGGTGGGATGATTGCCACCTCATCCCCGTCGTGAATTAGGGCCTCTTCTTGCACATATTCGTGGTTGACGGCCACTCGGACCGCTGGCCTCAGCTTTTCCAGGCCCGGATGCTCTGAACACAGAATATCCAGGAAGCCACTCACGCTCTGCGGACATTTCAATTCCATCTCGAGTTGCCGCTGCTGTACAACATCCGCGGCGGTCGCAAAGAACTTTACGGTGATCAAAAGTAGATTCCTGGGTTCACTTTGTGGTCAGCATTCTCTATGCTCCTCCATTCAATGCCCTGAACTGGCTTTTTCAAACGTTTGTGAATCCGTGGAACATCAAATGGCTGAGCACTTCATAGCCTGGTGGAATCTGGAAAACCTTTTCGACATCCAAAGATCGCAGGACAGGCCGGAATGGCTGAAGAAATCTCTCGCACGCGAATTGAATGGTTGGAATGCGAGCGTGTTGAATCGAAAGCTCTCACAGCTCGCTTCCATTATCATGAAAATGAACGATGGCAGAGGCCCCGACCTTCTGGGTGTCTGTGAAGTCGAGAACAGGACTGTTCTCGAAAAACTGATAGCGGCGCTTTCGCCACTGGGAAGGCCCTACGATGTGGCTCACCACGACACGGAAGACAAACGGGGAATCGATATCGCGTTCATCTATGATGCCGGTCATTTCACAGCGCATGAACAATTTCATCACACCATTCTGAAGCGATCTTCCACTCGCGACCTCTTCCAGGTCAATTTCAAGACGGAAGACGACAAGCTACTGGTCGTCATTGGCAACCATTGGCCTTCACGGATGGGCGGACAGTATGAGACCGAGCCTTACAGAATTCTGGCAGCGGAAACCCTGAGCTACTGGAATGAGCGGATTCAGGAAGTCCACGGCCGCGACGTTCCCATCCTCGTCATGGGAGATTTCAACGACGAGCCATTCAGCCGATCCATGACCGAATACTCATTAAGCGAGCGTCTCAAGAAGAAGGTCTCCTACGCCAGGAATCCAAAGCTCTTCAATCTCATGTGGCCTGTCATGACCGATGGCATCGGCACTCATTACCACAACAACGAGCCCGCTGTTCTGGATTAATTCCTGGTTTCACGTGGGATGGTCCTCACACGTTCTGAATTGAAGGCCGTGGATGAGAGCGTTCAGGTATTTACAGCCCAAGAGATGAAGAAAGGCCGATACAATGCCCCGCGCCGGTTTGGGCGGCCTTCGAAAGGCGTTGATGAGGATGGTTACAGCGACCATTTTCCGATTACGATGATCATTGAGGAAACATGATCTCTGCGGGCGGCTGACTGGCTTTCAATCACCAAGAGACTGCACATATTCTCGCCAGGCTCGGTCCACGCGGGAGAAGTTGGCCTTTCCGAAAACTGTTTCAAAAGCATCCTCGGCCTTTCTTCCCTTTTTCATTTCAAGATAGAAATCCTTGATGACGCGCCTGTACTTTCCGCGGTTGGAGTGAATAAGGAAATGGATGAAGGCCCACGATTCCATGTAGTGGATGCCCACTTTAGTGAGCCCTTCAATCCTTGAAGGGCTGCTGTCCTGGAATTCTTTCGCGGAGAGCTTTACCAGTCTGCCAATGCGGACGTTCGCGCCGTCGGCAAGGATCTTCTTGAGCATTGCTACACGCTGCTTGGGTACCTGTCCAAGCTTGAAACGGCGGCCGCCGGGCTCGCCGATCTCGAAATACTCAGCAAGTCCTTCGTTAAACCAGAAGGGGACATACGAAATAAAATAATCAAGAAACTGGTGGAATCCTTCATGGTAAATCACATCAATCAATCTTTGCTGATCCTTTGGATTGTATAGCACCAGTTCTTTTACAGTGGGAGAGTAGTAACCGGCCACCCACTGGCCGGAAAGGCCGGTGGTCTCTCCCATATAATTATAAAAACCTTCTTTGGTGGAAAAGATTCGAACGGTGAATTTGCGGTTGAGCTCATCTCCTTTGAATTGGAACTGGGACGAATATTCGCGATAGATTCTTTCCAACTCCATGCCTGCAAGATCGGCCAGCCGCTGCCCGTCGTCAGTCATCACTTTGTAGTGTCTCGTCACTCTGGTGTAGGTCCGCCGCCAGTCTGGTCCTTTCTGCACCTTCTCAAAAAGATTTTTGTAGAACTTCGCCTGAGAGTGTGCGGGTTGAAGTTTGAGAAAGGCTTCCAAGTCGGCAACAGCCTTGTCCATGTCTCCGGCAAATCGGTATGTCATGGCCCTCTGATAATACGCGTATGAATACCGTTCACTCTGCCGGATACATTCACTCAGATCCTCTAACGCGCCCTTAATTCGCCTTAATCGATATCGGATGTAGCCGCGGTAATAGAGGGCAACTGGCTGTTCGCTGTTTAACTCGAGACTTTCATTCAGCATCTCTATCGCCGTGTCATAGTGGCGCTGATCAACGGCCCTCATTGCATCCTTTGTAAGAGTGAAAGCCTTCTTCTTGTCGTCCTCCGTTGGCTCGGAATTTGGCTCTTTCTTAGATTCTGGGGTCTCTTTTCTGACGCCGCCTGTTTTCGTCTTTTTGGCCTCCAGAGATTTCGCTTCTTTTGCACTCAGCCACTTTCCACCTGCTTTTTTGTAGCCCAGTGCTCGCCGCGCTCCCGAATGGTCCGGGCTGAGAATCAGCACCAATTCCAATTCCTCCCGCATTTCTCTGTGGAGTCTTTTGGACTTGCACCAGAGAGCAAGAGAGTAATGTCCCGCAGCATCTTCCTTCCCAAGCTTTGCAGCGCGCTCTTCGTACTCCTGAGCCGGTGTTTTGCTTTTTTCGATTCGCGCTATTTCCGACTTCTTGAAACTGAACGAGCCAAATCTGGTTTTGATGCTGATCTTGGAGTCACCTGCCTTTACCTCCCCCTCGAGCTTTCGGCCGTCCTTGAAATGGAGTATGTCGCCGAAAGCAGAACTGAGCACGGAGACATAGATGATGGTGGAAATGAATGTCCTCATAGCCTTCCTTTAGTTTGAAGAGTAATTACCCCGTAACTGGCCAGGTAAAGATGCCTTGAAGAAAAGGAATTTGGGAAATGGGAAATAGGACAGCTTCACAGAAGCTGCTTTAGTGCTTGTGCCAAGTGAATGAACTGTTCGCGGGAGTTGTAGATTTGTGCTGATAATCGGGTGAGCCTGTTCGGCTGTGAAGGCCAGGATATGATAGGAACCTCAATTTTGTAGGGTTCCAGCAGTTTATCCTGGAGCCGGCTGCCATAGAGTAAACTAACCGGTTCTTCAACCTTGCTGTCCGGCAGTTTTACTGGTGCCAGGGAGCCGACCATCTCAGGTGGGCACGGTGGCGGAATTCCAAGAGTGTTGCAGATTTCTGCCTGCCCGAAGAGTGCCAGTTCGTGATTTCGATTCATCAGTTCAGGCCATCCGCCCGGCAGCAGACCTCCCATGTAATTTATGGACTCCGGAACACAGAGGAAGGCGGTGGGGTCATCGGTCCCGCGCCAGAAGAATTCGTTACAAAAGGCGGAATCCTCGGTAGCACCACTCTTATAGCCATGACTGATCGTTGGAGGATGAATTCCGCTCTGCCTGTCTTCACGAACGTATAAGAACCCAGCCCCCTTTGGTGAGCAAAGCCACTTGTGG
>JASLXP010000053.1 GCA_030740295.1 Planctomycetota bacterium
TCCATATCGCTGCTGACTCCCAGAACGCCGCCCCATTCGTGGCGCACGACTTCTCGATTCGGCTTGAAGAAGAAGGCAAGCGTGCCGCGGTCAAGGCAGATGTTTCCCCGGCCTTCCCATCGGACACTCCCACGGTACGCGTTCCCAACCACGCCCGGCTCGAACTTATCCTTGCGGCTTCCAGTGATCGCTTTTCCGTTCCCCCGCGAAACCGCCGCATCCACCCATTCCTCAAAAGGCGCGTGAAAGATAGCTTGTGGGCCTTCCTCCGCGATCACCGCGGAGGTCATCACCAACAGGAGGCCGGCCAATCCCCCTTGCATTTTCGGACCAGTGGAGAAGACCAGACTGCTGCTCATTGTTCAACCCCTCGCTGACTTCTGCACTTTACAGACAACCGGGCTCGGGTCACTGTCGGCCTGCGGCGGATACGGATGCACGCGATTCTAACCCATTCGGCTGAGATATGACCAATGCGACCGTCACGGCAGGTCGGTCCTCCGAGACGAATTCGGCGGCGATCTACTTCAGGCGGAGCGTGTGCTCCGCTCGCAGACCCGTTGCCACGTCACGGAGCCGCAGAACCCATTGGCCCGGTGTGTCGTTGAGGGCGAACGGTATCCGGGGCCGTGCTTTGCCGTCCCGGCAGAGCACGTTTTGCGCGTAGTGATCAACCGACTTCCCGCCGGGTTCGAACACCTCCATCCGGATTACGTGCATGCTTGGGGTGGCGTCGGCCTTGATTTGCAGCTCCACTTCGAAGTCGGTCCCGCGCTCGCATGTTTCAGCCGCTGCGATGGCCAGGCGTTCGGGCTTGTAGGAGAGCAGGGCGTAAGACATGGCTGAGCTGGTCCCCGGCGTCGGTACTTGGAAGCGGTCCACGGAGCCGACGTACTTCCCCGTTGACATCTCGTACACGTGTGCCTGGCGGCGGAGCTTCAGAGCCAGAGGCCCGCGGTCATCTGGAAGGCCAAAGGGCTTCGTGTAGAGATTCTCTCCCTCGCGGTACAGGCGCTGCATTTGAGTCGCTACAGGGCGACCCTCCGAGCCCAGCAGCAGCACGTCTGGCACAAGGCCGGCCGCTCGTAGAATGTCGGCCACGATGCCCGAGCCCCTCTCGCGAAGGGCAAGTCGCTTCTCTGGATCCGTGTCCTTCGGCGGATTGACGCATAGGCTCAGGGCATCGCCATTCACAAGGATGGCCCATCCCTTGCCGAAGCGGTGCACGAGGAACATCGGGACGCGGGTGTCCTTCTCCGACGCAAGCGCGATGGCATCCTCCGCGCTCACTCCGGCATCCACCGCGCTGACGGGAAGACCGGCAGGGATTCGAATGTCCGGCACCTTCCCGGCCACCTTTCTCAGAACCACTTGCCCTTCAGGTGTTGCCTCGATCTTGTGCACGGCAGGACCATCAGGGACCACGCGCTTGACCCCGAAGACATCGTCGAGCTGGCCGCCGGGAAGCGTTCTGCAATGTGCATCCATAATTGCGGGAAGCATATCGGCGAGAACAATGCCTCCCTCAGCCACGAATTTACGGACGGCGGACGCTTCTTTCGGTGAGACTGCCAGCGAATGAGCCATCAGGAGGAGGCGAAAGCGGTCCACGCTCAGCTCACCACGCTCGATCTGCTCGTAAGAGAGATACTTCGTTTCGATGCCCGCGCCTTTCATCAAACGGAGCCCTATCCCCTCGACAGCGCGGGCCATGTCGCCGGCCCGGCCGAGCGCGGTCGAGGCGTGGATCGACCGCTGAGAGTAGTGGACCGCGACAGGATCGAAGACGTACTCGCTGTGGATCAGTAGCTTGCCCATGCCGTGGCAGGTCAGAGGGATGGCATCCCTCAAGCCACGAGACGCGCCATTCCAACTCAGGTCCGGATTGAGAAACATGGGGCCGTTAAAGAGGCCGACCCCGCGCGTCCCGGTCCACATGTGGCCCAGGATGCTATCAGTGAGTCGCTGCCCTGCTTTTCCGTAGCCACTCCAGAGCACTTGCGGGATTTTTGCGAAGGAGAGCTGCATGCGGAACTGGTCGCCCCTGGTGTAACCCATGAGGGCGCGGAATCCGCCGTAGTTGAGCAATCGCCACCAGTCGTGGGCCTTGCCCGTGCGGAACGGCGTCTGGGTCCCGCTTGCCGAATTGAGCGCGGACGGGTCGCCTTTGACTATGCCGGCCTGAATGGATTTATAGCGGTATGCGAAGCAGTGCTCGACGAAAGTCTGGAGGTCAGACCAGGGAGCGAAGTTGCTTGTCTTTCCCCGGAGGTCGGCAAGTCTGTCCTCGATTATCTCCTCCCAACTCCAGTAGTCCCGGCCCCATTCCGCATTCAGAGCCGCGAGGTCGCCGTACTGCTTCTTGAGCCAGGCCCGGTATTGGGCGAGAGCGCTCGGCCGCATCTCGTCCTCGCCCTTTTCATGCGGTGTCGAGTAACTCTCATCCCCCGCCATATTCAGCATCGGGCCGTAGACTGCCCAGCGCATTGCCGCGGCGGGAACGGTCTCCCTGAGCGCGTCTGATGAACTGGGGAGCTTGATGCCCCCAGGACCATGGCCGCTGATACGGGTACAGAACTTCAGGTCGTGGTCCAGTACCGCGTCCAGGTACCCAGGTTTCGTATCGTTGGCATTGATTACCATGGTGGTGATGCCCATACGGCGGAATTGAGCCATCCGGGGGGCGTAGAGATGCTCTGCGCAGTTGCCTGGGCCGTGACCCCAAATGACCGTCTCAAAATCATCCCATTTGCGAAGTGGTGTGATGATGAACCTGGCGTGAGCCCGGTCCAACGGCTGGCCGTGCCGAAAGAGGGTCGCATGAATCAGTCCTCGCATGGACAGCGCACGAACAAGCGGCATCCGGAACTTCACTGCCGCTCCCTTAACATCCCGCTTCTCCACGGCAAGTTCGCGGCCGTAACCGTCAAGCAGACTGAGTTCGAGCACCAGACCCGTGAGGCCGGCGCCGGAAGATACCTTAATTTCACCACTGACCGGCAGGGAGCTCTCGTAGGCCCTCCGGGTCAATTTGATTTCTCCCAGCCTTGTGGAGCCTTCGACAGCGATGGGGACCGCACACCAGTCAAGTTTGCCCTTCTGGTCAGACAGGATGAAGTTCGCCACGTTCAAGCCTGGGAGGAGCCGAGGCAGGCGGAATTCGAGCCCACCATCTCCTTCACGGACCTGCACGCGTTGTGTCTGCTCTCTGACCGTTGCCCCTTGTCCATCCTGGATTCGGCACCACAGTTCGAATTCCCCCGTCAGATCGCTTTTCAGTTTGAGCCGTATGGCCTTCCCCTCGCTGTCCTCAGGAGTAAGGGCCCGGGGACATTTCGCGCGGCCGAAGCGCACAGACGGCTCCCGCTGCGCGGCCCACAGCACTGCCCGTCCAACAAGACCGTACAAATGCTCCCAATACGGAAACTCGGGTACGGCCGGATTGGGCGCCAGCGGGGCGGGCAGGATGCCGTTCAGGTACGCGAAACCATGTCCCGAGGCAACCCTCATCTGCGCGCTGCAGGTAAGAATAGCGATCCTTCCCTCCCCGTGTTCGCCCGTGAGGATCAGCGAAGGAAGCTCCCCTCCCTCGAACTCCTGCAGCATCTCCAGATCCTGTTTCATCTCATACGCGTAAAGGCTGACCTTGGGCATGAGCGCCAGCGGGACCGCGTCCAGGAATTCGTGTTCGGCCACTTCATCCAGCTTCACCCATTTGGGCTTGAGCCTTTCGGACACAGGCAGGAACTCCCAAGGCTCGGGAAAGGACGGACACGGGTTTATCCATACCAGGCCGGTTCCCCCTTGCACCTGACGTATCAGGTTCTTCCTCGCCTGCGCAGATAGATAGTCCCAGACGTTCCCGCTCATCAGGATCGCGTCATATCGCTGGTCTCCCGTGAGCAGCGCGTTATAGCGATCTGCGACCTGTGTCTTGTTGAGTCGGTGGTCTCCCACGGTCCAGAGCAGACTGGTCGCGTCGCCTGCCAGGTAGAGCGACGAGGAGATGTCGAAATCGAATCGCTGGCGGAGTTCGACCAGCTCTCGCATCTGGTAAGCACCCGAAGCGAGAGCGAGGACCTTTGTAGTGCCTCGAGCGTACGGCCTGGCCCAGGCAATGTGTGGTGTCACCGCCTCAGAGGAAAGGTATGTCAAGTCCGGTGGCCTCTGGCCAGTCTCTCCTCTTGCGGGACCAACCATCGCAAGCAGCAGCGATGCCAGCACAGCGGGAACAATCCGAATCAGAGTTGAATAGCTGTCACCTGACATTTCTTCAGGGCCTTGGGGTTGTCAAAACAAGCTCATGCAAGATTCTGAATCGTGACTCGAAAGAGAGGAAGAAACCGCGGAAGCCAGAGACTAAAAGCAAGGCAAATGGATAGCTACCAGGATTGGACAGGCCACATTTATCTTTGATACAAGTCCGTGATTCTCTCTGCGCAGTCCACCGAAAAAATCCGAATGAAACAGCCAACCCAGAAACCTGTCCTGAAATTTGAAGGCACTCCCGGGAGTTGTGGCAAGTCTTACGGCGAGAGCGAGGCGGAAGCAATCTCGGCTTTTCTCCGTCTCCAGGTAGCTCCCAATGCCAAGCGTCTCGGCTTCGCCAGGCGATGCTGGGCGAAACTGAGAAAGTGGGAACCGGCGGTCGTCGAATTTGTGCGCGGTCTCGCCGAAGGATCCGGACTGACCCTCGAGGAAACGACACTCCTGCTTCTCCACGAAGAGATTGCTCACACAAAAAGCTGCACGGCATTCGGTGCAGCAGGGAAAGGCACAAGAAACGGCCAACCGATCATTGGCCAGAACTGGGATTGGTCATCGGCGCTCTACCCCTGGTCGAGCATGGTCAGGATCAGATCGGATGCGATGCCCGCGACCATGACGTATTCCTATCCCGGCCTTTGGGCATCCGCGGGGATCAACGAGCACGGTCTGAGCCTGGTCTGGACGAGTTCGGGACTGTATCCCAAAGTCCCTCCGCAGGCCGGAATTCCCACCTACGTGCTGATCGCCGGCATTTTGGCCTGCGGCAACTGTCGCGAAGCAATCGACCTGGTGAAGCGAACTGCCAATGCCGGATGCTTCATCTTCTTCATTGCTGATGCGGAAGGCGAGGTCTGGGTGCTCGAAGGCTATCCCGATAATGTGGAAGCAGTCCAGTGTCTGGACGTGATCAGCCGGGCCAATCACTATGAATGCGCGCTCACCTGTGCAGCTACCCGGCAGAGAGTGCCGCGACCATCCACGAAGAAGAATACGAAATCAAGAGCGCGCCGAATGGCGGAGCTCGTCCAGGAGCAGAAGGGCAAGATTAGCAGCCCGGTAGCCGAGGCCATGCTATCCGACCACGGAGCCAAGGCCGGCCACACGATCTGTCAGCATCCTTTCTCTGGCGGTACCGGGCTGACCCTCGACAGCTTCTACGCTCTTCCTGCGAAAAAGGAGCTGCGAGTGGCTCGCGGTTCTCCATGCCGTCATAAGTACCACCGGTATCGTGTCTGAGAAATTTCTCACGGCAGCCTTTGCCGCAACCGGGGATGAAATCCAGGGCTCTTAATCCTTATCGTAATCGTTCTCCTACGGCAGCCGTTGGCCGCAACCGAGGGATCCGTACCGCAGATGGCAAGGCCATCGCACAGATCAGAGCCGTCTTAATCCGTGGGATGGCTCTGCTATCCGTGGTACTTATTTCGATGAAGGATCCACGCACATGAAGCAGAAGTTCAGCAGTAAATCTTTAATCTCCTTGCCCGTGAGGTAAAAACCTGAGGTCACTCCAAAAGATTAAGAGAAGGATTACGATAAGGATTAAGAGGCCCTACACAGACCGCGCAGAAATTCCGATGTAAATCTTTACACCACCGCCGAAGCCGGATGGCCAAACACCGCCCTGCAACGGCTGAAAGCAACGCCCCCTCACTCCCACACTTTCTTCGAATACCATGCCCATCACAAGACCTGACCAACCCAACTTCCTCCTCATCTGCACGGACCACTGGAGCGATATCTTCACTCGACCCGGCGGCCACGATGTGGTGATGACGCCGACTCTTGACCAGCTCGCCCGCAGTGGGACACGCTACTCACGGGCCTACTCCGCGTGCCCGTCGTGCATCCCGTCACGAAAGTCGCTGATGACTGGTATGCGTGCCCGTACTCACGGTGACCGCGTGTATCGCGACAAGGTGCCCTTGCCGGATGATGTGACGACGCTTCCACAATGTTTTCGGGGCGCGGGTTATCAGTCCGTCGCGGTTGGCAAGCTCCACACCTGGCCACAGCGGGACCGGATTGGCTTTGATGAGGTCATCCTCGAAGACCAGGGCCGGCACCAGTACCACGACGTGGCCGAAGGCGACTGCGACGATTACGAGCTCTACCTCATGGAGCAGGGCTACACCGGGGAAGAGTTCGCCTCCGGCATGCCGACCAACGACTGGATCTCCCGCGCGTGGCAGCTTCCGGAGAAGCACCACCAGATAAATTGGGCCGCGAGAGAGATGTGCAAAACCATCCGGCGCCGGGACCCACGCAAGCCCGGCTTCTGGTACCTCTCTTTCTCTGCTCCGCATCCGCCGGTGGTTCCGCCGCAGGCCTACTTGGACCTTTATCGCGACGTCGAAATCGACAGACCGGTCGTCGGTGAATGGTCATCCAACTTCGACGACCTGCCCTGGTTCATGAAGAACAGGACCTATCCTTCCGCTCTCCACGGGTCCCCTCCCGAACATGAGATCAGGTTGGCCCGCCAGGCTTTCTACGCCACTCTCACCCAGATCGACCACCAGATTCGAACAGTCATCGGATACCTGCGCGAGGCCGAGCTGCTGAAGAACACTTACATCATCTTCACCAGCGACCACGGCCACATGGTCGGCGAACATAACATGTGGTGCATGACGCCATTCTACGAAGCCTCGGCAAAGATCCCGCTCATCATCGTCCCGGCAGATGGCGACGAAAGGATCGGCGTTGGGGTGGAAGACGGCCGCTTCGCCGAGTTTGCCGACATCATGCCCACCCTCCTCGACCTCGCCGGCATCCCGATCCTGGAGCAGGTGGACCAGATGTCCCTTATCGGCGAAGACAAGCGCGACTACATCTACGGCGAGCACGGGGAAAGCAACCAGGCCCAGCGAATGATCCGGAAAGACCGATTGAAGCTCATCTACTATCCGGTCGGCAATCAGTCCCAGTTATTCGACCTCGAAGCCGACCCGCGCGAGACCAACGACCTCGCAGGTGATCCGGATCACAGCGACGATTTGGCATCACTTCAGCAACTGCTCATCGAAAACATCTGGGGAAGTGATCTGGAATGGATCAGAGACGGTAAACTCGTCGGCCTGCCAGCCATCGAGTTCAAACCACCGTCACCAAAACAGCTCACCGGTCAGAGAGGGATACGTTTCCCCTAACGCGGGCTTCGACGGAAATCGTAGCTGCGGGGTCCTGGCGCGGAGAACTGACCAAGGCAGACTTTAATGGTTGTGTTGTTGCGCCTGCATCTCACCAGAGTTTCCACCAGGGCTTGGATGGTGAGGGGGGCGGCTCATTGTGATCATCGATGCATTTCAGATCCGGGTAAAGAGATTCGACTGTATCCTCATCCCACTCTTTGCCTGAAGGCTCGTCAGGGTGTTCAACCTCGCTCGGAGGAAGATCGCCAAACCGCTCTTCAAGCGCGGTATTCACAGAGTATTCAAAGCCTTCATAGCACGGATGGTTCTCATCGAATTCGACGTCCTTAAGTGAATTCGGATCGGCAAGGGCCTTTTCGAAAGTTCTGCGTCCCATTGAAATAAGCGTAGACCGAAAATCCGAAAAGGAATCATCGGAACACCCGCCATTGAGGATGTGCGCAGCACCCCACAGAGGCCAGGAATATGCCCGGACATTCGCAGTGTCGAAATGCCTGGAAAAGCTCCTCAAGTCATCATCGGATAATGTTGACAACTCCTCGGATAACAGTTCGCATTTCGCATCCATGACTCCACCGGAATTGTCATGTACACGGTCCACTATTTCCCAGAACTGTTTAACTTCCATGGTTCCATTCTGCGTAACGGTCCAGCTCACCGACCGCCGCTGGAAGTGCCAGCGCCTGCTAAAACGGCGAGTATCAAAATTCTCAGGTCCAGTTCCATTTCTCAGTTGAGCGGCGGTTCTGTTGAAGCGGGTGGTTAGCTGACTTCACTTCTCAGGAGTAGGCTCTGTCTCGACTGAAGAGAGCGTTAGTCGCCATTTCTCAGAAACTTCTGCGGCCGAATCGGATGGGCGTCCTCGCCCTGTTCATGGATCCTACAAGAACAAAAGGAGAAGACTGATGCCTGGTAGCCTGAACGATATCCTGCCTGAACCGATAAGCGAAGAAAACGAGAAGATTCTACTGGATCTAATGAAGCGAAAGATGAAAGGCGCCGCGGGTCTTGCGGTGCGACTGATGCACGCGATGGAAGACCGCTTCGGGCCCGAAGCACGAGAGGTGGTGCGCGACATGGCGCAGAATCGAGAGGTCACACCGAATCCGGAAGCAGGCGATCCACAGGATGACCTGCATGATTTCTCCAACCGGCTCGACAAAGGGTGCGCGGGCAGTCACCAATGGGTGAGGGTGAGCGATGAGCCCGACCGCATTGCCTACCATTTCACACGATGTATGTGGGCGGAAGTCTACAGGGAACTGGGCGAGCCCGAGTTGGGCTATGTTATATGTTCCGGTGACGACCCGGCAGTAAGGTCCGTTAACCCAAAGCTGGCCTTCCAAAGAACGAAAGTCCTGATGAATGGCGATGACCTTTGCGACCACGTCTTTTATGTGAAGAAGGGGCCGGAAGGATAGGAGGCGTGCGACACTGAAGGCAGGAAGAGCTGAACTTCATTCCACAAGCAGGAACCAGTGTGTTCCTGCATCGGTTGGCAGGTCGATGACATAGGCGCCATCGATCTGGCGCAATGGCACGGCCGGACCGTGTTGGGCATCTCTTTTAAGAGGTACGAGGTCCAGTCCCTTTACTGCTGAACGCAACTGGATCTGGCCGGCGACTGGTTCAGAAAGGTATTGGCGGTCCCCTTCAGTGATGGCGCGCACCCGTGCTACGGCGCTCACAAGGATTCGCCCTGATTGCTTCAGTGGCTTGCCATCGAGGCTGGTCAGCACGACCGCGGCCTTGGATGACCGGATGCGGAAAGTGGTATCGGCAAGCTCGACCGTCTTTTCCTTCAGCCAACCGATCGCTGCCTGCGACCTGGACGTATTGATGGTTTGGATGCCTTCTTTCCAGTCCCTCCGGACTTCGCCGGTATCGGTTTCGATGAAAGTCTGTCCGGGCGGCAGCAGGTCCTTGTTCAAGTCACGAATGGTCAGGGCATCGGGCATTCCGGGAGAGGGTTTGAGCCAGGGGAGTTCTTTCGTCTTCGGCATGGCGATGACGAGCCGGTGCTGTTCCAGGGCCGTTCGGATAGCCGTACTCGTCTTGGGCGATGCATTAGTCATGAACAGGACATCTGGCGACGGTGATATGACCGCAGTCTGTTTTGCCGGGAGAACGTGTCCTTCGCGAATCATGACGGCAGCGGCCGGCATGAGGCCGGCGATTGCAGGATGCATGTAGCTCGACCAGGGAGATGTGTTCGAGCCGCGGAGGCCGTCCTGGGAGTAGCCATAAAGCATGGGCGCGTCCCAGCCCTGAAAGGCGGTCATGGCCGCCATGTAAAGCGGAATGGTGAAGGCGTCATTGAGATGGCGACCGTCTGAGATGTTGTACTCCGTGATGGTTAACGGCTTGCCGGCTACCTGGGCGTGGCCGATCCAATGCATGAAATTGGGCACGAAACGCGGGTTGCCGCGCAGGAACTCGCCGCCCGAATAGCTGTGCGCGTCGATGATGTCGCCCTCGGTGAGGGCCGGCAGCGAGTAGAGCGGGGTACCGCCCCACATCTGGCAAGTTGAAATCGGGACCTTCACGCCGAGCGAACGCAGATGGCTCACCATGTCCCGATTGAACTCGGCTTCCAGATCGTTAAGCAGCAGCTTGGACGGCCCGGGCACCCAGGTTTGCCCGATGCGGCTGTTGTCGAGTCCATACTTCTTTGCGAAGGCGTCCCGCTTTGTCTCGAAGAGTTTCTGGTGGTGGGGATTTCCCTTGTCGCCGAGGAAGGTATTCCCGAAGTGATGGGTCAATTCGTTTTCGTTTGTGATCAGCAGAGCCATGACGGCCGGTTCATCTTTGAGCGCGAGGCCGGTGTGAGGGTTCTTCCGGGTCAGCAACTGTTCGTTGAAGTCTTTCAAAAGCTTGCGGATGCGGCTGTTGAGGTAGTTGAAGCCCTTGGCTTCGGCGCCGCCCCTTTTGAGGTGTTTGGAGAGGTCTGACCAGCCTGGGATGTTGTCGGCCTCCCGGAACGGCCTGCCCACCAGGAGGTCGACCCAGACGTAGATGCCTTCGTCCTTCAAACACTTTGTCCACCAGAAGTAGGAATCGAGTGCCTGCTCGTCGATCTCCTGCGAGGTCGGGCCTGCAGCAATGAGGCAGTCTCTGACCCAACCTGCTGAGTCGTGGTGATGCAACCGGACGAGGTTGAAGCCCAGTTGTGCAATGCGGCGGGCGTGCTGTTGGATGAGGTCTCGATCTTTGATGAAGAGCGAGTAGGCCTGAACATTACAGCCCCAGAACTGGATCGGCCTTCCGTCCTCGAACTCGAACCGGTCACCGGCAGCCCTGACGAAGCCGTGCTTCCCCGCGGGTTTATGGTTGAGCCCTGACAGGTCTATGAACGACTTGTGAGGGTCGAGGGCCTGTTTGAACCAATGAGTCGTATCTGCCGGCCCATAGAGCTCACCGAGGCTCCGCTGAACTGTCCCGCCTTCTGGCAGGTCGACCGTCATCTTGAATGGCTGCTTTCCCGCCTTTAGAGCATCGGTGAAGAACATGGCCCGGATTATCTGCTTCTGCCCGCGCTCGAAATACACATTCGCAAGGGCCGGCTCGAAGGAGACTGTGATGGTCTCGCCTTGTTTGTATTGCCAGGACCAGCCGCGGTTGCCTTCGAGCAGTTCCGGATCGTTTTTCGCTCCGCCGAGGGCTGGAGAATCGAGCTTGAGTTTGAATTCGATACCGGCGCCGATAACGCCATTCTGGTCCTTGTTGAATCTGAATTCGTAATCCCATGCCATGCGATTCTGTGCACTCGATTGCCACTGCCCGTCGGCATCGACATCCAGTTTCGCGAAACGGAGTGTGAATGGCGCGGCCTTGCCCCTGGCTGTGCCGACTTTCACTCGCGCCCCATCCCAACTCCATTTCGCGCCCCAGCCAACGTAATGGGACTCCACCAGCGGAGAGGAGTCTTCACTGATAACGAACAGCCCGCTTCGATCAGACGGGGCAATCTCCGGACCGGCAGTCAAAGCCTGGCCAACATAAGCCATATACGCGAGTAGCATCATCCAATTGCTCCTGAGTTCGATTGAACGGGCCGGTCTGCTGACTCTTGACTTTACCTCTCGAGCACCAGCACTTCATGGATGTCCACTTCAGGGACGATGATCGTGCCGTCCTCTTTGACGGACAGTTCCTGGCCGCTCAGCCCGAGCTTTGCTGATTTCACTTTCCATGCGTGAGGTTTGACGCGCACGCTCGTGGCTTTGCTGTGAGTTCTATCGGGTGGTTCGGCGGCGTGTTCGGCTCCGGCAGGAGATTGAAGGAACATTGGCGGAAGGCTGAGACCTCTGAAGCCTGTGTCGCCGAAGGGCATGTAGTCGGAGACGTTCAAGAGATGAATCCACACTTGCCGGTCTCTGCCGTAAAAGGCGTTGGCGAGAATGAAGGGCGGGGCCTCGATATCGAACGGGTAATTCTCACTGCGGATGAATTCAAGCACGCCATCGAGTCCGGAGCGTTTACGTTCGCGGGCGTACTGCAGCCCCGCGTCAGTTGGAAGATAGAAGACGCTTCCTTTCCCGTATGATTTCCGGACCTCCCGTTTCAAGTCTCCGACAAGCTTGGAGAGGCGTGACTTCGGCAGGCGATTGCCCCACTCGTCGTGGGTACCGACTTCACCCATCAGCAATAGCCGGCCTCCGCGCTCCGCCCAATCGCTGAGGTTTGCCGCCGCCTTCTCAGACATCGCTGCAACGCTGGGGACAACCAGCACTTCGTAGTCTTCAAGCTCGCCCGGCTCGATCATGTTGTCAAAGACGAGTTGAAAGGGAACATGCTCACCGGAGAGTGCGAGCCAGTTGCCGATGACTGCATCTCGGTAGTCGCTCAGATTCGGTGTGCCGGGAAGGTGACCATAAAAGTCATGGGTGTTCTGAGAGACCCAGATCGCGGTATGCTGAACTTCCCGTCGAGAAAAGAAGCGTTCCCGTTTTGCGAGCGCGGCGTGGACGCGCGCTTCGGCCTCAATGGGAAGGATGTGATTGCCGTGCCACGGAACGACGCCGTGACTGAGGGCGCCCAACATGAAGGTCAGCATGTCGTGCTCGTATTCTTCGGGAGTCTTCGTTTCCGGGGCAGGACGGCTCATCCGCCAGATATCGGCGTGCTCCGGATTGGTGTCATGCGAGAGCCGGCTTTTGAATCCAAGCATGATCCATTCAAGCTCCCGTTTTCCGGAATAGGCGTGCTCCGAAACACCGAACTCCTGAACGCGCCAGAGCGGAATCGCGGTGTCCCAATCCTTGTTTCCAAAAGGCCAGTGGTTGAAGTTGCAGGTAATCGGCAGGCCCGGCTTGACCTTGCGAACCGCATCCCTGAAGAAGATGGCCGTTTCGATCAGTTTCTCGTTGCGCCAGCGGACCCAGCGTTTGAAAGCGTTGTCGGTCCAGTCCACCTTCTCCGGCAGGTCGAGCCCGGTTTCCTTCTTGAACTTCTCACCGCAGAAGGAACAGACGCAGCCGGGCGCGGTCGGGTGTGGGATGCCGCCGAGGTAGAAGCCGTCAAACCACATGGCGTCGATGTCGAACCGGGCGGCCTCGGCAAGGAACTTTGCGTGGTGCTCCCGGTAGGGAGAGGAGATGACGCACATGCCGATTTTCGGGCGGGCAGGCTTTTCGATGAACTTCATCGTCCAGTCCGGGAATTTTTTTGCCGGCTCGTAGTCCTCGATGCGGCGGAGGTCCTGCACGTTGAACGGCATCCAGGTGATCACGGCAATGCCTTCCCGGTGGAGAGCCTCGATGATGCCGGGCGCCCAGGCAGGGTCCATCTGGTCCGCGGCGACGGCGTATTTGGACGGAAAATTCGCCTTCACATGGCCGTTGGCCAGGCCGATAGTGACGACATTGACGCCGCTCCGTTTCTTCGGTGCCAGGTAGGATTCGATATCGTCCTTCACCGGCCGGTGCTCCACCCCTCGCATCCGATCTCTGACAGGGACATCATCGGGTGTCCGTTCAAAAGTAATTTCGTCCATCGTCATCTCCTCCTTTCGGGCCGGGCGGATGCGCGCCCAGTCAACGAGCGAAATGAGTGTTCTCTTGTCCTTTTCAGACGCCCTGCGGCGCCAGGCGCCTGTCACGCTGACTTTCAGGAAAACTGTCTTTCGGTCCCCGATTGCATCGCGGGGTACGGGTATGGAATGGTCCAGGGCGTTGCCGAGGGCGCTGTAAAGGTAATAGTCCCATTCACCGATTTGAGCCTTGAACACACGCCGTGGCAGCTTCATCCGCAGCAGGATCATGTTGTCGCGTTGCGGATAGACCGGGAGTTTCATGGTGAAGGCTTCGCGAGTCCACCGGAACGTGCTGGTTCGCGGGATGAAGAGCCTGGTCTTTGTATATGGCCCCTCATGCTGGTGAAAGCCCTCGACGGTCGCGTCTTCGTCACCGGGCGCTCCGAAGTCCACCTGCTTGATTTCGAGCTCTTCTGTGGCTTCGACTCTGATCCAGTCCACCGCCGCGGCCAGCTCGCGTCTGTCTTTCCGT
>JASLXP010000054.1 GCA_030740295.1 Planctomycetota bacterium
CACCAGCGAGGACTTCACGCAGCTGCTCAAAGATGCGGGCATCCAAATCAGCATGGACGGCAAAGGCCGTTGGGTCGACAACGTATTCATCGAACGGCTCTGGCGCAGCCTCAAATACGAAGAAGTCTACCACCTCCACGCCTACGACAGCATCCCCCAAGCCCGGGACAGCATTCGCCGCTGAATGCACTTCTACAACCACAGGAGAAAACACCAGGTCCTTGAAAAACGAACGCCGGATACCCTCTACTATGAGAACTTAAACGCCGAAGCAAGAGCCTCGGCATAACCCCATGGGCGATCCAGTCAACAATCGCGATTTAGTGTACAAGGGATGGGGTCCACCTCACAACCAAGAAAAAGCAGAAAATCCAGCCTCCCCTAGGGGAGGAGCAAGAGCCATACACACGGCCTCAACACAGCCCCAAACCCAATACTTGAATTCTCCCAGAAGGCCGGGGATACTGACGTAGCAGGTCTTACACTTTTACACCGCCACCCGCTTCACTTTTAGTCTGCCGTCTACAATCAAGGAAGGTAAACTGGCGCCCGAAACGTTGCGGCGACGCTCCTTTCTCACGCATTGTTCCACGCGTTTCTTATATGCTCGATGCTAAACTGAAGATTCTCCTTTCCACCGACGAACACCTCCAATGAAAGCCAACCGTCATATCCGGCCTTCTTGAGTTCCCTGGAGACACCCTCGAAATCGACGTCGCCTTTGCCGACGACAATGCCATGGTCGTGAGCCTTGCGGTCACTCAGGTGCGTATTCACAACCCTATCCCCAACCAGTCTGGCCAAATCGACCGCCGTACCGTTCGTAGCATTTGCGGTATCCAGATTGACCTTCAAACGCTCATCGTTGACAAGTTCGAGAATCTTCATGAAATCATCAATATTCGTTCCTACGCTAAAATGGTCCTCGAACGCCAGCATCACCTGCTTCTGTTCCGCATAGTCGAGACATGCTTTCAGACCGTCGGCGACGGACTGTAGAACGACCTCATGCTCCAGACCCTCATTCCCTATACCCGAGACCACTCGCACAATGTTTGTCCTGAAAATGATAGCCTCATCCACCGACTTTCTAATGTATGCGATTGCCCGTTCTCGGTCTTCCGGGTTGCAGAGGGAAGATGAGGGATGGGCATAGCATCCACTGGCATACTTGGCGACCTCCAGTCCAGCATTGTGCACGGCATCGGCTAATGATGCCTTGCCTGATGAATCCAAGCTGCTGAGGAAGGGCTCATACAGCTCGATTCCGTCCAGACCCAGCTCCACGGCCTCCTTTATCCAGTCTTCCTGGGACATAGTCCCTTCACGAAACTCTTTTATATAACACAACGGAATGATACTGATTTTCATGACATCCTCCTGATCTTACGTGTGATTTTCCGTTTCAACTCGCTGTATGGCATGGCGCGAGATCTTGCCATTGATTACCCAGGCGAAGCTGGGCATGGCAATCCGGGTTTGTTTGATCTCGAGCGTTGAGTTCCCACCAGTTTACCGTTACAGCCCATGCTCTGTTCTGGCAATGATCGTGTCCTGAAGCTCTTTGTCCAGCTGCGTAAAGAAAGCATTGTATCCGGCAACCTTGACCGACAAGCCTCGATGCTTTTCGGGCTCCTGTTGTGCCTCCTGGAGTATGTCTGAGGAAACAACGTTGATCTGAAGATGGAATATCTTCTGATCGACAAAGACGCGCAAGAAGTCAGCCAGCCTCTTGATGCCGCTGCTATCCTTGAAGATGCCCGGCTCTATCCTGATGTTGAGGGGCGTTCCACCGAGGATTTCAGTATTGTCGGCTTTGCCCATCGACTTCAGGATTGCCGTTGGCCCTTCTAGCGCTTGGCCTTGGCTCGGGGAATTAGCTTCCGCAAGGGGCCGACCGGCCGATCTTCCGGAAGGAAGCGCACCAATCCGCTTCCCTTCCGGCACATAACTCGACATGGAGGAGCCGCCTGGAGAACAGTACCCATCCCGCATATTCTTCATTTTCGAGAATTCGGACACCCACTCATGGAGAACCCAAGCTTCCTGTTCATCGGCATAGTCATCGTCGTTGCCGAATTTTGGGCTGTCCAGGCACATTCTATGGATGTCCTCGTAGCCTTCGAAATTGGCGTCCAGGGCATCGCACAATTGCCCCATGTCCATTTTCTTGTCGTCAAACACGAGCTTTCTGATGGCGGTCAATGAGTCCGCCGCGTCTGTGGTCCCCAGCTGGGTGATGCCGACGTTGAAGTTGTAGTGGGCTCCGCCTTCCTCTCGGCATACCCCCTTGTCAATGCAGCCGTCGATCAGTGCTGATTCGAATAGCGTTGGCGACTGTGCTATCAGCTTCTGTTCCCGAACCGTGCCAGCTATCTGGATTCTTCTCCTCATCTCGGCCAGTTGCTTATGGTAGGCCTCCTGGACCTCCTCGAAGGACGTGAACTGCCTGGGGTCGCCGGTCT
>JASLXP010000055.1 GCA_030740295.1 Planctomycetota bacterium
ACTTTCACGCGCGGGAGCAGCGGTCTCTGATACGACGGCTCCTCGAACGCGAGCTTGATTGTCCCGGCGTTCTTCTTCACAACGACCAGGTATTTCAGCGTCACGGGAAAATCCAGAATCCCGTTCCCGTCGCCGCCTTCGTTTCGGACCTTTGCCGCAGCGATGAGGTCCAGACCCGTGCGGCGCCAACCCTTCCAGTCCACCTTGTCGGCAAACGGAATCTCGTAAACCTCGCCGGACCCGTCGGCAACGATTCCAAGGATCGCTGCGCCTGAAGCGTCACCTTTGACGAACATCCCGAACTGCTGCGCTCGACGCCGAAGATTATCGACCTGGCCTTCCTTCAGCCCGATCCCGATCTGGTGGGCGAGCACGAGAGCTTTGCCTGTCGGCGTGCTTCTCGGAATCTCGACGACATTGGCGAACGCTGCTCCCGCAGTATCGGTTTTCTTCCACGACAGCTTCGCCTGCGGAGCCAACTCGCCGAGCATATACCAGTCAGAGACCTTGACCGCGCGGGACGCGGCAGTCTCGTTCGGATAGCCGAACGGGATTGCCTCCGGGAATCGTTCGCTGAACCACGCCTCCTCCTGGGGCTTGCTTCCTGTGTAGAGAACGATGCGATCGAAGCGGACCGGCTTGCCTTTCATATTCAGGCCGAACACGTGCCGGCCGGCTTTGAGGAGCTTTTTCTGACAGCGGAACCACTGCCATCGCTTCTCGTTCACCGCGTAGACCGCGCCGTGAATCTGTCCGTCAATTTCCAGGTATGCCCCATGCCAGAACTCCTCGATGGCGAGGCCCTGGCAGAGATTCTTCGAGTCCATCCACACCCGCATCCACGGTTCGACCTCTGTATCCTGCTGGACGTTGATCACGACCAGGTCGCGCTCGTAGCTCCTGATGTGTTCGACCGCCTTCCCTCCGGACGCGCCGCACTCGATCACTTGTCCGCTGATCTTGTCGAACGCCTCGCTCTCGAGAATCAAAGATTTGTCAGTCGGTTTGAGTGCACGGCGTGTGCGCTTCTTCAACACCACGCCCAGGTCCTTGCCCAGCCAGGTCTCCTTCGCCAGATCGTCTGAAAACGTGATGACGAGCTGGTCGAAAGCCATGTGCTTCTTTCCGTCGGACGAGATTTCGAGGGTGTGCTTTCCTGCCTTTAAAAATTGCTCTCCAAGCCGGGACCAGTACCACACGTCGATAATCCCTCTCAGCCAGTCCTTGCGTCCGCGCTGGTGTGATGTGTTTCGAATCTGTTTGCCTTCATCGATTCGCCAGTAAAAGGTGTCGTCCCACTGATGTCTGGCCAGCTTCCGGACCCAGAAGCGGCAAATCCGCGCCTGGGGCAGGTTGAATGTGTGTCTGATCTGCTGCCTCGGTTCCTCGAAGCGGTAACACTTCACGTCCTGAATAGTTCTCGCGGGAGCGTTTGTCCAGAGATTCCGATCACGCCGAGGCACATCAACCACGATGGCCCGGGGAGGGCTGTCCACGTGCCCGGTCGCAGGCATTTCGTATTCGTTTGGGCTCTCTTCAGTTTCGCCGCGAACACCCGGAATCCAGACTCCAAAGGCAAACGAAAGAGCGGCTGTGCTCCACACATTTTTCAGAACCAGATTCATCGAGTCGTTCATCGCAATTCTCCTCCCGGCTCACACGATTTCTTTCGGGACCATGATTGCCCCAAACATAAAACTGTTTCTACGTTTCGTCTCCGTCATTTGCGTTGTCAGGCAGAATGCATCGCCCGGCATCAACGTCCTCCTGCCATTCGTGAAGCATATCGACGCCTTCGCCAAGCATGAGCCTGGGTGTGTAACTTGTCACTGGCAACGGCTTCTGCAGATCCTGGACAGAGCGATAGAGCCACCGGCGATTGGGGCCGGTAATGACACCTGCATGCTGAGTTATAGTCCAACACGCTCCGACTTCTCGTTCGGGCTGGTCAGCAAAGGTCTTCTGTCCGGCCAGGCAGATTCGGGCAGGAAAGGGAACGACTTCGTCCGCGACCACGGCCAATGCACCCCATAATGTAGCTCCACCGGGGCGGGCGGCTTCGGCGTTCGTAAGTTCCCACAGCCTTTGGTACCGCTCCCGTGCGCCGAGATCAAAATGCCAGTCCAGATTGTTTTCCTCGGTTTCTCCCTTGGCTTCCATCACTTTCCGCTGGCGCTCCTGTTTGAACGCGTGGAGCTCCGGGTCCAGGTAACTGCACGCGGTGATACACACCGCGCCTGACACCTGAGGAAAGTGGAAAGCTACCCGGCAGTTTGTTTTTTCTACGGCCACGGCATTCAGTTTCGTGTCGACCCAAATCTGATTGCCAGGCCCCCAGAATTCCCGATAGCGTGTCATGAATTCAATCATGGCGTTGAGGTCGTCGTTGCACTCCGGCGGCCGCAGTTCGGAAGGATCGCACGGAAAATGACATTCCGGCTCTTCGTCCATCACCACCCCGCTCGATGCCGCGCCCTGAACCCAGCGGACCTCTTTATTCACTGAGAGCTCTGGAGGACGGAATTTCGGAATACTCTCGTAGTAGTTCGGACGGAGCAGATCGTCCCGGTTATCGCTGACAGTGATGCCCTCCGCTCCTTCAGGAAAGAACACATTCGTGCATTGGGAGTTCGGGCCCACTCTCTCCCAATAGGGTACATGGTGAGCATTGATTCTCCGCCAGAGGAACCAGGGCCATGAGAAGTGAAATGCAGTCGTGGCATCATCACCACCCGCGTCTCGAAAGCCTTCTCGCTCTCCCACATGCCGGTCAATGAGACCACGCATTTCGGGGAACCTGGAATAGTCCGGCTCATCGGCCAGGCGTTCGGCATCGTAATCCCGGATAGCTTGCGACAAATCTGTGCCTTCCAGTGACGGAAAGAGCACATTCGCCCAGCGGAAGGCTCCCTCCATTTCCCTTTGGAGTGTCTCCAACTTGGCCTCCGCTGCCTCTCGACCACGCTGCCTGCCGATCTCACGTTGATCCACGGTGATGTTCTCCTTCGTGATGCACAGCGGTCCTGGAGTAATGCTGCGAGGTCAGCTTCCGTAGATATCCAGAAACCGTTCCATGTAATAGCAGTAATTCTCATACGAAACATCCGGCGGGAGGCTATGGTCAGTTCCGGGCACGTACCCGCCGTCTTCGACGAGGGGGCGGATGCGCTCCAGCTCTGCGTCAATGGCTTCTTTCCCGCTGGCGAGGACCCGCTTGTCCACGCCGTACCACATTCGCAGGTCACGACCGTATTCCTTACGCACCTCGAGCACGTCCATGCCGGCCTGCGCCTCAAACGGGTAGAGCACATTGATGCCCGCATCCAGCCAGACGGGAATGAGATCAGAAACATCTCCGTCGCTGTCAAGACTGATGAGCTCGACGCCTCGCGATCGGACGAAGTCAACGACCCGGCGGTAACGCGGCAGCATGTACTTCCTCGCCATCTCCGGACTCAGCAGCGACGCTGTCTTATAGGCCATGTCCTCCCAGAAGCCGAAAACATCGATGTCAGTGACATCGAGAATCTGATCCATCATGGCGATGATGAAATCGGCAGTGGCGTCCATCATTTCTTCGACAAGGGCTGGTTCGTCATAGAAAAGCGTGCAGAGGTGCTCGACACCGGTCATATTCCGAATAGGCCCGAAGAAGCCGCCCCATCGATCCGCAATGATGATGAGAGGAACGTCCCGCTCCCGATAGGCCGAGAGCTTTTCTTTCCAGTCCGCGCCGACTCTCGCCGCGATATCCGGGTTCATTCTCTCTTTCCAGAAACGGCGAAAGTCGTCGCGAGTCTGCACGGGAAAGCGGACAAACTGCGGCATCGACGAGTGCGGGTGATTCTTCAATTCCCGCATCAGGATGCCTTCCTTGTTGATGTAGAGAATCGTCTCGGCGTCTTCCTCCACCACTTCGCGCTCGAACGGCGGATTCGGAAAGAACCAGCCGCCGAACCAATCCCATTGGTCGGTCTGAAAGGTGGGAGCATTCGGCTCGTTGCTGCCTTCGTTGGCCCACCGTTCGAGAGTCTCCGGCCAGGCTCCAAAAGTCGGACGAAGAGGCACCCGGTCGACAGGCTGGTAATTCATGCAAGCCAGGAAGCGTTCACGTGATGTCATGGTTACAGGTCTCCTAACTTCGCAGAAGGTTCTTGCAGTTGTGCCACGCGATTCCGGAACGGCTGTTCTTGTATCATCGTCTTATTACTCTTACGCGAACATTGAGAATCAAGATTCGGAGCAGGGATTAAGGCGACGACAAGTCGTCTGGGGTAAGAGGACATGGAAGGCGTGCGAGCAGTAGGCACAGTCGTCCGCCCTTGGTCCTCGGTATTTGGTCTCTGATCTACACACTCAGCTATGCCAGGATAACCAAAAACGTCTCGACCGGAACTCGACAGCTTGAGGCGAAGCTTCGCTATCTCAGATAGCCTCCTGGCTTCCCGGACGGTGTCAGAGCTGTTCGTCCGTTGGGCGATTTGATAATCTCCGGTTCTGACAGGTCAAGAAACATCAAGGTATTTCATTCGATGGCTGGATTCAGACACGCAACCGTCCGTTGCCCGCACGATCAGGCATTTTCCAACAGGTCATGCCCATTGCCCGTCCCACCCGTCGAGAAGCCTGGTCACGCAACTGGTCGGCGTGTTGTGCTTGCGGTTGCTGCGATCTTCCTGGCGTACTCCATGGCTTGGCCGCAGGACGGTACCGCGCCGCAGACGGATGAGGCCGCGGGGATCCGCGAACGGATACTTGCCGAGAGCGGCTTTCATGGCGGCCTGATCGTGCAGGCCGGACTCCAGGACACGGGTCTTGCCCTGTCCCTGGCCAAAGCGACAAATGTGCTGGTGCACGGGCTCGTCCCGGACAGGGATACACTCAGGAAGGCGCGCCAGCGGATTCGTGACGCGGGTTTGTACGGCCGGGTGTCCGCGAGGTCATGGCGCGGCCAAACTTTGCCCTACACCGACGGTATGGTGAACCTGCTCCTCGTGCTGGATGAGCGCGTCGAGCTTGCGCAGGACGAAATCGACCGCGTCCTGGCACCTCTGGGGGTGGCCATGATTCAGCGCGGGGGCCGGCTGACGTCGCATCGAAAGGCGCGACCGGCTGACGTCGATGAATGGTCTCATTCACGGTACGACGCCACAGGCAACGCGGTCAGCAAGGATCAACGGGTCGGCCCTCCGCGGTTCCTTCAGTGGGAGGCGTCTCCACGGTGGAATCGGGGGACGAAGACCAGCAGCCTGGTCTCGGCACGGGGACGCATCTTCTTCATTCTTAACGACTCGCACTTCTCCTCCAGTTCCCGGACGTGGTGGTTGATCGCGCGCGATGCACATAACGGCATTGAGCTCTGGCGGCACGCGCTGGCAGAATGGGCAGGGGCTAAAGGCGGCAAGAAGGTCGGCCCGGCCCAGGCCCACCGCCTGCTGGTCGCGGCTGGCGACCGGGTGTACGTCACGCTCGGGGGATCTGCCCCGGTCAGCGTGCTGAATGCGGCGACCGGGGAGCTGATCCGCGCACTCGAGGGCACCGGGAGGGCCGAGGAATTCATCTTGTCCGACGGGGTCCTGGTGGCGCTGGTGAACCCCAATACGCCTGTTGGTCTCCGGCGCGGCCAAGGCCAGAGCATGCGCCTCGTGGCAGTCTCCCCAGACACCGGGAAGCTCCTCTGGTCGCATGCCGCGGATATGATCCTGCCACTGACCCTCGCGGCCGACGGAAAACAGGTTGTCTACCATGACGGCAAAGTCATCCAGAGCGTCGATCTTAAGACCGGCTCACCGCGCTGGGCCTCGCCTCCCACAGGGCAAAAGGTCGTTGTAAGGGACCGGGCTAATGCGGACAGGCCTGGAGCGGAGAAGTCGACGATTGTGCTGGCGCCCCAGTTCGCACCTACTCTGATCATTTACGAGGACGTGGTCGCGTTCGCAGGGGGACGACAGCTCAATGTGGTCTCCGCGGCCGATGGCCGCGAGCTTTGGAAATCGGATTACGCTCCCTCTAACTACTCAGCCCCCGTCGATCTCTTCGGCTTCAAGAAACATCTCTGGGGGCCGGACGCGGGGATGAATATGTGGCGCCCCACCGCCGATAATCTCGACGTCAACGCGTATGATCCGCTTACCGGCGAGGTCAAGATGAGCGTCAAGGGGAAATACGGGTACCGCTTCCAGCATCACCGCTGCCATCAGATGAAGGTCGTCGGCAACAGGGTGATCGCGGGCAGGGCCGGCATCGAGTTCCTGGATACGAACACGGGCAAGGTGGCGGCCCACCACTGGGTGCGCGGGAGCTGCCACTTCGGCGTTCTGCCGGCGAATGGTCTTCTGTACGTGCCACCCCACAACTGCGCCTGCTACGTCCGCGCCAAGCTGACCGGGTTCATGGCGTTGAGCGCCGCGCCGCGCCCGCGCTCTGCCAAAACCCCGGACGAGCAGCGACTCCATCGCGGCCCTGCTTATGGTAAGACCGTGGCAGATTCAGTTGAAGGGCGAGCAGGGGACTGGCCAACCTATCGGCACGATACGGCTCGTTCCGGCAAGGCAACGACCAGGGTGGGCTCCGAGCTCCTGCTTGGCTGGACCGCGAAGTTGGGAGCAACGCTCACCAGTCCAGTGATTGCCGGCAACCGGATGTACCTGGCTTCGACGGACGACCACCGGTTGCACGCACTCGATGCCACCACGGGGAAGGTCCTCTGGCAGCATACCTTTGACGGCCGCATCGATTCACCACCCACCGTGCACGAGGGATTGGTCCTGTGCGGATGCCGGGACGGCTCGGTGCAGGCGCTGCGCGCCACAGATGGAGAGCTGGTCTGGCGTTTTCTCGCCAGCCCCGAAGAGCGGCTGATTGTCTCCCGGGGCCAGCTCGAGTCCATCTGGCCGGTGAGCGGCAGCGTGCTTGTCGTCAACAACACCGTTTACTTCGCAGCCGGGAAGTCATCCTATCTGGATGGCGGCATTCGGCTTTACGGCTTGGAGCCCCACACTGGCCGGAAACTCGTCGACACGGTCCTCTGGACGCGCCAACCGGACGGTTCTGAGCTGCTGGACGAACAAAGCGTCGACGGCTTTATGAACGACATCCTGTCCAGCGACGGGGAGAGGATCTTCATGCGGCACCAGATCCTGGACCTTGCCGGCAAGGCGAAACCTGGACGAGTGACTCATCTGCACAGCCCCGACGGATACCTCAGCTCGGACACCACGTCGCGCCTTGTGTGGACTTACGCCCCCATGTTCACGTCGCCGCACCAAGGCGCGTTTTACGACCTGCGCCTCAGCCGCACGCTCTTCCCTTCCGGCCGGATACTGGTCGAGGACGAAGACACCATCTACGGGTTCGGGCAGAACCACTATGATCGTTTGCGGCCCGATCCCGGAGGGAAGTGGGCGCTGTTTGCCGCGGACAAGAAGAGTGGCGCGCCTCCGGGCCTGTCCGCGAGGGAATACCTCAAGCTGGCGCGGAGCGGCAAGCAGTCCGTCCGTTTCCGCTGGTGGAAACGGATCCCCATCCAGGCGTGGGCCATGGTGAAGACTGAGGATGTCTTGTTCGTTGCCGGCCCTCGTGGCAGTTCGGTGACCTCTCAGGCTGCACTCGAGGGCAAGGCAGGCGGCGCGTTACTGGCCGTGTCGCCCAGCGACGGGCGGGTGCTTGCCGAGATGTCTCTGCCCAGCGCGCCGGTCTGGGATGGTATGGCCGCCGCGGGCGGCAACCTCTATCTCACCTTGGCGAATGGTCAGGCGATATGCTTGTGGTCCGTGGCGTCCGGCCGTAAAGGTACCCCGTTGTCGCGTGCGGGTTGGCGGGCCGCGCTCCCGCCGGTCAAGACCGCCGCGGAGCCGGGTCTGCTCGGGCGCTGGCGTTTCGATGAAGGCGTCGGCATGTTGGCGCGAGACTGCTCCGGCCGCGGACATGACGCCGAGGCGCAAGGCCGTTGGGCAACGGGCGACTTCGGCACGTGCCTCGTCTCTGCCGGCGACCCGCGGGCCGCGGTGATACCGGACGCTCCCCATCTTCAGTTCGGCAACAAGGACTTCACCCTGGCTCTCTGGGTGAAGATCGACAGGCACGGAGCTCGTTTGATGGGCAAGGAGGCGTTCCCGCAGAACTGGTGGGTGATCAACTTGCTCGACAATGGCTCGGCCGAGCTGGTACTTGGCGAGGGCCGAGGCCCCGGCCAAAGCGCGCGTGCGAAAACCACCAGGGCGATTGCGACCGACGCCTGGAGCCATCTGGTCGCGGCAGCGGATCGAAAGGCTGGTGAAGTGCGCTGGTATCTCAATGGCGCTCTGGACAGCCGCCACCCGATCCCGAAGGCCATGACCAAAGGCCTGCGCGCCGATGGGCGGGACATCGCCATTCCCTCATCCCACAAGCCTTTCCGTGGGCTCATCGGCGACATCCGCATTTACGGAAAGGCAGTCACCGCCAAGCGCGTGCGCGAACTGTTCCAGGAACAGGCAAAGCGCCGCACCAGCACGACCTTCCAAATCCGGGAATGACATCCGGGACACCATGCCCATATTCACGGTCAGCCCATTCAGGCTCATAGGGTCCGTTGTCGATTGAGGATTCACTCAGGAACAACTTCCCATTCCCGCGTCACATTTCGTTCAGATTTCGCCGTTCCGATTGACCAGACACGCGAAGTTGCCATGCACTTCCGGAGCATTCAGCGGATAATCGTTGAGCGCAGCCTGCATTTCAGCGAGGAGGGATAGCTCATGCAGTGCAGAGAAGAGTTTATTGAAGTAACAGAAAACAGGAGAACCCATTGAGTAAGAAACCTAATCTGATCTACATCTTTGCTGATGATATGGGGTATGGCGATTTGTCTTGCCTGAATGAGAATGCGCAATTCAAGACCGTGAACCTCGATCAACTGGCTGCCGAAGGTTTGCGCTGTACCGACGCGCACTCCAGTTCCTCCGTTTGTACGCCATCGCGCTATAGCCTGCTGACCGGTCGGTACAATTGGCGTTCCACTCTGAAGTCCAGCGTAACGGGCGGATACTCGCGTCCGATCATCGAGGACGATCGTCTTACCGTCCCATCGATGCTTAAAGAGCAGGGATATCAGACAGCGTGTGTCGGCAAGTGGCATCTCGGTCTTGAATGGCGGCTGAAGGACGGCGGAATCGCATCAACCTATCAGGATGAAGACCAGGTTGACTTTGCCGCGCCGATTACGAATGGACCGCTCAACCATGGGTTCGATTGTTACTTTGGCATCAGCGCCTCCCTCGACATGCCGCCTTATGTTTACATCGAGAACGACAGATCGACATCGATTCCAACCGAACGATTTGAAATCGTTCGCAGCAAGAAGTTCATGCGTGACGGATTGATTGGTGACGATTTCAAAGCAGAAGAGGTTCTTCCCACGCTGACAGAGAAAGTCGAAGCCCTGATAGATAACTACGCAGAGGGTGAAGAGCCCTTCTATATCCACTTTCCTCTGCCGGCGCCCCATACACCGATCCTGCCCACGGAAGAATTTCAGGGGAAATCCGGCACCAACGAATACGGCGATTTCTGCCTGCAGGTCGATGATACGGTCGGCCGGGTTATGAAGGCCCTGGAAAAGAATGGTCTGACAGAAGACACGATTGTGATATTCACGGCCGACAACGGCTGTTCGCCCATGGCAGATTTCGATGAGCTCGCGGAATTCGGTCACCACCCGAGCTACGTCTTCCGCGGTCACAAAGCGGATATTTTTGAAGGGGGCCATCGTATCCCGTTCGTCATCCGGTGGCCGGAGGTCATTGAGGCTGGCGGTGAAAGTGATCAGACTTTCTGTCTGACTGACTTGATGGCGACCATGGCAGAGATCACCGGGTACGAACTGCCCGACACCGCGGCAGAAGATAGCGTCAACAATCTTTCTATCTGGAATGGGACAGCGACGGATGCTGTACGCGAAGCGACCGTGCATCACTCAGTCAACGGCTCCTTTTCCATCCGCAGAGGCAAATGGAAACTGGAGATGTGCCCGGGCTCGGGTGGTTGGAGCTACCCGAAACCGAATTCAGAGGACATCAAGGGGCTTCCCCCGATTCAGTTGTATGACTTGTCCAGGGACATCGGCGAAAAAGAAAACGTGCAGGATCAGCATCCTGACGTGGTTGAAGAACTGAAGGCTCTGCTGACCCACTACGTCAAGAACGGCAGGAGCACACCGGGCGCACCTCAGCCCAACACGGGAAGCAAACACTGGCCGCAGCTCCATTGGCTCAGCGAGAACGAGATGTAATTTCGCCGCTTTGCATCCAGATTGTAGCTGGCGGTTTTTTCACTGAGGAAGAAACACCACAGCCTACTCCCTGGTGAGATTCAGCTTATTGGGGCCAGCCGCGTAGTTGCCCTGAACTTCCTGAGCGTTCAGCGGATAATCGTAGATGCGCAACTCATCGAACCTACCGGCGAAAGGGCCGACCTGTCCGGCGGTCAACCCAAGCTCGGAAAGTTTGATGCCTGTGACCATTTGACCGGTGAGTTTGCCGTTGACGTAGGAAGAAAGCAGGGGGCGTCCGTCTTGGCCGTCCTGGTCGTAGGTGACCACAACGTGCATCGCTTGCCCCACCTTCACTCCTATGCTGCGCTGAATATCCTCGTTGTGGCCGTTAACGATCAGCTCGGCACGGTGCTTATTGAGGGTTCGGAATGTGTAATAAAAAGAATCCTTCCCACCTCGGAATTGAACCACCGGGTCCCAGCCATAGCTTTCCCCTGTCGGTGTAAACCAGACCTCGAAGCTGACCTCCTTGCGGCCCTTGACAAGGGCCGCACTCAGCCGGCCGTATCCTTTGACATCGTTGGCACGGATCACCAGTTCGCCCTGCCCATTGAGCCGGACTTGGCCTTCATTGGGTTTGTCAGCGGTGCTTCCGTGATCTTTGGGATTCTCCCGCCTCGGTTTCGCCGGAGCGGCCGCAAGGAGTGACTCCTGGCCGGGCGCTGCCTGAAGCTTGAATGTGAATTCCTCCAGCTTTGGGTCCTTCAGGGGTTTATCTCCCCGAGTAATCGGCGATCTGATTTCTTTGGTCACTGGAGAGTAGGTTCGCACCTGCACTGTCCTCCCGTCGGGCAGAAACTCCAGCACACGCAGGAAGCCATAGCCGCCCCGCAGCTTTTCGTAATCGACGAGCATCTGGTGAACGATATTGCCTCGGTCGGCTTTGTCCTTCCGGTAGCCTACATACTGCGATGAGAGGTGACCGCAGATCACCATCATGATGTTGGGGTGTTTGCGGACCAACTGATTCCACATCATCTCGCCGTCGGCCCCTTCGCCATAGAAATTGTATGGGGTGGCACGCTGACTGCCGCGGAGATGGTTGTACCGATCGTTTCCGTAGTACAGGTAACCGTGGGTTAGAATGATCGCCAGACGGTCTTTGTGCTTTTCGAGCACTTTGTTGGCCCAGGCGATCACTTCCTTTCTCGGCCCCATTTCCAGCGAGAGCACGATCCACTTCTGCCCGTTGATTTCCATGAACTGGAAATGGTTTTCCAGTTTGCCCGCTTCATAGACGTCACCGAAAGTTGGCCACTTCTTGAGGTCCTCAACTTTGAAATAGTTATTCATGTAAGTCAGCCGTCCGGGCGTGTGGTCGTAATCGTGGTTGCCCGCCGCCAGCACGTACGGCACCTTGCCCTCGATGATGTCGAAAGCCTTTCGGGCGTTCTTCCATTCGTCTTCGGCGTTGTTGTTGGTGATGTCGCCCACGTGCAACAGGTACTCGATGTTGCGCTTGTCCTTATTCTCGGCGACCCATTTCATCATGGCGTTGAAAATGTGTGGGCGGCGGCGGCAGTAGCCTTCCGTATCAGGAAGTACGACCAGCGTGGTGCTGCCCGCGTGGTAAGGCAGCGGCTTCGGGGGCGGCTCGACATAGATCTCCCCGTGAACACCGCCAATGTTGTCGGTCAGTTTTGCCCCGACGCCCCCCTGCCCGTCGAAGCTGTACCTATGAATCGGTGGACGGGAGAGTTTGGTCGCCCGCGAGCCGATGCCCTTCGCTTCCTCGGCCCACACCTGGGTCATGGTCATAACAGCGAGCGCGCCAAAACAGAGGTGGGACGTATTGAATCGGCCTCGACCATTCACGGCATGGATTCTCGAGTTTCAACGTAAGGCAACATGGTTCGGATTTTCCGATTGTCTTCAGAGAGAACCAATTGGGTCATCGGATCGGCCATTACCTCTTCTAGCCTTCCTGAGGCCCGGCCAGCCGAATCTCGAACTCGTCCATTGAGAATCTGCCGCGCGGCTCCTGGCCGAAACCCGCCAGCGAAATCCCATAGCTGCGGGCATCGGCCAGTAGGTCGTTGAGGGCCGGTGGATTGGCGGGATTGCCTGACCAGCTCAAATGCCACAGCGATTCGTCGTTGTGGAGGGTCATGGTGTTGGGTTCTGGTGCCCATTCACCTTCAGAGATCGTCAACGGCTTGCTGGTGAAATGCCAGCGTCCTCCGGCGCCCACTACCCAGAAGAAACATTTAGCTCCGCCCAGGAACAGGTCGTCCCCGCGCAGATAGACCGAGACTTCCGCCTCCCGGAGGTCGAGAGGATCCAGCCCCACCCAATTCGTGTACATAATGAAAGGCAATATGGACACCGGATCTTCCGGGGTGTCCCCGCTCCAACGCGTCTCATCGCACCAGATAAAGCCCGAATCATCGACGCCACCTGACGATGACCACGAAGTCAGGATGAAGATGTTGACCCCTTTGGCAACTACGCTCCAGTGGTAGTCATAGGAACACCATCCTTCCGGACCTTTCTCGAAGCTATTCTTGATCATGGAGATTTCCCCTTTGTCACAAGTGTTTTCATGCCTTTGACAACCGAGGCCGTTTTTTGCACTTATAACCGTTTCCAAAACCCTTGCTCATATACCGCGCCACAATGCCGCAATCGAGGTCATCTCCTCTTTCTCCTGCCGCAGCCTGACAGATTCGTTCGTAGAAAGTCAGAGCCCCACTTGCTGCGTAGCTGCGGCGTCCCGCCGCAGAAGTTCGGCGGCGAGACGCCGCCGCTACCACAAGCTGGTGACGGCCGCCAAGGACAAAGAAAATTACACGCATACCGCGCAGACTTTCACGAGCCCGGAGAGCGGGGTGTGGGGCAGATT
This sequence comes from Planctomycetota bacterium, assembly GCA_030740295.1. Next base: position 13,155 of record JASLXP010000055.1, read on the forward strand.
TCCAATCTGCCAAGATAAAGAAAAGAATCGCAGGTTGGAGCCTGCGCCACGTCTGGCCGCACCCGCGGCAGACGACTCGCGAGTTTTTTCAGTGCCGTCCGACAGGCATGCAAAGCCCAAACAAGCCTCAGTCTCTGGATGCATTTCACGAACTGCTCTTCAATCATGGCCTATCTCTTATCCGTCTTTCTCCTGTCCGCCGCGGATGGGGAGCTCCTCTTTGAATCAAGGGTGACCAATCCCCCGCATCGCTACTTCGTGGCAGCCCGGCAAGACATTAAACTCGACGGGAATCTGCGCGAATGGAAGTGGGATGAATCGGCGATTCGGATTCACGCCGGGGCCTTCGATCTCAACCCGCCTCCCGTTACGTCCGACGTGGATTGCAGCGCCAAAGTGCAGTTTGGCTGGGACGAAGGCGGTCTGCTTTACCTTGCTGCCGAGGTGTTGGATCAGAGCCTGGTGCCGCTAGGGAAGTCGGATGCCATGCCCTGGACGTGCGACAGCCTGATGCTGAGCATCACGACCTACGGCGCGACCAAATCCTCCAAACGCTATCGGCAGAAGAACAATGTCAAGACAGCGAACGAGCCGTTCTTTGGATTCAGCCACTACTCCGACAAGACAGGCCCCCGGAAATGGACGGAACACACAAAGTACGCTGTTCAGAAAACCGCGAATGGTTACACCATCGAGGCCGCGGTCGGTCTGTCAGATATCGGTTATTCGCCTCGCAGTGGCGACAGGGTCAAAGTCTCCTTCATTCTGGTTGACCATGACGAAGACGGTAAGTTCGCTCAGCTCATCCACCGATCCAAAGGAAGCGGCGAGGCGCGTCTCGGGTATTGGTATGACCTTCGATTCCGAAACAGTTCGCCGTACGCAGGAGAGTTGATGCCGGTCCAGGCCAGGTATGGTGAAGAGAACGCCATCGGAATTGTCGGGCAGATCGACTCGTTCGAAGATGGCTTGAAACTTCACTCCATCCGCTTGAAGGATACGAATGGAAAGACCGTGGCGGAGTTGCCTGCGAAAGCTGACCTTCCTCTGGGGCGACGAACGATATTTTCTGGTGAATTTGCCGGCCTGCAGACGAAGCCCGGCAGATACACAGCCGTTGCAGTAATCCAACACAGAGGAAAGCTGATCAATGGCGACGTGAATGCGCCATTCGAGATCATCGCCAGCGAAGAAGCTGACACCGGCGTTACGGGCAAGTTGCCCGACCGTTATATCGCCATCGATCCGACCCGCTTCGCATTTCCATCCGATCGGCGAAAGTACAAGCCGAAGAAGATCACTCGCGACGACTACATTGGTCTCACCCGCCGAGTCTATGACTTTGAAAACTACCTCTACAGCAAGGGTCGAAAAGCGAACGCAGGGATCCACGGAGTGCATTACGCTTTCCCCGCTTACATGCTGTTCCGCCAGACGGGCGAAGAACATTTCCTAGAGGAGGCCCTCGGTCTCGTTCGACATGCCCATGACGCCCATGTGAAAGGCAATCCGACGCCCCATTGGGACACCATGCACAAGGTGGTCGAGCTTCTGCTGAACGAACCGAAGGTGAAGGAAGATGACCGCAAGTGGCTGAGTGAGTTTACTCCGCGCCTCGCTAACCGGGTCTGGACGTTGATGCGGCCGAAGGAGTGGGGAGCTTTCAACCGTGCGCTGCTCTGGGGCTACTTTCTTGACATTGCGGCAAAACGGATGCCCGATGCCCCTGAAGCAAAGGCCTGGAAGAAGTATGCCGACCTGGAATGGGACTCCTGGTGGCCCTATCGCGATCACGATGAGAACTCATCGGATTACAACGGCGCTTCGATCATGGGTTACCTGGACTGGGCGGAATTCCGCAATCCCAAATACTTGAAGGATCCTGGCTTCGGCAAATGGTTGGAACGCTACATGTACCAGGTGACGCCCGCCGGTGGCTTTCCGGGTTACGGTGACGCTTCACCATGGAACGCGTCAGCCTACTTCTGGATTCCAGTGTTCGAGCGAATGGCCACGCTCACTCGTGACGGCCGTTTCAAGTGGGCAGCGCGCAAGCTCTTTGAATATGCACAGCTTCAGATGGAAGACCTTTTCAGCTACCACATGGTTTACGACGGCGCCGCATCCGCCTGCGCCTGGGCCTACTTCTATGCCGACGACACCGTCCCAGAAGTCATGCCTCAAATGAAGTCTCGTGTCACGCAGCGGAAACGCATTCGGCATGTCGATGACGCATTCAGGAAGAAAATGCTGGACGAGCACGACATCACCGGTCTCTACCTTCGACTGGAAAACGAGTCCCAACCCGACAAACTCATTTTGCGCGCCGGAGCCGACCCCTTTGCGCCGGCGGGAATGATCGAGCTCTGCTCTGATGCTGGGCATCACATGTCCACCGTTCCCAATCTGAACAATCTGATGCACCAGCGGTCAGTGCTTCTGACCGACCTTGGCTACTTCGAGAAAGGGCCGGAATACCACAATGTCATATTCATTGAAGACCTGACCGGCATCGCTCCCGAAGCCTCGGCAGAGATTGTGACGGTCCCCACCATGGAAGTCGCATCCCGGGCGACCTATGCCTCAGTTAGCGTGGAGAATTACAAGGGCTGGCCGGTAACCAACGAGCGCCGAGTTCTCTTCACGCATGGCGGCCCTGTCCTCGTTAAAGATCTCGTGGACTTTAAGAAGCCATTCGTGGCGCGGGTCAGACAACAGTGGCAGACGAGAAACATCTCCCCCAAAGCCGGTGGCCACTGGGCGAATACCCACATTCCCTGGATGCTGATGACCGGATTGGGCCTGGGAAGAGGAGTCCAGCGCTGGCTCAACCCGGCCTGGGATCTCCTTATTTATTTCACGCCGCAACCTGGCCGGGACTACGAGGTATACGACCGGTCATTGGAGAACGTCTGGCAGGCTGTCCCCCTCCGCCTTTCACAGCGTTACCGAGGTCTGCCAAAGCTGGGTCAGCCAATCCATTTCACGACGTTGCTCTGGCCGCACAAGCCGGAGCTCGATGTCGATAAGTACGTGAACCGCATCCACATTCTGCGTGACGACCCGAAGGTCACAGGATTTCGAGTGGATCTCACCGATCAGAAGAGCATCTTCCTGGGCATAAATGATTCGGGCAAGGAGGCAACTTGCGGGGAGGTGACGACCGATGCTTCGGTTTTCGTGTTGACGTGCGGCAGAGATGGGAAGTCGCTCAAGCCAGGCCATCTGTTTGCTGTGGATGTTTCGGCATTCTCTCTGTCGGGGAAAGCAGTTCACCAGTCAGAAGAACAGGTACGAGTGGACAGAGGATTGTGATGCCGGACTTTTATTTTCTGTGTGACAGGCGTCACCAAACGGAACAATGCAGAAGTCTCTGAGCCCTTATTCAGTCCTGATCTGCCTGACGACATCATTTGCCCCAGGCTCAGCAGAGGTCACGCGCATCGAAGCCGAAACCCTCACCGAAAACGCCAGGATCATCAACGGCGGAGACCTCCTGCTGGTCAGCGATCCCAAAGACAGCCGCATCCAATTCAGTGGCGGCAAAGCCATCAGCTTCGCACCGAGGGGCAAGGGATCGTCCCTGCAACTGGACCTCCCTTGTACCACGCCAGGCGTTTACAGAATTCACGTCAAAGGAGCGATGGGGCCGAGCTGCGGCCTGTACAACCTGGTGGTGGGAGATGAGGTCCGGGGATGGTTCAATTTCAGTGCTGAGAAGACTGTCCACACAGACAGATCTGGCAATACTCCCAACGGCATCGCGACGAAACGTGTCCGCCTCATCGAGGGCAAGAATCCTGTCCGCTTCGAATTCCTGCAGCCGGGAGGCAGGGGTGGCTGCCTGGTTATTGATTCGATTCATCTGTTCCCGCACCGGTTCGTCCCGCATCCGGAACCGGACAAGTTTGACTCAGCCATCCCCGAGAACGAATCCCATGCTGACGAGCTGATCCGCAATGGTGGTTTCGAGGAATTCCAGACGTGGGAGCGTTTCGAGCAGAAGCATCAGAAAATCAGACATTGGAGTCTCAACACCTCGGCGCCAGCGGACCATCGAGTCATCGTCCGGGCCCCCGCTAAGGCCAGGACCGGCAAACACTGCATCCGGCTTTCTCCTGACGATCTTGAAGACAACGTGGTCCTCTATCAGACCATTCGAGCAGAAAGCCGAGCGCGCTATCGCGTGATCGTTCACGCACGCGGCGAAGGAACCATACGAGTAGATTTCTATCAATACGGCGGCAGGCCCCGATCAGAAGATGCCGAACGTGTTCTGAATGTCTTTAAGGCAACAGACACCTGGCAACGTTACACCTTTGTCATGTCCCCCAGTGAGGCGGGCAAGATCCACCAGGTGGCCATCGCTCTTTATGCTCTGGAGGGCAGTTCCATCTACTTCGATGATATCAGTATTCGCCGTATCACGGAGAAACAGTGAAGCAGCTCGCGCGTCATGGACTGACTCATAGCGGATCGCCGAGACCGCGAGTCGGCCTGCCATCCGGAGCCCCCTCATCGTGCTTCAATCTTGATGGCGGCGTAGACCACGATCTTCGGGACGACGAAGCTGACAGATCTATTCTCCTGGTCAAACTTGAGTTCTGTTGACTTTGAATTCTCCACTGAATGAAGCGACACCTTTCTGGCTCGCGTGGCCGCCGGCAGAACAACCCGAACAGGAATCGGGCCGGCCGGGATTGGCCTCTCGATATCAGCGCCGGAAACGCCATCGGCTGGACGGCGATCCCTGTGATAATTGATGAGATGGACCACAAACTTTCTCGTCTCTGACCCGGTACCTCGCCCTGTTTCAAAGCAGGTGAAGCTAATCGTGTCCCGAGCACTTATTCCTGAACGATTGGGCAACCAGACGTCCAGGTAAGGTTCGAACTCCTGCCACGCGACCGGAGAAATGGCCTGCAATTCCTTTGAGGCAAACACGACTGCTCCTTCTATCGATTGCTTGCCGCGCGCGGGATTGCAGACCACTACTTTTCCATCCGTCCCGATAAAATCTGAAAACGTCGTTTGTTCATCCTCAATAAAGTCGGCAACGGAAGGCAACAGGACGAGCCGGTATTGTTTGAGTCGTTCAAGCGACAGGTTGTCATCGATCAGCACATCATAGAGGACATGATTCTTGGTGAGTAAACTGCCGAGCCGTTTGAAATCTGCCGTATGAAGAGTGTCTCCGCGATGCACGGCTCGGCGATTCCAGACCAGGGCGGCTTCGGAATACGGGGTGGCCGGATGATAGAGCTGTTCATTCTTGCGAAGGAAATCGAACCATGCCTTCACCGCATTATGCGTGGATGCATCCCTGTAATCGGGGCCGCGCGGATAGGCGAAACCGCCGTACGCGACAGATTCCGCGAAGGTAAGCTGAATACGGACGTTGTCGTCCATCTTGACGGTCGAAGGTTTTCCCCCACCCGCTTCGTAGAGGTATTTCCGCTCGATTCCAAAATCCGCGAAGCTGTGCTCATCCGGCTTGTCGTACATGCGCCAGTTGCCAATCGAATACCAGACGAAATCCTCGCCTTTGCCCCACCGAGTGGAAGGCAGCACACACCGCTCGTCCGCGTTCAGTTGAGCAAAAGTTCCGGCAAGCTGTCCCGGCCCTTTGTAGCTGGAGCGGTAGATGTGATTCCACTGGCCCAGAATCAGGTCAGGCTTGATAGCCCGGCCATGCCGAATGAATACCTCGTCGTAACAATCCTTGAGGGATGCCTGCGTAAACTTGAGACATTCCAACGCGTACTCGCTCGCATCTTCCCTCTCGTACCAACCGCTGATCGTGCTGAACGTGTGTGACTTCAAATCGTTGATCTGATGCCGCTCTTTCAGTTGGGCTGCTGTGTGTCGAGCCCCAAGCCATCGCCGAAACGCAGCCTGGCAATACTCGCAGACGCACCCCTCTCTCTGGGGAAAGATGATATGAAAACCGTCCAGGCCAATGCCTATTGCTGCTGTGACCATTCGTTTCAGGACCTCCCGCCAGTGGGGATTACTGATGCAGCCCCAGTATTCGGCTCCTCCTTCGACTCGATAGGCTTCCTGTTTCCAAAGCGAACCGTCCGCTTTCTTCTCCATCATGTCGATGGCACGAGTTTCTGGTTTGGGGCCAAGGACATTGTCGTCCCAGTCCTCGTCGATGAACTTAAAAAAGCCGGCTGGTTTTTCCGGATCGCCGAATGGTCTTGAGAGCGAAAAGAGACCGATGAACTTAGCCCCGTTTCTGTGGCTGCGCTCGATGAGTTGCTTCATCCAATCTCGATCCACTGGCCCGCCGCCAAGAGAGGTCCAGAGTCTCTTGACTCCTTTCTCGCGTGCGTAGCTCATGGCCGACCAGTAATTCGGGCCGAAGAATCCAGCAATGACGACCTGCGGCCGAACGTCGTCGATGTAATCACCGTAGGCATCATCAATCTCGCCATAGTGAGAGCACGCCCGTTGAAACCAGAAGGGTTTGTGTTCCTGCGCCTGAACTTGAATGGATGTTGTCATGAGTGCAATCAGGATCGGAGTCATGAAACTGGCCCTAAGAGTTTCAGATCATCGAGGCGGAAGGCTGCTACCTATAACGGCAAGTTAGAGCCTGTGCCATTTTCCCTGCGGAGCCCTGAACAGAATCTAGAATCTTCCACGATGCAAACCGGTCGGAGTTACTCGCAACGGATCGCTCAGATCGAAGCAGGCCAGCAAATGCCGGGGAAAAGCCGATGCCATCGTCACTGACACACCTGGTCAAGAATTCAAACCCTCGAGGGCTCTATCCAAAGAGCAGGATCATGTTGCCCACAAACTTGCCCGAAACTGATTCAAACAGGTCACCGGGCTCAGGGCCTTCATCGCGTACCAGCAGGAGCAGAAGATCAATGATGCGCTTCAACCTGATCACTCTTCTTGCGATATTCGTTCCACAGATCGCCTCATCGGAACCGATCATCCTTGTGAAGAACGGCGAGCCGAAGGCATCAATCGTCATACAACCCAGGATCGATGAGCGCTGTAAACTCCGATACGAGATGACCTTTCCAGGCAAGCGTCCGCTGCCCATCCTCAAGGTTGCTCAAGAGCTGCAGTCCTACCTGACTCGTGTTACCGGGGTTGAGCTTCCAATCGAAAAGAAGCAGACGAACGCCGACCGGCCCGCGATCCACGTGGGGCTGACTCCTTTCGCAGGGAAGCAGAACATTCCGTTCGAGGAGTACGACCGTGATGCCTACATCCTGAAACGGTTTGGCAGCCAGGTCGTACTTGCCGGGAAGGACGACTGGGGCACGGAGATGGCGACTTACGATTTCCTCGAGCGCGTCTGCGGAATCCGGTGGTTGATGCCCGGCGAACTGGGTGAGGTCATCCCGGAGACGAAAGAACTCGTGATCGGGGAACTGAATGTCATCGAACAGCCGTCCTATCTGTCACGCATGATGAGCGGCATCTATCACAGCGTGAAGTCCGATCCGAAATGGTTCCGGAAGTCCTACACCTGGATGCGCCGAAATCGGCTTCGCACGCGTTACGAATTCCACCACAACCTGGCCCAGATCGTCAGACCTGCGACTTATTCGAAAGACCATCCGGAGTTTTTCCCATGGGTCGGGGGAAAGCGTCTGATCCCCAGGAAGGGGGCAAATTCAGATTGGCAACCTTGCCTGAGCAACCCGAAAGTTATCGATGTCTGTGCGCAGGCGGCCCGGAGCTTCTTTGACCAGTATCCTGGCAACACATCTTTCAGTGTCGGTGTAAACGACAACTATGGTTACTGCGAGTGCGAGAAATGCCTGAAGATGAACGATGGGATCCGTTACGCTGAGAACGGCAAGCGCGATTACTCACCTGTCTTCTTCAGGTTCGCGGACAAGGTCTGCGGCGAGGTCGCGAAGACGCATCCGGATCGAAGGATCGGCGGCCTGCTCTATTCTGCGGGAACCATCACCCCGCCGCCGTTCCGGGCACACAAGAACTTCATCGGTTACATCCCGAACGACCGCTCCCGCTACCTCTTCGATGCCAACTTTCGCAAAAAGGAGCTGGAGCTCCTGAAGTCGTGGTCTGAGGTCTGCAGCGCTCTCGGCATATACGAATGGTACTACGGCAGTGGATTCGAAGTCCCTCGCTACTATCCGCACACCATGCAGGCAGTTCTCAAGGACGGCTATGAACTCGGTGTCAGAGGGTTTTACGCGGAGGCCTACCCGAACTGGGGACTGGACGGCCCGAAGCTATGGATCATGTGCAAACTCCTCTGGGACGTTGACGCAGACATTGATGCCCTTCTCACTGACTACTGCCGCAAATTCTTCGGCCCTGCTGCTGAGCCAATGAAGAGTTACTTCAACAGGCTCGAACAATGCTGGATCAATCAGCCGCTCCGAAAACGTGATCCGCAGAACTTCACCTATTTGCGGAAGGACAGCGCGCAGCTCAAGGTCTATCCGCTGTCAGCACTGGTGGACTGCGAGAAGTTCCTCGTCGAAGCCGCATCGCTCGCAAAGAAAGACGTGGAAAGGAAACGGATCGAAGTCTTCCGGAACTGCTTTCTGATTGCCCGGTATTACGTCGAGCGGGAGACCATCTACGACCGCCTGAAAGTGGAAGGCAATCTGGACGCTCTCGCCCTGAACGAGCTCGTCCACAACGTGACCGCGATGTACCACCTGACGAACGCCCTCGGCCGCCATTCGTCGGCTCACATCAGTGGTAACCCATACTGCCTTTACGCGGGGAGCGGTGTCTGGCGTTTCCGGAAGATGGAGAATTACCACTCACGGCTTGGGACGCGAATCGCGAAAGCGCTCGTCGAAGCAGAGAAAGAGGCAAGAGGAGACCTCCGCAAGTGTTCGGGCGGCGAGCTGCGAACGGCAATGACGAAGCGTTTCCAGGAGCTTGGCGAAGGCGCGTCAAGATTGGAGGCTTCCGGTGAGATGGGATCCATCTGGGCTGAGATCCAGAAGAGCACCGAGCGTTACATCAAGAGCACTGCCAAGATACCCCGGATAACGAATGCGCCGGTGGTCGACGGGAAGATGGAGGAAAAAGAATGGAAGGGCACGGAAGAGCTTGGCAACTTCGAACAGCTCAAGGAGAAGGGGCCTGCCAGGTACGCTACGAAGGTGCGTCTCGCATACGATGACGTGAATCTTTACGCCGCGTTCCACTGCAAAGAAGCATCGATGAAGCATCTCCTTCAGCGATACCGTGAGCGGGACACGGCAGTCTGGCAGGATGATGCTGTCGAGCTTCTTGTTCAACGGCCGGGGGCAGACCCGGATGATTTCTATCACTTCATCATCAACAGCTTTGGCGCCTGTTACGACGCGTACGGGCGGGACGGAAAGTGGAATGGGAACGCCAGGATTGCCGGGACAAGCAACGCACAAGCCGGCACTTGGAGCGTTGAGATGGCGATCCCCTGGAAAGACATGGGAGGCAAGCCCGAGGCAGGCGAGCAGTGGCGCGCGAACTTCTGCCGGGAGAACCCAGAGCCCGCAGCAGCCCATGGGGCCGGTGAATGGAGCAGTTGGTCTCAAAGCTACGCCGGCTTCAACTTCCCCACCTATTTCGGGATCCTCCTTTTCGAATCCCCGGATGACAGGTAGGCCTCGTTTCAGCGGTCGTGCATGGGGAGCATGGAGGCTCATCTTCCGTTTACGCGCCAATTCATTTGTTCCTGCGCTGGAGCTGAAGGGTTGACAGTTGGCGAGCCAGACGAGCAATCACACCATCCTTTGCCGCATGCAGCGGTCTCCACTCGTCCGCTTCAACTTCATGCACGGATTGTTCCATCGCCAGGCGCGCCCATTCGGCTTTGATCGGATCGGTGACGGATTGGGCAAACTTGACGAAGGCTGAAAACTGAGATTCTGGTATCGGGCCGGCGCTGCGCTGCAAGTGCTTGAGTGCAACCTCCAGGCGCTTGCCCTGGGCCCAGCGGTGTTTCACTTTGTCGTCCCACTTTTTCTGCTTGCACGAATTCCGGAATATGCGGCGATAGAAGTGCAGGCGGGCGTAAATCTGGGCCAGGCCCTCGACAGCGCCGGCGGAGCCCAGCCGGTAAAGCGCGAGGCAGCATTCCGCGGCAGTGTCCGCGTTGTCACCGGCGAAGGCTTCCGGATCGACTCGAGTCGCCTTCGGGTTCTTCGACAGCCCAAGACCGCGTGATGCGCCACTTGCAAGTTCCATCTTTGACAGCGCGTTCTGAAGATTTTCCATGCCATCTTTGTGAGCCGTTGCACCCAGGAGCACGAGCGCTGCCTTTCGATGGGAAACGTTAACGACGGCACCGGAAAGGAAATCGATAAGCGGTGCCGACCAGTCGCTTTGGGCAAAGGGGACCATTGCTTCAAACAGCGCGGGTAATTCTTCTCCTGCAAAGCGGTCAGGATTCTCTTTCCACGCGTCAAAGAATTCTTTCGCAGTCG
>JASLXP010000056.1 GCA_030740295.1 Planctomycetota bacterium
TCGGATTGCCGGTACTGCTGGTGGCAAGGGCTGGGCTCGGCACCATCAATCACACACTGCTGTCCATTGAAGCGCTCCAGGCCCGGCAGATTCCGATTGCAGGAGTTGTGATGAATGCCGCGACGGGTGATGAAGATGCTTCGAATCCTACGAATCCGGAGATTATCGAGCGATGTTCAGGAGTGCCTGTTCTTGCGAAGATCCCTCACTTTGCTGATGTAAATGTTGAGAGTCTGGATTGTGCCGGGCTTTTGGGGTGTCCGTCTTTTGGTCGGTTGGTGGAGGCATTCGTTTGAATTGGCCTCCACCCATATGTGTTAAGTGCTTGCTACGGGTCAACCGAGTCATGCAAATGAGTCTTCTCTTCATCGGTCTCGTGACTTCTTCTCTTGCTGCCGACGACTTGCCACTGAACACCATCGAAAAACTGGATGCAAAGACGCGCACTTTCGCACAATCCCACAAGAGCAAAGTCAATGACAGCCTGTTCAAGATCGCCCGGGTGTTCGGGGAATGGAAGCTCTACCTCGGCGCAACTGCAGCCATGTATGCAGACGAAACCGGCAGGGGCGAGATTGCTTTGAAGGGTGGATTGATTGCGGGCGTTGCGAAAGAGTCCATTAATGTTGTGGTGGATCGGGTGCGGCCGCGGAAAGCTGGAGACCCGACCACCTACCATTCAACAAAGGGGAGGTCCTTTCCCTCGGGACACAGCGCGTCCGCGTTCGCGCTGGCGACTGCTATTGATGAAAACTACGGCCTCGGATATGTGACCTATCCGGTCGCCGCGATGACTGCGATGTCGCGCATTTATCACGATGGGCATTGGTTTTCCGATACTCTGATGGGCGCGGGAATCGGCATCGCTTCGGTCAAGGCGGTTGCTTTGCATGACGAAGACCGCGTCGAGCCTTCGGCCGCGAATGAGACCTTCGCCATAGCGATGGGGGCTTACACCGTTGCGGATGCCGTGGCTTTCCAGATGGAAAAAGGGCCTGCCCGTACCGCGCTGCGCCTGGGCGCGATCGGGCTGGCGGCCAGCCGTATTGAAGACGAAGAGGATGTGTATGGGGCCTTCGCCGGCATTGCCGCATCCCTGCTGCTGACTCGCTCGTTCAAGAAACTGAAGGGATTGCAAATCGGGCCTTCCTCCGTATCCTTCGCCTGGAATTGGTAGTCCCGGAAAGCAACAGGAGTTTTACCCAGATATGTCAGAAGAATCAGTTCGACTGGAAACGGAAGACACCGGCGAAGTCCTCATCATTCGAGTTCTCAACAGACGTATCAAGTATGAGCAGAGCTCGGACCTGGGTGATCAACTGAAGCAGGCGGTCAGTATGTTTGAAGGGAGCAACGTGCTGCTGGATTTTGGGATAGTGGAGTACATGACAAGCGAGGCGCTCGGCAAACTGGTCAGCCTGAAGAAGGCGATGCCCGCGGACGGCGAATTGAAGATCGTGCTGACCAACAAGAACATCAAGGAAGTTTTCAAGATCACCAACCTCGACCGAATCTTCGAGGTGCATAAAACGGTGACCAAAGCGCTCAAGAAGTTTTGAGGCGGAAAGGGATTTTGTCTTTTACCGAGATGCCGGCTTTTCCAACCTTTGAACGATAGGCGACGATTTCGACGCCCGCCTCCGCTGCGGCGGCAAGCGTTTCTGCATAGACGGGGTCAATGTGGGCCGCCGGTTCGGCACAGTTGCAGTCACCGCGATTTACCAGAAAGAACATCACCGCGCGGTGTCCCTCTTCGACCATCCGGGCGAGCTCGTTCAGGTGTTTCGTGCCACGGGCGGTTACTGAATCCGGAAATTGGGCAACCCTTCCACTGGCCAGGGTGACGCTTTTGATTTCCACGTAACAGAGCTGTCCGCCGAAAGTGAGCAGCAGATCCACCCGGCTGTTCTCTCCATACTTGACTTCCGGTTTGAGTGAATCGTATCCGCTGAGCTCTGGAATCTTCTCATTCTCGATGGCTTCACGAACAATCGCGTTCGGCAGAGCGGTGTTGATGCAGACCCAACTGCGGCCGACTTTCACCAGTTCCCACGAGTACTGCAGTTTGCGTTTGGGGTTGCTACTCTTGGACAGCAGCACTTCCGCGCCGGGTGCGTTGCAGCCCAGCATCGATCCGGGGTTCGCACAATGCGCGGTGACTACCTCACCGTTTTCCAGTTCGATGTCTGAGAGAAATCGCTTGTACCGCTTGATGAGCCGGCCAGGGATCAGGGGTGAGGAGAATCGCATTCGGCGTTGCTGGTCTTACCGTGCAAACGGATCCAGTTTTTCCAGGAATGTGACTTCCATCCGGTAAACGCTTGATGGTTTTCCTCCGATGGTCTCGAGACCCACCGAAAGGCGGCCATGGAGAATGATATTCATTCCAGTAAAGTCCACCGTGCCTTCGGGAATACGGGCACGGATGTACCCGGTGAGCCCCAGATCCTGGAAGTAACCGGACCAGTACGAAGGCAGGAACAGGAATTCCGTAAGCTTTTCCTTCTCCTCGATAGACAGGATGAATCCTTTAAGTTTCACGTATTTGCCGTGGAGGTCATGCACGCTCGCGGGCAACTCAGAGCCTGGCTTCCACTTGATGGAAAGGTCCTTCCAGAACATCGGTATGGCCTCCGCCGTCATGTCGAGTTCGCCAAACTCATCTTCCCGCTGACGTACTCGTTCGCCCTCCTGAAGGGTCGCGCCGGGCGTGAGATTCTGCCTCACGAGTACGCGGCGCTGTTTGTCACTCAACTGTTGCCAGGCTTTCGCCTTTGCGGGATCGACGTTTTCGGATTTGAGAATGACAGCGAAGACGAAGGCCAGGATCGCAAGCACTGCAGCGAGAGCAATGATCTGTCTCATGTTGAGTGATTCGTTTCTTGTGAAGTGAGCCGCTATTTTATCGTGGTGCCCTTTTCACGTGCAATTAGTAGGGGGGCCGAATTTACATTACATCATCGTGACTGAAACCCATGTCTCAATTCTTATTTCGCCGTTCCAGCAATCTTGAATCAAACTGGCCCTTTGTTCCCGAACGCCTGCTGGAAAGGCTTCAGGCCGAGGGGGAAGTGCTCGTCGATGAGTCTAGCACACCGGGCGAGCTTTCTGCCGGGCTTGAGCTCGATCAGGTGACCGCGGTCGCGAATTTTGGAGGCGGGCTGAAGGCTGCCGAGTTCGAACGTCTGCCGAACCTGAAGGTGATCGGAGGCGTTTTCGACAACGCGGGTACCGGCACCGAGCTCAATGTTCGGCAATTACAGGAACGCGGCATCACTGTAATCGATGCCACCCGCGGCTGGGCACAGTCAGTAGCCGAATGCGCGTTTGCCCTTGCGCTGTGCGCCTTGCGCAGCATTCCCCAGTGGCATTGCCGAATGTCCGCGAGAGAACCGCTCTGGGTGTACGAGGCGGTTCAGTTCTGCGACAATTCAGATTTCGTAAATGGCGAGCTCGGAACAAAAAAAATCGGCGTCATGGGGCTTGGCCAGATTGGACGGCGAATCGCCCAGTGGTGCGTGGCGTTCGGCGCGGAGGTCGCCGGTTTCGATCCCTATCTTCCGGAAGAGCTTTTCGCGGAATGGCAGGTTTCGAAGGTGGACCT
>JASLXP010000057.1 GCA_030740295.1 Planctomycetota bacterium
TGCGGATAGACCGGGAGTTTCATGGTGAAGGTTTCGCGAGTCCACCGGAACGTGCTGGTACGCGGGATGAAGAGCTTGCTCTTTGGATATGGCCCCTCGTGCTGGTGAAAGCCCTCGGCGGCCGCGTCTTCGTCACCAGGCGCGCCGAAGTCCACCTGCTTGATTTCGAGCTCTTCTGTGGCTTCGACTCTGATCCAGTCCACCGCCGCGGCCAGTTCGCGTCTGTCTTTCCGTCCGGGCGCGGGTCTGTGAGGATTGATCGCCTCGAAGCTGACCGCCAATACGGACCGGTTCCCGACGACCTTTGCCGGGAGCGTCCATTCGATGTTCGCCGTATTGTCCGAGGCGCCTCCCACGATCTCCTCGAATGTGCCCGCCCTGATTCTGAATTTCCGATTCCCAGCCTTCCAGCAAAGCGTCACCCGATTGTCCTGCTCCGGGAAGGTCTTCAGATTTACGGTAAAAGCATTCTGCGCCCATCGAAAAGTGCGCGTTCGAAACCACTCGCTCTTGCTGTGAAGGACGGGACCTTCACGGGAATAGAAGCCCCGCCGCAAGAACCGTTCATCTCCCGGCTCGCCAATGTCAACGACTTCGATTTTCGGATCCGGCGGCAGTGGGAACTCAGCGGACGCCAGGCGCATGAGGGCCGCCAAAGCCAAGGCCAGGCACTGCAGGCCGGGCATTCTCAGAGCCACAAGTTTCAGCAGGTCTCTCATCGGACAGCCGCCGTGCGAGCCTTAAAAGGTTTGATGCGCTTCAGGTCGTCTCCTTCGGCTTTCATCAGTCGGTTTCCTTTTCCTTACTGTAGACCCTGACCTGATAAACCCTGGCGGATTCGTTTTCACCGTGGCAGGCGAAGATGGTCAGGCGGAGTCGGTCGGTGGTTACCGGATCGAAGTGATGGGCCCCGAAACGGTGATAGTTATTGCTTTCTTTGACGACCGCCCGCCATTCGCCGGCCTGCATAACTTCGACCGCGTAATCATTCACGCACATGTCCAGGACTCTCCGGCCGCATTCCCACGGATTGTCGTGGCGGTGCCGGGGTAGATTATCAAAGACCAGGGCGACCTCGTCGAAGGTTACAGGGCCATCCCAAGTCAGAGTGAGCGACTGCGGCAGGCCGGCACCAGGCTCGGAAATCCAGAGGTGAGTCGGGCCGCGACTGAAACGGCGATGAAAGCCATCCAGCACGTTCGCGGCCTCCCCGAGTGGCGGCGGAGGATCCAGGCGCATCGTGCCCGTGCAGCCGAGGGGAGACCAAGCGGGACTATGGTGGCGGTGCTCGACCATCTCTGCCAGCTCGCAGTTTTCCTCGCAGACGGACCAGGTGACGTTCTCGTTGATGCTGTCAATGGCGATCAAGAGCCGGTCGTCGTCACTCAACGGATCCTTCTCGCCCACTTCGAGCGATTCCGGTATCTCCACGCGATGCCATCCGGAAGAACCAGCCGGAAGAACGAAAGGAATGGTCGCCAGTTTCAGGAATGCTTCGTCCCCGAGGTCATTGCACTGAACATCGTGGTATTCGTCCATCGTCTTCCATTTCGGTTCGCGGCGGGTACGGAAGACCGCAAGCAAAAGCTCCTGTTCCTCTTTCGACTCATTCCGGAGGAACAGTTCCACCGCTTCGATACGTGCCGGCCAGTCCCAAAGAATGTTTCCCGCGGGCGCGACCAGGGGCACGCGCTGGCCGGGCGACTGGTCGTTAAAACGGAGCTCGCTGGTAGCGGTGGCAGTTGCATTCCGAGCGAGGTCCGCGTTCGATGGCACGGGTCGATTCAGGAGCGTTCCATCCGAAAAAAGGAGGCCCGTCTGAAGCTCATTCAGATGGTGCTCGCAGATGGCTCTCGGCGAGCATCCATGTTTGCAGCATAGCCCTGCAGCCAGCCCGACCGCGTGCCCGATGGCACCGCCTGTCCGCATGACGCGGTGCGAGGAATGTGCCAGGTGCGTCGCGCTGATGAGCCGGCCCGCGAGGAGAAGATTGTCCACGTTGCGGGAGTAGCAGCAGCGGTAAGGGATTCCGTACAGCGGGGGCACACTCAGCGTGTAGATGTTGCCGTGGCCCCGCAAGGGCCGGTGGTCGTCGAAGTCGTGCCCGCCGTAAGCGATGTCGTCCGGGAACAGTTTTCCTTCTTCCAGGTCGGTCTGCGTCAGGACATAGTCGCCCATGAAGCGGCGGCTCTCTCGTTTCCCGGCCTTGGGGCTCACCCAGAGCAGGTCCCAGTTTCTCGATTGTTCACGGTGCGGGCCGTTCTTGATGTGATCCCATTCAGCCCACAATTGTTTCAAGAGGCGCTCGTAGATTTCGCCGTCGTTACGGATCGTGTCCATATCGCCGCCGGCTTCGGTGACGTAAAGGAAGATGAGCCTCTTGTTGTCCCTGAAGAAACCGTCGTGGTGCTTCAGGAACCCGCCCATCGCTCCCTGCCAGATGCGCGGGACGAACGGTGGCGTATCCGGCGGCGGCTGAAAATGGACCTCACGTTCCGCCTGGTATGCGATGGCGACCAGGCTCGTGCCCTGGACGAGGTCTTCCCGTTCGGCCGGCGCAGAGCGCTCCCCATATTCACTTTGCGCTTCGCTGCCCACGTCGAAATCCGCCCCGGCCCGAGCGGCCATCTCTCCGTCACCGGACGCCTCAACGACGACGTGTCGAACGTTGATCTGAACCGTCCGGAAGGATGCCAGGTCCTCCGCGATGACGCCCGTGATACGATTGTCTTCAGTGATTGGCCGCCGCGCGTAGTGGCGCTTCAAAAGTCGGACCCCGGCTCTCTCCAGGAACTCCTGCACTACTGCTTCGTTTCGCCGGGAGATGCTGTAAGGCATGGTGCCTTGCGTGACCGCGGTAAAAGCGCCGACCCATGCAGCTTCTTCCTGCAATTCCTGGATGATCCCGGTCTCGGTTGCGTAGTGATTGAAGCGGTCGGCGCCGGTGATGCCTACGCCGAGATTCGGCCCGGAGTTCCCGCCCAGCACTTCGTCTTTCTCGATCAGAACCGTTTCGCAGCCGCACCGTCCCGCCTGAATGGCTGCGCAGTAACCGGCGACACCCGAACCGATGACGAGCACGTCGCATTCGTATGTCTTCTCGATGTCTGCTGTGTTCTCATTCATGGGAATGGCAGGACTTGGTTGTCCGTTATCGCTCGATGAAAGGCGGTTCTCCGCGAATGGATGAAACGACCTCCTCTGCCTTGTCGAGTTGATCGCTATTTCCGAACAAGGCCAGCCACACCGCGCCTTCGGCACCGCCCACCCCTCCGGATGCAACCGGGATGGCTTCGACATCGGCAAGGACGCGAAGCGCTTCGACCTCTGTGAAGATCACACCGGGGACCACCCAGAGGACCACACCCGTCCCGTCAGAATCCCGGTTCATCCGCTCGGCCACCTCATCGAGGTCCGCAGACACACTCTTTTCCAGGCCCACCGGATGCAGGTAACAGATTCTCTTCGAGACGACCGTCCCAATGGCTGCTCCCACCCCGCCGCCGGTCGGATGGCCGATGAGAACGCCCGCCTGTTTCCGCTCATAGTTGACTGCGTTCGCGCCCTTTATGTAGACATCGCCGGGGCCCATGTCGGCAAGGGCTTTCGAAGCCGCGATGTTCAGACGTTCTCCTTTTTGGATGACGAGATCGGGATGCGTGTAGGTCAGCTCAGGGCCGGAGTAACCGCTCGGCACTGTGTTCCCGGTGACGAAGGAATACTTGTCGATCTTCTTGCCGGTAATCTCCTCGAAGATGTAGCCGTTCGTAGTTCCCGATCCCATGGCAAGCGTGCCCTCATCCATCGCGCGACGAACGAAATCTGCCTGGCTCACTCCTTTTGCGATGAGCCGCTTGGACTCGGAAACGGTTAAAGAAAGTACGCTATGCATAGGGTTACCTCGTTTCGGGTTGATTCGGTTGGGAAGCGTTCAGAAAGAAGCCACAGACCACAAGCCAGACACCTGAAGAACAGTGTTTCACGCGTCGATGTTTCACCACATCCGGAGCGCGGCCGCTATCGGGCATCCCAATCCTGCTCACGCGAAGGGAGCCCGTTGCGACTGTTCATGCTGCCTCTCTTACACGAAACAGAGCCGCAATCAAAGCTCAGCTCTTACTTTTGTCCCACTTATCTTCTCTCTCCTCGTTTGTCCGAGTCCTTGGGAAATCTTCTACTCCAAATGCCTTTCAGGCCCCATCTGTTATTCTCCTGCCCCATTTCGGCACCTACAAAATTCGACGGCTGAACATTGAGAATCAAGACATTCCTTCTTCCGCTGCTGACACTTGCCGCGGTCATAACGTGCGAGCCGTTGCTCAAGCTCAACCCCGGAGATCGCATTGCGATCGTTGGCAACGGTTTCGGTGCACGCATGCGTTATCACGGACAGTTGGAATCGATGATTCATGCGCGCTTCCCCAACCACAAACTCAAAGTGCGCAACTTTTCATGGGCCGGCGAAGAGCCGTCACACCGTTTTCGGCCTCACAAATATGATTGGTACGGACGCCGCATCATTGATACGTTCAAGCCGAATGTTTTCATTCTCTGCTTCGGCATGAACGCTTCTTTCAGGGGCGCAGGAGCGCTGAAGGAATTCCGTGACCATTACCACTGGAAGATAAAGGATCTGCGGGGCCGCAAATATGATAAGAACCTGCGATTCGTCCTTGTCTCACCGATCGCCCAGCCCTTTGATCCTGGCGGCAAACTTGATCATCGGAACAAGCTGCTCAAGACCTTCTCCGACACGGTGAAGCGGATTGCCGGCGAGTTTAAGATCCTCTTTGTCGATCTGTACGAACCCAGCCGCGCCTGGTATCAGACATCCGACGCGGGAGAGCTGTCGCACAGCGGCATCCATCTCACCGAAGAAGGTTATCGGCTGGCGAGCGCAGAGATTGCCGGGCACCTGTTCGGTGAGGTCGGCATAGCGCCTCCAGGAGAGCCTGAAACAGTGGGCAAGACTGCTCCTGAAGATCGACTGACCGAGGAGGTCAGACAAAAGTCCCGACTTTTTTACCACCGCTATCAGCCGCTGAATGGGCGTTACGTTTACTCTGACGAGAAGCGGCACTACGGCGACAAGAGTTTCAAAGAAGAGTCGAAGAAGCTCGACCAGATCATCGCGGTTCACGACCGGCGCATCTGGGCTCTGGCACGTGGTGAGGAAGTTTCAAAGAAGCCGGATTACTCGAAGACGATCAGACTGAAACCGGAGCGCAATGACAAGCCGGCAAAGATCCTCACGACTGCCGAAAGCCAGGCTTCTTTCGAGCTTCCGAAGGGCTACCAGATTCATGCGTTCGCCTCGGAGGAAAAATTTCCGGAACTCCGCAATCCATCATGCATCGTCTTCGACAACGAGGGCCGCCTGTGGGTGAGCACCATGCCCGGCTATCCGCACTTCCTGCCCGGCTCGAG
The DNA here is from genome assembly GCA_030740295.1 of Planctomycetota bacterium. The sequence goes on from JASLXP010000057.1 coordinate 5,428, forward strand.
ATTCGAAGGTAAGATTCTCATTTTCGAAGACACAGACAGTGACGGTCGCGCAGACAAATCCACCGTCTTTGCTGACGGACTTCACCACACGCTCAGCTTCGAGTTGGGACACGGCGGCGCCTATGTCACCCAGAACGCTGATCTACTCTTCTTCAAAGATACCAACGGCGACGGCCGCGCGGACGAGCGCCGCATCCTGCTCCAGGGATTCGGAACGGAAAACTCGATTCATGGGAACAACAGCCTGGTGTGGGGCCCGGAAGGCGCCCTTTATTTTCAGCACGGCAACGATATCCGGTCCCAGGTTGAGACCCCGTATGGTGTGAAGAAGTTCGAACATTCGACCATCGTTCGCTACGAGCCCAAGACACACAAACTCGAAGCCCATACCCGCATCGAGGCGACGAACACCTGGGGACATGTCTTTGACAAATGGGGACAGAACTTCCTGGGTGAGCCCATGCACGCACGTGTCTTTCATGTCGCTCCCGTGGCCAGCAGATTGGGTTTTCCCCATCGACACAGATTGACCAAGGAGATCTTCAAACAGCATCTGCGGCCAATATCCGGACTGGCCCTGGTTTCGAGCAGCCAGTTCCCTTACTACATGCAGGACAGGATGGTCGTCGCCAATTGCCTGCATCTTCCAATGATAAGAGCGCACTCACTCGATGACGATGGCTCGACATTCAAGCGGACCACGGAAGCCGATTTCATAAGAAGCAAGGATAAGTTTTTCAGACCGGTAGGCCTTCGCTTCGGCCCTGATGGCGCGCTCTATATCGTTGACTGGTGCAACCCGATCATCGGGCACACACAGCATTCCTTCAGGCATCCACACCGCGATAAGAAACACGGACGCATCTGGCGCGTCACCAATGTGCTGAAACGCCTCCTGCCTTCGTTTCAGGTGAAGGGGGCGACCATACCGGAGCTGCTCAACCAGCTCAGTCTCCTGGAAGACAATGCGCGCTATCGGGCCCGGCGAGAGCTGGGCAGCAGGGACTCGAAGAAAGTCGTGGCCGCGGTGAAGCAATGGACTAAGCGACTCGATTTGAACAGCCCGGAGCGCCGGCGATTGGCCCTGGAAGGGCTCTGGGTACTCCAGCATCATCACAGCCCGGATGAAGCACTCTTGAAGAAGCTTCTGTTTGCCTCAGATTACCGGGTGCGGGCCGCGGCCACTCGCGTGCTTCGATACTGGTTGAATGAAATCCCCGGCGCGGCCGCGCTGCTTACCAAACAGGCCAACGATCCCGACCCTCTGGTTCGACTCGAAACCATCAATGCGGCGAGCGCCTTCCGCGATCACAGGGCCACGGAGATTGTGCTCGAGACTTTGCGCTATCACCGGGACTACGCGCTGGTCCATGCATTCGATGAATCCATGCGCACCCTCGAGCCATACATCAAGTCGGCCATCCTCGCAGGCAAAGAGGTGTGCAAAGATAATCCTGCCGGCATCAAGTACATCCTCGGGCGGGTCAACGACCACGAGCTCGTTCGCCTGCCGCGCATCAAGGAAGTGTGTAAGACCATTCTGGCTCGAGATGTCGTCGGGCTCGAACATCGAATGGATGCACTCAAGAAACTTGCCGGATTCAACAGCAAGCCCGCGACCGCAGTGCTGCTGGATCAGCTTTACGGCTCTGAGAAGGCAAAGAAAGAGCGGGTTGAATCGCTTTGCGCGCTACTGCCGATGCTCGATAAAAAGGAACTGCTCGCCGTAACAGCAGACTTGAAAAAAATAGCCGGCGAGTTTCCTCGTGAGATCATTCGGGAGGCCGCGCTGGCGGCCCTTCTTACCGCGACAGGCGACGTGAATGGCATCTACACCGAATCGGCAAAGAGCATCGAGCGCCTGGCCGACTTTGTGAATGCAACCCGATGGCTGAAAAACAAGGCCATCCTCAAATCGATGTCTCCCATGATTCGGCCGCTGGTGAAGGGCTTGCCGGAGCATCTGGATTCAAACAAGCAAGCGCCCAGGGGGCAGATTGTCCGCATCGAGCTTCCTCATCGTGGAGTGCTCACACTCTCCGAGGTACAGATTTTCAGCGGGGGCAAGAACATCGCCCGAGGTGGCACCGCGCGCCAGTCGAGCATTGACTACAATGGTCCGGCACACCGCGCTATCGATGGGAAAACCGACGGCATTTACAACAACCGCACCTCTACTCACACCAACGAAGAAGACAACCCGTGGTGGGAAGTCGACCTCGGCATCACCCATCCCATCGATACCATCACCATCTGGAATCGCACGGAAGGCAACCATGGAGGGCGTTTGAACAACTTCAAGCTCACCGTTCTGGATCAGAATCGTAATGTGGTTTTTCTCAGCGAAAAGAACCCGGCTCCGCCGAAAAGTGTGACGCTTGTCCTGAGTTTTGATCCGGTGAAGCTCATCTCCTCCGCTGCGGCCCGTGCCCTGCCTCGTCTACCCAAGTAGGCGCAAAGGGCGCTGAAACCTGAGAGGGGCTGTAATGTTTAGAGGGGCTGACTCTTACTTTTGGTCTTGCTTTTAATCTCTGCTTTCTTTGATTTTCTGGAGCAATCCATTCAGTGGTACGGCCTCTTACTTTTAATCTTCACTTTCTTCCGTGGTTCTTCAGGTGTGTGGGGTTCTAGAACCAGAACCAGGTAGCGCACTTTCCGTGCGCTTTTACGCCGAAGGCGTTGAACAACATAGCCCAGGGCAAGCGTAGCGCCGCCCTGGGTATAAATGCCACCTCCGACCTATGCCAACAGCGCAAACTCCGGCCAATCTGGAATCGCCTCAAACACGCATGTATGC
>JASLXP010000058.1 GCA_030740295.1 Planctomycetota bacterium
AGACCTGGCATACCGTGTCTGTACTGAAACCCTTAACCTTCTGGAAGAAAAATACCATTACCGCGTCTCAGATGAACACAAGAAAAACATTCAGAAAAAAATCAAAGAGAATATAAACAGGTATATTGCCGAATCCTCAAAAAGAGCCGCAGTCAAAGACTAGCTCTCTGATATCCTAACTGACAGAATTGCTCCGCAGCTACAAAGTGAAGACAAATGCAAATCGGATTTAATACAAGCCCGTTTATTGATGGGGCACAGATGCCAATCGAGGAGGTCCTCGAAGTTGTTGCAGCCCAGGGCTACACAGGAATAGACATTTGCGCCACCCGAGACGATCTCGACGACCCCTCGCTTTTCCCGCAGGATGACCGACGGGCCTATCTGGATACCTCTGAACGCCTCGGCCTGCAAATTGTCGGTGTCGTCACTAATTTGCCAATGATTAATGCTGTTTGGGAAGGACGCTCCATTAATATTCCAGGAGCAGTAGATCTGGCCCTGGATATAGACGCCCAATTGGTCACCCTGCATATAGGAACTCTGGAAGGTACTGACAATTCCTTTGATCTGGCATGGGAAAGCGCGGTCGAACATTTGACGGACGTCTGCAAATATGCTGAAGAAAGAGAGATTCTTGTTGCGATCGACGGGATAAGGCCGAACGCCCTGCTGGACTCAACTCAGAAGGTGTTGGAGTTAGTAAGAGTCATAAACTCGCCAATACTCAAGCTGAATTTTGAACCATGCTCCCTGGCCTTTGCCAACCTCGACCCGTTTGAGGTCGTCAATGAATTGTCTGACCTAATCTGCCACGTGCATGTAAAAGACTACAAAGGCACTTATCCGGATCATCAGCCTCACATCCCGGGGAATGGCAAGCTCGACCACAAAGCGTGGTACACAGCCCTTAAGCGTGCAAAATACAAGGACTATGTGGTCGTAGAGTGTGACAAATCCCACGACCTGAAAAAGTCGGCAAGGACAGGACTGCGAACGCTCAAAAAATTCATCAAGTAATGTCAAGAAAGATAGTTGTTGTAGGCGCCGGCTATTGGGGTAAAAACCTGATTCGGAATGTTGGAGCGCTGGATTGTCTTTATGGCATCTGTGAACAAGACGAAGCTGTCTTGTCATCCTTTATGGATCAATTCCCTGGCACGACAGGGAGATCAGACCTTAATGACTTTCTTGGTGATGATAAAGTAGACGCCGTCATGCTGGCGTCACCGGCCGAATTCCACTGCAAACAGGCACGAGCGGTCCTCCTTGCCGGTAAAGACGTGTATGTGGAAAAGCCGCTGTCATTAAGCATTGAAGATGGGAAAAGCCTCATCCGATTGGCCGAAGTGCAGAATAGGATCCTGATGGTCGGCCATCTGCTCCAGTATCATCCTGCCGTAAACAAGCTGCAGCAGATTGTCCGTGATGGCACTCTCGGCAAGCTTCAATATATATATTCAAATCGCCTCAATCTCGGCAAGGTCCGCCGAGAAGAGAACATCCTTTGGAGCTTTGCTCCTCATGACATTTCCGTCATTCTGTCCCTGACAGGTGAAATGCCCGAGCAGGTGTCGTGCAATGGCGGAAACTATCTCCACCACAATATTGCTGATGTTACGGTAAGCAATCTCTCATTTTCGTCCGGGATCAGATCGCATATTTTTGTCTCCTGGTTACACCCCTACAAAGAACAGCGGCTCATAGTAGTAGGAGACAAGGGCATGGCCGTTTTTGATGACGTGGAGCCTGAGAACAAACTCCAGCTATACCGCCACTCCATTGAGTGGAAAGACAATATTCCTTTACCCAATAAGGCCGAGGCGGAAGCCATTCCATATGAAACCGGGGAGCCACTGCGGTTGGAATGCGAACACTTTATTAGATCGATAACTGATAGAACACCACCAAGAACCGATGGCAAAGAAGGCCTGAATGTCCTGAGAGTCCTGGAAAGCTGCCAGAGAGCCCTTGAAACAGGAGCCCCGGTCTCGCTGGCAGAGCCAGATGCGCAAGCGTCTGATTATTTTGTCCATCCATCGAGTTTTGTAGACGAGCCCTGTCAGATTGGTAAAGGCAGCACGATCTGGCACTTCAGCCATATCATGAAGGACAGCGTATTAGGCGAGCGCTGCAAGCTCGGACAGAATGTTCTCGTCTCATCAGGCGTAACCCTCGGAAACAACGTCAAGGTCCAGAATAATGTATCCATTTATACCGGAGTGGAATGTGAGGACGACGTCTTTCTTGGGCCTTCTATGGTGTTTACTAATGTTATCAATCCGCGATCTGCCATCGTGCGGAAGTCGGAATATCAGCCAACATTAGTAAAAAAGGGGGCAACCATCGGAGCAAATGCAACCATCCTCTGTGGTATAACCATAGGAGAATACGCCTTTATAGGCGCTGGCGCCGTTGTGACAAAAGATGTTGCGGCTCACGCCCTAGTCTATGGAAACCCGGCGCGCCAACAGGGATGGATGGGACGAAGCGGTTTCAGACTCAAAGAGACGGGCGACTGTACCTTTGAGTGTCCGGAAACCGGCGAACAATATTTTTTGCGGGAAGGAGTTCTGAGCTTAGGGCAAGGCTCTTAGCTAGCTGTAGAACTCGCCAATCTTCTTTACCACGTACTGCTGGGCCTCTTCCTTCAAGGCAGGACACATTGGCAGAGCGAGCGTCTCTTTTGCAGCCAGTTCGGATTCCGGCAGTGAGCCTTCCTCGTACCCTAGTTCGCTGAAGCACTCCTGCATGTGTAGCGCGATGGGATAATAAATGGCTGTGTCCACTCCTTCCTCCTTAAGGAATGCAGCAAGCTCATCTCGGCGTGGCACACGGATCACAAACTGGTTGTAGGTGTGTGTGCCACAGAGTTCCCTTGGAAGTACGACAGTGCCGCAATGAACAAGCCCTGCTTCATCGAAGAGCTGAACGTATCGTGATGCTGCGGTCCTCCGCGCGTCCAGCCACTGCCCCAGATAAGGCAGCTTCTTGCTAAGAATGAACGCCTGAATCGCGTCCAGGCGAAAATTACCACCAACCAGTTTATGGTGATACTTGGGCTTAGAACCATGCCCTCTCAAGACCTGCAACTTTTCGCCAAGCGCTTCGTCATTCGTGAATACCATCCCCCCATCCCCAAATCCGCCAAGATTCTTTGAGGGGAAGAAAGATGTGCATCCGATGAGTCCCAGGCTGCCCGACTGCCGACCTTCAAAAGTGGCCCCCATTGACTGCGCGGCGTCCTCAACAACAGGCACGCCGTGTTTTGTGCCGATTTCAAGAATCTGATCCATTGGGGCACACTGGCCAAAGAGGTGGACCGGGATAATCGCCTTCGTGTGATCCGTAATAGAACTTTCGACTCCGCGTGGGTCAAGATTAAACGTGTCCGGCTCAATGTCTATAAAAACAGGGGTCGCACCGAGACGTGAAATTGCACCTGCAGTTGCGAAGAATGTATAAGTAGAAGTTACCACCTCATCACCTTCACCTATGCCAAGTGCCATTAATGCAATCAGGAGAGCGTCCGATCCGCTGGATACCCCGATTGCTCTCTGAACATCCAGGTAATCTGCCACCTCTGCTTCAAATGCCTCCACCGCGGGTCCCAGGATGAAATACTGATCTTGGAGAAATTCCAAGACTGGTTGTTCAATCTCCTCTCGAATAGCCCCATACTGGGCTTTCAGGTCTACCAGTCTAACTTTCATGACTGCTCCTTAATGACGAACTGCAGAATTCCTGATGAGGAATTCTGTGTGCGAGCGATCCTACTTGCGGCAACAATACGAGGCAAGGCATTCGGCCTCAGAGCACAACCGGTTGTCGAGTTTGTATAGGCCGGTAAGCCACCGTCGACCGATTGGCTTCCCAACTGACATAGAATGAACCACACCTCCCCAATATAGTTTTTATCCGAGGGTACGACGTGAGCCGAATTCCACTTTTCTTATTACTGGCCCTTATCCTGGGCCCGAACGGTCGGGCAGAAATCACTCTCGAGGAAGGAAAATGGAGTGGAGATATCCGACCTCAGTCGCCGTGTCTCTTTTTCGAGAACGGCCGGCTGCGCGTCACTGTTCTGAGGAAGGGAGCGCACATTATTTCGGTGGTGGACAAACGGTCGGGTTCGGAATTTATCAACAGCATGAAGGCCAACAGATCCAATCGGCACGGCATCTACGACCGTATCGATGAAAACGGGCGCCACTTCTCGGACATCCAGAGCCCGAAACATTTTGCCAACAGGGATTATTCCATTGAGCGAATCGAGCCGGGCACGCTCAGATGCGCGGTTGAGAGCGCGGCCATGCGTGTGGTGCGCACCATCAAGCTACACGGCACCAGACCCAAGCTGCGAGTGGACGTCACTTATACGCGGCTTTCGAACGACCTGGCAAAAATGGGCATCTACCTGCTTTCGCAGCTCAATCTGAATGCTGCGCGTGTGAGCTACAACCAGGTTGTCGTGATGCCTGATGAGACAGGAGTCTTTCGAAATATCACGGAGCCGAAAGGACATTACGGGAAGACCATCAAAGCCGGCTGGTGCTTCGCAGCGGACAGGCAATCAAAAAAGTCGGTCGTCATGAGCTATCCGACCGACGGCTCAGCAGAAACTATCTACCTTTATCGGACTGCGAATTGGATTCACTTTCTGCCTTTCGGCCCGGTCAAATTGGTGAGGGCAGGTGCCAAGCTCAGCCTCTGGCAGGAGTATCTTTTCCTTGGCGAAAAGAAAGATGCAGACTCGATGGCGCCCGGGGATGTCGCGGCCTCGGCTGATGAGTTCCGCCGCATGAAAGTCGCGCTCCTACAGGAATTGAATACGGCGCCCGTCGTGCCGGGTAAGGCCAGAGAAGTCACGCTGCCGCCGGTAAACGCGCAGGCGAGGATAGAACCGCCTGTTGGTAAACCTGAGGCGTCTGTGTTCGTCATGCGCAACGCTGTCTACAACCATCCTGAAAAGCTGGACGCGCAATCATGGGTATCTCTGGACCGAGCGCTGCAGGCCGTGGCCGAAAGCAAAACGCTGCCAGGGGATCTTCTGGTAGTCTCCGGCGCATCCTCGAACGGCCTCGCCAGTGAATACGATCTGGTCAAAAAAACTGCGGGACTGTCAGGGATACCCGCCGTTTACGGGCTTAACGGCCCGGACAGCAGGCAGCACGAGCAATTCGAGAAGAGCCTCGGCCCGAAGAACTGGACACGTAAAGTCAAGGATGTCACGTTCATCAGCTTCGCTCCCGGCGAGGCAGCCTGGCTGGAGCAGGCCATCGCCAAGGCAACTGGCACGCGCATTGTCGTGATCGGCGAAGAGGTGCCCGGAGAGTTGGCAGCCCGAACGAAAGTCAACCTCGCCATGCTGCCGCTACGTGCTTCCATGCCGAGCTTTGAGCGAATTGGACATTGGCCTGTGCTCAGTCTGCCCCGCGTTCAGAGCTATCCTGCTTTTGCCGTTGTTCACATCTTTCGCGATTACCTCGATGTCGCGATCAAACCGTTGGGCAGTTCTTTTGGGCCCCACCTTTACCTTGACCGGGAAGGCAAGGCAGGTCCGCTCGGCATTCCGCCGTTCGTGAAGGGCAAGCCTGTTCTAAAGGTGGCCCACATGACGGATACACAGTTGCACATTCCCAGCCGCCTCAAGACGAAAGACGGCAAGCCCCTCGACCAGGAAAACATGAAGAAAGCGGTCGCAGAGATAAACGAACTCGGAGTCGACTTCGCTGTCAATACCGGAGACCTGGTGAACGTCGGCGCGGATGAAGTGCAGTGGAAGCTTTACCTGGAACTGAAAGACCCGTTAAAAGTGCCTTTGTACGAGGTACTCGGCAACCACGACTGGGATAAGACCACCCCCGAAGGCCGCACGATTACCACCAACTACAAGCTCTTCTGCGATGACCCGCTGATCTATGATTTCGAAAAGAGCGGCATCTTTTTCATGGCCTTCGGCACGGCCGTATCCAAAGGCGCCGACCTGCGCCAACGTCTTGCTAAGGCTCGTAAAGCAAAGTGCACTGTCCTGCTCTATCACGATCCGATCAAGAAAGAGAAGGGATACGGCTGGTGGCATGCCGACCTGGTCGACGCGGCCAACGAGCTGAATCCCACCATCGCCATGGCCGGCCATACTCACTATCTGCAATGGCACGCCAAAAAGGGAATGAATGAATTCGTCGGCCCCGGCATCGCCTGGACTAAGACAGGAGACCAGACCTGGAACGGTTTTTTCATTCACACCTTTTTTGAAGACAAGGTGGTCAGCAGCTTCAAACGCCTCGGCTGTGACGATCTCTTTTTCACGATCGTGACGCCGTATAGAAAGAAGGAATGACTGACCTTTGATTCAGGAATAAATCTCAGACGCCGCTGCCACTCCCGCTCCTTTCGTCAGGCTGACGCCTTCTGCGGCCAGGAGCGTCTCCAGCGCGGTCAGCAGATGCAGCACGTGATGGCTGCAAGAGCTCTCGCCCATGAGGCCGATGCGCCAGACCTTTCCTTTGCCTGCGCCGAGGCCGCCACCAATTTCGATGTTGAATTCACTAAGAAGTGCGCCCCGCGCTTTCGCGTCGTCTACGCCATCAGGAATCTTTACAGCGTTGAGCATCGGCAGACGGTGGCCTTCCTGGGCCGAGAGCTCGATGCCGATGGCCGAGAGACCGGCTGCCAAGGCTTCGTGGTTTTTCTGGTGTCTGGCCCATCGCGATTCCAATCCTTCCTCGTGCACGATGCGGAGCGCTTCGCGAATAGCGTAATTCATATTGATGGGCGCGGTGTGATGGTAAGCGCGGTCCCCGTCGGTCCAGTACTTCTCCACCATCGTCATGTCGAGATACCAGCTCTGGACTTTTGATTTGCGGCCGCGCAGCGTCTCGAGGGCCCGATCGCTGAACGATATGGGTGACAGGCCCGGAGGGCAGCTCATGCACTTCTGAGTGCCGCTGTAGACCAGGTCGATATCCCAATCATCGACGCGCACCTCCGCTCCGCAAAGCGAGGTGACCGTATCCACCATGAAAAGCGCACCGGCATCTCTGGCAATTTTTGAGATATCCCCGAGCGGCTGATGCGCGCCGGTTGACGTTTCCGCGTGCACCACCCCTACGAGCTTGGTCGCTTTCGCGTTCACCGCTTCCTGCACTTGCTCGGGTTCGATGATGCGGCCCCACTCGACCTCGATTTTAGTGACGTCGCATCCGCAACGTTCGGCGATATCACTCATCCTCATTCCAAAGACGCCATTCACCCCGATGACCACGTGATCGCCGGGCTCGAGGACATTGACCATGCATGCTTCCATTCCCGCGCTGCCCGTTGCCGAGATTGGAATCGTCAGTTTGTTGGAAGTCTGAAAAACGTAACGCAGGAGCTGCTGCACCTCGTTCATGATGCCGATAAACTCCGGGTCGAGGTGCCCAATGCAAGGAGCGGACATGGCGCGCAGGACTCTCGGATGCACATCGCTTGGGCCGGGGCCCATGAGGATCCGCTGCGTGGGGTTGAGTTCGCCGATGGGGTTCATAATGGTCTCCTTGCTTCCCGGTGGTTCGTCTGACTAGAATGCGAAAGTACCGAGCAGGAATTCTTTGTTCAACCGGACGTGCTTCTTGCACTCGCCTATGACCAGCATACAGATCTTTATTGCCGGATTGTTGTTGGTGGGCAGCACCTGGGCCAAGGACGTCACTATCGTGGTCTACGCTGCCTATGGCTCGCCGCATGTTGTCTACCTGAACGGCCGCGTGCTGGAGAAAGAAGAGCGAAAGGCACCCAAGAAAGACGACTCGCTATGGCGCCGTCTCCGACGAATCGCATCGGATCTCGAATCGGACGAAGTTCCAAGCATGCGCCTGACATGGAAGCTCGGAGAAACAGGGTCCACCATCCGCACGAACAAGGAAGGCCTGTTTGAGGTATCTGTTGAAGCGCCCGAGGGCACTCTTTTCAGCCGCCTGAAAGCTCCGGAAGTGTCGCTCGAATCAAAGGACGATAGATACCTCGCCGAACCGACTTCGGTAACGCCGATGATCATGGCCCGCGGCGATCTGGCGATTATTTCTGACATTGATGACACAGTTGTTCGAACGGACGTTACAGAGGGCATGCTGTTTTTCAGACAGTTCGTGAAGAATGCGGCGCAGCTCGAACCGATTGCCGGTGTATCTACGCTCTACCGGTCGTTGAATGCGAAGTCCATGCCTGTCCTTTATCTCTCTGGGAGTCCGGTCAATCTGTTCGAGCGGCTGAGGCTCTATCTGGAGGTGCACAGATTTCCCGCGGGCCCGATGTTTCTCAAGAATCTTGGGATTCGCGATTCAGATTCTTTGTTCGCCCAGAAGACATACAAGCTTGGCCACCTGCGCAAGCTGGCGAAACGCCTCCCCGATGTTGAGTTTCTATGTTTTGGTGACAGCGGTGAAAAAGACGCGGAAGTGTACACAACCTTCCGAAAGGAATATCCGAAGAGAGTGAAAGGGATTTTCATTCGCCGCATTCCATCCACTAAGAAGTCTGTTCCCATTATGAAGGGCGCGTATCGGACAGAAGATTCTTTCGATGCCGCGCGCCGATTGGTTGGGATGGGTCTGGTTTCGAAGGAATTGGCCCTCGAAATCGGAAAGGAAGTCTGGGGTGAAAACCCGATGCCGATGTCATTGAGATTGGATCTGGAGGAAGAGGTACTTAAAGCGAAATCAGGAGAGTAATATGGATATCAGGATTGAAGCCAGGCTGCTGAGTTTCCTCGTCATCGGACAGTTGTCATTGGCTGTCGGGCAGAATCAAAAACCGCTTGCCCGGCTGGTCGTGTTATCGAATCCGTATATCACGACGCTGCCTTCAAAAGAGATTCGCGATGAGCATGGTTCGAACCGCGGTTGGCTCAGCAAGCTTGCCGCGCCGAGCATGGCGAAGAGTGTCGCAACGATAAATCAAATTCAGCCGGACGGGGTTGTCATCCTGGGCTCGTTGACCTGGTCCGGCAGCGAATCGGATTTCGCCGCGTTTGAGGCATCCATAAAAGGGATCAAAGCGCCGGTCTTCACGACGCCCGGACTGCGTGATACTCCCGAAGGAGGGATGGAGAAGTATCTGTCCCGGTTTGGCAGTCAGAACGTGCTGAACATGACGAAGACCGTGAAGGGCGTTCAACTTGTCTTCGCCGGCGACATCGGCAAGACCGCCACTCTAGACAACGCCGTGAAGAGGATGCGGTCTCAGACGGACGGGAATCCAGCCAGGGCCACACTGATTTTCGGTGGCCGTACGCACCCGCATGGGGTTGGTGAATTCGATCCGAAACACGAAGCATTCTGGCAGTTCGTTGCCTGGGCAAAAGTTGCTGCCAGATTCGAGCCCACCCGTTACGGCTCGCGTGTTCTGCTTTATCGCGACCTCCCCCTTTACATGGTCGGCTCGACGGCCTGGTCCCTGCGCGGGGCCATCACTCATGTGAAGATTTTCGAGAATCGCATTCTCGTTGAGAAGATTGCCTCTCCATCACAGCCACCGTTTGCCGCTGAGCTGCCGAACCCGGTCGGCGCGCCTCGGTTCGCGACTGCGGAAACCGACCCGCACAGATGCCCTTCCTATACGATCGACCTGGCAGCGAAACCCGGGCTGTCGTTTGCGGTTGTTTCAGACCCGCAGCTCAGTATCGGCAGAAATCGAAAGCATCTGCTCGAAAAGGCCCAGAAATGCATCGAAGACCTGAACAGACTCAGGCCTGCACACACCTTCCTTCCCGGCGATCTCGTTGAGGACAACCTGCCGGAGGAATGGAACCTCTTCAATGAGATCTTCGCCGATCTCGAAATGCCATACACCGTCATGGCAGGCAATCATGACGTGCTGTACGTGCATAATTTCGTTGAACGCGGCTACAGCTCTGCGCCGCAGAAGAAGCCGGACTATCTGGCCAAAGTGACGAAGGCGATGGAGGACGCGGCTGCGGAGGGTTACACCGGGTCGACCGCCCTGTTCCAGAAGTTCACCAAGAGCAGACCACACCTGGTCGTCGAGAAGGGCGGCTGTGTTTTTATCTGCACCGAGATTCTGACTCAGCGGATCGAACCGGAGGAGGTCGCCTGGCTCAGGCAACAACTGGAAAAAACCAAATCAGCCAAACATGTTTTTGTCATGGGCCACTACCCGGTGTTGCCTGCGTTCGGTAACAACGTGCACGGAGACAAGGGCGGCGATGCGGTATTGGCGATGCTCAAGGAATTCAAGGTGGCAGCATTCATCTTCGGGCACCGGCATCGCCCCGGTTTTCAGATGCACGAGGGCACGGCGCACGTCCTCTGCGACAACATGCAGAGCAGCGTGCTCGTTCACGTTTTCGATGGCCGAATCGTGATCGGGCGGAAGACGCCGGCTTCACCTCTTTATGAAAAAGTGGTCGTACCCGAGCCGCGGTTTGTGAAGTAAGGCTGGAGTCACTCCAAATTCACAGTCAGTCTTCCTTCTCCTTATCGCGTTCCCTTTTTTTCGCTTTGTCCTTGCCCCTGGCTTTTTTCTTTGCAGTGGCTACAGCGACTTCGTCCGAGGCGCGTTTGCTTGATGGGACTTTTTCCAGGAGCTTCTCTGCGTACTCTTTTGCCTCCTCCTCAGTTTTGAGGCTGTACTTTCTGATCCTGACCCTTACGTCCTCCGGCTTCTCTGCTTTCTTGCGTTCTCGGAATGGGAGGTCCTTCCATTGTTTCACCAGTTTCTCACCTTCACGGGTGCGATTTCTTGCCCACGTCTGCGCCTGTCTGGCCGGAACGATGTGATAGGAAATTCTCTCGTTTTCATCTTCCACCTCGATTACGGCAAACCGATTCCCCCTGGCGAAAGAAAAATCAGGTAGAGCGAGAATAGTCAAAAGAGCAGCAAGCCCAAGGCAGTAAAATTTCCGTTCCATTTCACGGTCTCCTATCAAAAGAGGATTGCCGGATTCAGGGATATCCGAGGTCTGAGCAAAGGTAACCATCCATAGTTATGAGAATAGAACAACGGTTCAGCCCATGTTCTCTATGATCGCATTGGCGAATTCCGAGCATTTAACCTGCTTGGCGCCTTCCGTCAATCTCGCGAAGTCGTAGGTCATCACCTTTTGAGCGATGGTCTTCTCCAGGCCTGCGACGATGAGGTCGGCGGCTTCTGTCCATCCGAGGTGACGCAGCATGAGATCGCCGGAAAGCAGGACCGAGCCCGGGTTCACTTTGTCCTGGTTTGCGTACTTCGGGGCGGTGCCGTGGGTGGCTTCGAAGATGGCGTGTCCGGTTTCGTAATTGATGTTTCCTCCCGGTGCGATACCGATGCCTCCGACCTGTGCGGCCAGCGCGTCCGATCCGTAATCACCGTTGAGGTTCATGGTGGCGATGACGTCAAACTCTGCCGGGCGGGTGAGCACCTGCTGGAGGAAGATATCTGCAATCGCATCCTTGATGAGGATCTTGCCTTGGGGCACGTCCCCTCCGCAGTCTTCCCATGAAACCACCTTGTCCGCGAATTCTTCTTTGGCGAGCTCGTATCCCCAGTTGCGGAACGCACCTTCGGTGAATTTCATGATGTTGCCTTTGTGCACCAGGGTCACGCTTTCACGGTTGTTTTCGATGGCGTAATTGATGGCGGCGCGGATGAGCCGCTTGCTCCCAAAAATGCTGATCGGCTTGACGCCGAGCCCCGAATCTTCGCGGATTTCCCATCCGAACTCTTCCTTCATGAATGCGAGCAGCTTCTTTGCTTCTTCCGAGCCCTGCTCCAGTTCTTTGCCCGCGTAAACGTCTTCGGTGTTTTCACGGAAGATGACCATGTCAACGAGCTCGGGATTCTTAACCGGGCTCGGGACGCCTGTGAACCAGCGGACCGGACGCAGGCAGACATACAGATCGAGCAATTGCCGAAGGGTGACATTCAGACTGCGGAAGCCTCCGCCGACGGGCGTGGTGAGCGGGCCCTTGATTCCGACCAGGTAATCTCTGAATACCTCGACGGTGGAATCCGGCAGCCAGTCTCCGGTTTCGTTGAACGCTTTTTCGCCGGCGAGGATCTCCATCCACTGGATCGCCCGTTCGCCTCCATAGGCTCTTTCGATTGCGGAGTCCATCGCTTTCGAGGCGGCGTGCCAGATATCCGGCCCGGTGCCGTCTCCGATGATGAACGGGATGATCGGTCTGTCAGGGACGTTCAATCTGCCATCGGTAAGAGTAATCTTCTCGCCATTCGCGGGAACTTGGGGTTGAAAGTCAGCCACGGTGCTTCTCCGTTGGTGTTGGTAATAGATGTGTCAGGCTGGGAAGGGGGCATAGTTTCTGTTCGTGTTCCGATACCGCAAGCGACACTATCGCCTTGCTCCGGGGCAAAGATTAAGACGAAGAGAAAGAGCCGGCGAGACGCCGGAGTTCCCAAGTCCCCGAACTTTCAGTCCCGGACGGAATAACCGTTGAGACAGGCATTGAGATTTCCTTCAATCTTCTCGAGGACCTCGTCCGCAGCACTGTACCTGCCCGCGAAGATAGGTTCTCCGTAGGTGACGGTCATTTTTGAGAACGGGAGAGGAATGATGGCCCGGTCCCAACGCCACAGCCTGAAGTGCCATTTGGGGAGAACCGCCATCGGCAAAATGACGCCGTCTATTTTTCTTGTGATGGTAGCGATCCCTGGCTTGACTTGATAGGCCGGCCCCTCTGGTCCGTCCGGCGCGATAAACGAATTCATGCCACGTTTAATGTCTCGGATCACTTTTGCGACTGCAGTCGCATTCTTCCGTACATCATCATCCGGGCAGGTAAAAACCGGTTTGCATCCGTAGGCGCGGCTGAGCGGGCCGAGGATCTCGCCGGTCTTCCCGCCCAGGGTCAGGTTCACGATGTTGGTGGGGTCTTCGAATCTTACGGAGCAATACCAGCCAACAATGTTGGTATGCCAGAAAGTGTATATGACTCGGCCATGTTCGAGCGCCTTGTCACGGTTTTCCGGATCTATGAAACGCCACCTTACGGTCTGATACACCACCCAGGCGTAAACGAAGATGAAGTAGGCGAGGAAAAGCCTTACACCTCGCATGATTCCGCCCACCTGAAATGTCTTTGTTAACCAGGCCATCTGTGTAACGATAGAGCACGGCCCCCTGATGCTCGACTCATACGTGTCGCTCGGTGCAAAGGGAGCCAAATTGATAACGATCTTTAGTGATGTATATAGCTGCTCGAAGAAAGTAGGATTCCTTGAACTATATGGAGTGATATTCTCCATACCTGTCGCAACGCTTCAAAATTTAAAGTCTTTTACCTGACACCACCACTCGGAGGCAAGTCATGCCCTCTAATCTTGACAAATTCGATCACCTGGTCGTCCTGATGTTGGAGAACCGTTCTTTCGACAACATGCTGGGCTGGCTCTATGACCCGAACAACGCTCCCCCTTTTGACAAAGTGCCGGGAGGACAGACATTCAATGGTGTCTCTGGCAAAGGCCTCATCAACCCCCCATACACCCATCCCCCGCAAACAGAAGGTCCCGGTGACGGCACGGCCCCCGTCATCCATTTGCCTGACCCGGCCAGGCTTGGCGACAACGGCCTGGACAGCGATGCCATCGTGAGGGTTTCGCAAAGGCTGGGAACGGTCCTGCTCATGGTGGGCAATAACACCGTCCGCTCCGCTGTTGCCGCCCTTCGCCTGAAGGGCATCGCCGACTGGCTGTGCCAGATCGGTGCCCAGCCGCGGGATGTATTGGAAGGCTATGATGAATGGTTGAACACAGCCGCGCCTGATGACTTCGATAGAAAGAACACCCTCCGCATCCGCACCATCGGCCTCATCGTCGAGCTCATGGGCCATCTGGCAATCGCCTACCAGGAGGCCGAGGTCAGATAATTCAGTCAGGATGCAATCACTGAAACTCACTCAGTCGCCAGATATATATGAATTCGGACAGCGGATTCGTGCCGGCCACCGGCAGGCCGCCGTCTTCCGCAACCGTCTGTTCATGCCCGGCCGCGCGATTCGGGATGGTGTGGGTGGGCGGATGAAGTTTCAGGAACTGTTCGAGACGGTGATTGTGTTCTACCTTCAGGCGATTCCAGAGCATGTAGTCCAGCACGATGTGGGTATAGCCCTGGCGTCGAAAAGATCGGAACAGCGCAGGGGCACGTTCATGCCAGTCCGGCGTGGCGAACTTTGCAGCCAGCAGGTCGCTGGCAAATCCGAAGCGGCGTCCCGTGAACGCTTCAAAAACCCACCAGGTGTGAGTCGTGCCGCCCGCCTTGAAAGCATCGCCATCCGCGAGAAGCCTGCTCATGGCCTCTTCGTAACCGGAATGCAGAGTGACCGCTCCGTAAAGCTCTCTGGCCTGGAAACCGATACAGAGCATCAGCGACACCGCGACCGCCAGGATTCGCGGCTGCCTGGATTCATTCAATGAAACCCAAATAAACTGGAAAGCAGCCGCGCATCCGAACAAGAGAGGCAGACAAAGGGGCAGGTAGACTCTCGGATAGGGCAACACGCTGCGGCAATAACCAAGCATCATCAGGCCAAGCTGGACGAGCACGAATATCTCAAACGGTCTTCGGCTTACAGCCATCCGCCAGACCCCAATAGCGCCAAGCAACACAAACGGCGCGCCCGCATACTTCACTGGCATCAGAAGAAACCGAAAAGAAAACGCGGACTCCCGGAACCCCTGCTGGTGGTAGATGACCTGTCGAAAGAGCTCCTCGTGTTCGATGTAAGGCCATAGGATCGCGCAAGGGATCGCGTAACCAGTCGCGAAGCCTGCGATGACCACCAGAATGCAGAGCAGGATACGCCTCCAGTGTTCTCGATGTTGCCGAACCGAGTGGATAACAAAAGCCAGGCACACCGGCACAAACGTCGTGGCCATCGAGTAGTTGACCGAGAGACTGAACCCGAATGCCATCCCACTGCCGATTGCCCAGCCGAAATATTTTTTACCGTCCGCAGGTGAGGCATCCAGAACTCGATCGTAAAGCAGCAACCCTCCCGTCAGAAACGTGAGTAGATTGGCGTCGGCGTTCGCCCCGCGGTGATAGAAAAGAAAATAAGGCGTCGCCGCAGCCAGGGCGGCAGTAAACAACCCGGCGGCCCTGCCGAAACGCCTCCGCACAAGCAACCAGGTAAACAGAATAAAGGCAAGCCCCGACACCGCAGACATGAACAGCGGCGAGCTCATCTTCAGCCCGAGGAGCTTAAACGAAATGACGATCAGCAGCGTGTGGCCCGGCTTGTCCTTGATGCCTTTTTCATGCCCCTGGAGCACCTTCCACGCCTGGTGAGCGTAATGTCCGCCGTCCGAAGTGCGCAGTCCCTGATCCGGCAGGCCGTAAAACCGCAGGACAATCGCGACCAGAAAAACCACTGCGATGGCTGCATGCTCTCTTCGATCTTGAGCTCTGTTATGCATCTGTTCCTTCTGCGCTGCGCCCTTGTGGCCATAGGCTGCCAGCCTGTGAGCCGAGTTAAATTTATGTGAGCTCACAGGCTGGCAGCCCGTGGCTACGATACGGGTAGGTTTCCATCCGTATCGATATCACACACGAAAAACTGTTCACCCTTTGGCGCCGCCTTGACGATCCATTCACCATTTGGATTGATGACTCCTGAAGGCGACGAGCATGGCCATTCCGGTGGATGGCAGTTGTCAACGGTCACTATCCACAGGTCGCCCGCGCGGGCCCTCATCCGGAGGTTTGACTCGTGATAGCGCCAGTTCACTTCGGACCATTCGTTGCCGCTACGGCCCCCATTGACCGCATGAAAGATAATCTTCGCCCCCATCTGCGAGAGCTGCTGGGTCAGATGCAAATCCGGCATCGGCGTGCAGCCCGGGTTTGCCCAGAGGTCGTTACAGATCAGCCCGCCTGTGGAAATGCCTTCAATCAAACGCACCGAAAGAGGCGTTGCAGAATAATGGTTGATCTCACCCTCCGGCGGATCTTCAAGCGAGCCGCAGCGAAGCGTCTTGCTGTGGAATCCGAGATACTTACCATGCTTTTCGTAGAACCGAATCTGGTTGTAGCAGAGCCCGTCGTCCGGCTCCACAAAGCACGTACCGAGAGCCAGCCCCAGCCTGGTCTGCCGCGCAGCCAGCGTGATCCGCTCAAGGGCTTTATTGACCGAATCGACATCAAACTCGGGCGTATAGCCGCTGAGAGAACCTTCCGGTGTGAGAAGAATGTCAGCGCCCTCACCGGCAGCATATTCGATGGCACGCTCGATGACGGCGGAATTTGCTTCGATATCTTTTGACACCGGGATCTGTGCACCCGCTACTCTCATTGTGTAACCCTCTCGGGGAATAGATGACGAATAGTTTTTTGCAGAGGAAGTTCAGTCTAAACTGACGGCAGGCATTTGTGGATTCAGGATTCAAGAGGATTCAGGATTCAGGATTCATCGCTACTCGAAGCTGGATACTCAAATTCGCTGGCCAACAGTTCTCTGCCTTCAATATTCTTGTACCTCATGACAGCTTCCATCACATACCGCATCGAAGGCATGCACTGCGCCGGATGCGTCTCATCCGTTGAAAAGGCTATCGGCAAGGTGCCCGGCGTCGCCTCGGTGAATGTGAATTTGGCCACCGAGACAGCTCGGGTGGAGCCCGCCGAAACGCACCCGATGGAGGAAGACGTCATCCAGGCAGTTGAGAAGGCCGGATTCAGAGCGTTCGCCGCGGCAGCATCGCAAGACCAGACAGATTTGCACGAGCGCAAATTGGCCGAGATGGGCCAGTGGAAGAATCGCTTCCTGCTCGGCGCGATCCTCGGGCTGCCGTTGATGGTTTTCGGAATGATCCCGGCGATTCAGTTTGC
>JASLXP010000059.1 GCA_030740295.1 Planctomycetota bacterium
TCCCGGCCGGCCCGCCCGGTCTCCTGGTGATATGATTCGATGGTTTTCGGGAGATCCATGTGCACTACGAAGCGGACGTCCGGTTTATCGATCCCCATGCCGAAGGCTATCGTGGCAACTATCACGACGTTTTCACCGGTGAGAAAGGCGCGCTGCGCAGAGCTCCGTTCATACGGGCTCAGCCCGGCATGGTATGCTAGCGCCTGGTAGCCCCATTCGGTCATCCACGCAGCCACTTTCTCGGTTCTGGCGCGGGTCCGGCAGTAAACAATGCCGGGGGCGTCACCAGCTGCGGCCGAGAGGAAATCCATGAGCTGCCCCCTCTCTGCTTGCTTAATGGCCACCTCGTAACGCAGATTGGTCCTATCAAAGCCGCCTACGAACACCTGCGCATCATTTAGCCTCAGTTTCTCCACAACATCGCTCCTGGTCTGTGCATCGGCCGTCGCGGTCAGTGCTATCCGCGGCACGCCGGGGAATAGATCAGCGAGGGCGTCAAGCGCCAGATAATCCTCGCGGAAGCTGGGGCCCCAACGTGAAACACAGTGAGCCTCGTCGATTGCGATCAAGGATATAGCCTGTCGGGAAAGGAAGTGCGCCATGTCATCAGTAACTATCCTCTCCGGGGCAAGGTAAAGGATCTCCGTCCGGCCCGCAGCCACGCTCTTTCTTACTACCTCCTGTTCATGGTAATTCTGGGTTGAGTTAATGAAAGCCGCCTTGACGCCGTGCTGCAGCAAGGCGTCCACCTGGTCTCTCATCAGAGAAATGAGCGGAGAGATGACGATGGCGGTGCCTTCGAGGGCCAGGGCAGGAATCTGGTAGCAGATGGATTTCCCGTAGCCGGTGGCGAGCACGGCCAAGACGTCATTGCCGTCACAGACGTGCTGGATGATCTCTTCTTGATATTCCCGGAACTTGTCATGGCCGAAGGTCGTCTTAAGAATCCTTAGGTACCGCGAAGCGTCCGATCCAATTTGTTCCCTGCCCGCCACATTAACCAAGGCATCATGAAGTTTCACCATCGCCAGGGTATCTCTTTCACAATACAAAAGTAAAGATGCCCGGGTCGTCTCCTGTTCATCAGGACCGATGCGTCCAGTAGCCATGTTGTAGAAAGCCGCAGAGGCTTGGTCGCCATTGGCTATCTCGAGGTCAGAGTAGTCCATCTCGGGCACTAGAACAGGTAAGGTGCGCTTGATAGAAGTGCTACCCCGGAATTCCGGGTGCCAGATATGGTTCTTGATGATCGCCTGCAGGTCTACCAATCGCTCTTTTACCCGCTCCAGAGGATCGGCAAGGTCGTCAAACCATTCCTGAAGCCTCGTAAGGATGGTCTTCTCGAAACTGGAGTACACCACGATGTTCCCATCAGTGCCCAAATCATCCAGCAACAGTTCGGCAAATTCGCGTCTGCAATCCTCGGCACCGTCGGCGAGATAGTCTCGGTGCTCTAGCGGGCCCGTCGGACCGCTGCGGATATGAAGCGAGTACTGCGTGGGGATCTGATTGTAAGGCCCCAGGCCATCGTAGAGCGGGAGACATGTCGACACAGTTTCGAAGTCCAGGTACAACAATGGCCATTCCCATGCGTCGATTGCCTCTGCGAGATTCTCCGAGTCCCACATTTCCCCCACTTGCACCGAGTCCACTACCCTGCGCTGATGGCCGGAGAGTTCGAAATCTGACGGGACATCGTCTATTTCTGTGACGCCGCGCTCGAGCAAAGCACTAAATTTCTTGGCACCGATGCGTGGGACTTCAAATATGGAGTCAGTCATACCCCTGCCGACGCACTGGTCAGCAAAGAAGTCGCATCCTCGGCAAGCCCATATTAGCGTAGCCTCCGGACATGCCTGCGCCGTCAGTGCCAACTCAATCTCCGGCCTGAGTTCTTCAAACGCCGCGGCCCTACTGAACACATCATCCGTAACATCTACGCTCCACAGAAGCGGAACTTCGGAAGAGCCGTGCCGGTATTCTTTGTTCACCAGCGTAAGCATGGCTTCGCGGATGCTGACCCCGGCTCCCTGCATCACCATCGTAGTGTAGGCCAAG
>JASLXP010000060.1 GCA_030740295.1 Planctomycetota bacterium
GTTTACCAAGGCATCGAGCACCCCCTTGACGTTGAAGCCAGGGGCAATGTTGTGTGCGTCATGGATTACTGTTTCGGGCTGAAGGTGTTCGACATATCGAAACTCACCCGCCCCCGTTACCTCGGCGGCCACTACAAATTCAGCCGCTGGTGGAAGGTCGTTAGTTTTCGTGCCTGCATTGATGATCGCCACGCCTTCGTCGGTCTGCGCGCCGCACTGGAAATTGTGAATTTGCCGAGATGATGTGTGATCCCTCAATTGCAGTGACGAGCCGACCGGGAGTTTGTCCCCACGATGGGCCGATCTGGAGAACCGTCGTTATGAGAAATCTGATCGCGTTTGCCTTTCTCGCTTCTCTGATAGCAACGCATCTCGACGCGGAGCCCTACACCGCGGCCGCTGGTAACAATTCTGACAGAGACCCGACCTCCTTCTCGTTCTCGAAGGACAATCGCCCGTACGCCCTTGAAGACGCAGAGGGCAGAGCGCTCGATGCCAGACGGCTGCTCAGCACGTACGGAACTCCCGAAGGTGTGACGGTCTTTGTCGATGGTGTGGATGTATGTTCCCAGGAAGCTGCCAACTGCGTCGGCACGGTCAGCGCACGGCCCTTGCGGCCGATGGCGGTTGACCTCTCGAAGGCTCCCCGCATCCCGAATGGCCGCATTGGAATTGATCCGCGCACGGGGCGTTTCAAATTCGCCGCTGGAGATAACGACCCAGTCAGGCTGAAGGGTCTCGTGCATCTGCCAAATTGCTGGGCTGAGGACGTGGCCGTGCGGGGCAATCTGATCTTCGTTGCCGGAGATGAGGAGGAGAAAGGGCTTCAAGTCATTGATGCGAGCGACCCCCGAAATCCGAGGCCCATCGGCTATTCCGGACTGGTCAGCGGTTTCGCCGATTACGTCGCCACTTACAAAGAACGTTACGCACTGGTGACGGGCAACATGCAGCACCTGATGGTCTATGACGTACGCAATCCGGCCAGGCCGGTACTCGTGGGCACGGCCGCTTACGGACGGGGACGGGGTGGAGGGCCGATGGCAGCGGTTGGCGATTATGTATTTGTCGCCGGCGGGCCGTTGCGTGTCGTTTCTTTGAAAGACCCGACGAGACCGCAGGTTGTTGCCTCCGTTTTCGAGCACAAGTTTTATAAGAAAGAGCTCCGCGTCCTTGGAAATCATCTCATAACCGCAAGAGGCGTCTTGATCGTCGTCGATGTGAGCGATCCTCTCCGGCCGCAGATTGTTTCCGAATTCAGTCACCGCGAAAAACCCCAGGCCAGGCAGGTGGCCCTCGCCGGCAAGGTCGCGGCTTTGCTCGATGCGGGCAAGCTCTGGCTCGTTGATCTGTCCGATCCGGCCAATCCAAGAAATCGTGGCAACATCGACATCGGCAAGCCCGGCCTCTGCACAAGGCCCGGCATCGGCGTGGCTGCGTACGGCAATACCGTCTGCGTCGCAAACAACAGCAGGCTCAGCGTCTTCGATGTCTCCAATCCTGACAAACCGGCTCTGCGTGGCGTCACCGATTTCGCCAAGAATCAGTTCACCAAGAGGCCCCGTTTCCAGTGTACCGGGGTGGCCATGCAGGGCAGCCTGGTTTATGTCTCGGATTATTACTACGGGGTCTACATCATTGACGTATCCAATCCTGAAAAGCCCAGCGAAATCGGCCGGGCGCCCGCGTCCGGCGAGGTTCGGGACGTTTACGCATGGAACGGGAACGTGGCGGTGACCGACTACAACGGCGGCGTGTTCTTCATCGATGCATCGCGCCCTGCAAAGCCCGTCATAACGAAGCAGTTTTACACCGGGGCCATCGTGCGCACGATCACTGGAGACGGAAAGGGATTTGTCTTCGCCATCGGAGGTGGCGGCGGCATCTTTGATGCGCGGGACATCCACAACGTGAAACGCCTCGGCGCCCTCGCTGGCGACCTGGGCCTGGCTTATGGCGCAGGCAAAGTTTACACCAGCGGCATCAACCGGGTGGATGTCAGTCGTCCCGATCAGCCCAGGGGTCTTCCGCCGGTGGCCGCAGGCACGCGAACCTGGGGACTGGGCGTCGTGGGGAAACATCTTTATGCTTCAGTCAGCGGCGATCCCAAACGCCGGCGGGGCATCACCACTTTCGACGTTTCCGATCCGGCCACGCCCGGCAAAGAACTCAGCTTCATCAAAACACCCGTGGGCCGAAGCTACCTGTTCGCCAGGAAAGGGCGGCTATGCCTGCCATTCTGGAATCCACGCGGCTTGAGCGACCCCACCTACAATCGGATCGAGCTATACGACATCGCCACCGACCCGGCCAGACCGAAACTGCTCCACACCATCTACCGTTACGACGGAGTCTGGGGGCCGCACAAGGTTTACCTGGAAGGGCACATGCTCTACGTTGCGGAGTACATGGACGGCATCAAGATTTTCGACATCAGCGACATCCAATCGCCAAAACTGATCGCCCACCACATCGGTGGCTATCGCATGAATTTCGGCCACGACGTAGATGGCGATTACCTCTACCGCGGCCGCCTCGGCGCCCTGGAAATCCTCGACGTGCCTCGACCATCCGAAGCTCCCCGCGGCAAGGTCACCGTCCGCCTTCCACGCCGGCCCGAGAATTGAAAGCGAATCTCGAGTGAAGTTGGAGTAACGGCTTCAGCCGGGTCTTGGCGAGATAATGGCTCCGAAGACCCGGCTAAAGCCGTTACTCCAACCCCTGCTTCGGCAGACCTGAAAATCTAACCCAAGCTGTGCCATTTGGCGTGAATGGTGTGACGACAGGCTGCCAGATTTGTTCGTAAAAAGTCAGAGCCCCATTTCCTGCGTAGCTGCGGCGTCCCGCCGCAGAAGTTCGGCGGCGAGACGCCGCCGCTACCATAAGTTGCTGGCACCAGCCTATCAGCCCAGGAAAACGTGATCTGATCAGATCGTCGAAAGTGACACAGTGTTGATTCGACTGTTTTATTGGGAACTGAGAGAACGACGGCTGACAGGCTGGCACCAGCCTGTTAGCCAGGTTAAATTAATATGAGCCTGCAGTCTGCCATCAGGGAAGTTGAGATTTAAGAAAAGTAAGAGTTGAAACATTTCGGTTGCGACCAAAGGCTGCGGTAGGATAAGGAGTAAGATAACGAGTAAGAGGGAGCATCGGACATCACCGCTGATTCATTTCTCTTACTCGTTATCTTGCTCGGCCTCTTAATCGAGATTTCGGCGTGTCAGCCAGGTAAAGAGCTGAAACTCTTCGGCTGAAGCTTGGTCTTTCTCTTGGTCTTTCTCTTGGTCTTTCTCTTGGTCTTTCTCTTGGTCTTTCTCTTGGTCTTTCTCTTGGTCTTT
>JASLXP010000061.1 GCA_030740295.1 Planctomycetota bacterium
TCGGAACATCCGCGTCCAAACGCCCGTCCATGACAGCCCTCAACGCCGGATGGTTTTCGACGTCCGGTACAGTCAGCGCCAGGGCCTGGCGGTCGGAAAGGCCCGCACAATCCGTATAGGGATGACCGCTGGCTTCATCATACGAAACCTCGATGTCGAAAAGCGCCGGGATCAGGGCGTCGCCATACCTTCTCTCGGTCGGATATGAATCTTCGTAATCAAACGGAGAAAAGAAGAAATTAGGCAGCTCGCCAAACCGCTCGTTCAACAGCATAGCCATACGGCGCAGGGTCGCGGCGTGCACTTCGGGGTCCAGATGAAAATCTCTGCGGAAGGATATTCCATATTCATGGTCCCACCAGTTAGGCATGAAACCGGTGACGATGACGATATTGTCCCTTTCCGGATCGTCGGGGACCAAAGTCCAATTGAGTCCGTTCATGTGATAGGGCTGGATACGATACGTCTCGGCTTGGCTCACGCCGCTGGACATCATACTCTCACAACTCTGAATCCCATTGCCTCTGCGAAAGCTTCGATCTCCTGGCTGTGGTCTCCGGTCCCCAGTGCGATATGGTGCGTGGGGGCCTGCTGGCACCATTGTTCGAAGAATTCGTGTATCGGTTTCGCCACTTTCACTCGGCAGTTGGGGTTGCCTATGTTGAGTATGTCCCCGCCGACGACCTCGCCAATGGAATAGATCAGCTTGAAAGTGTCTCCGGCGTCAAACTGGCTGAGGTTCAGGAGAGTTACCGGGCCTTTGGCGACCTCGAAATCGATCCCGAGCCCATGTCCGGTCTTACCGTGATGGACCTCCAGATGCTGCAACCGGGGCCTGCCCTGGCTCATGTTGATGTTGGCCGGTCCGTCATGACCGACAAGCACTGTGTCATCATCGAAATCCATCGCGAAGAACTCGACGAACATCCCTCCGGCCCCGAGCAGATCGAGGATCTTCATAGCCATCGCCGTCCTGACATCGCCTTCGGTCACGCCCGGCCTGCCCATAGCCGCCAGACGAGAAACCGCAAGACCAGACTGAGACCGCAACTGGGTCACCAGCTCTTTCTGTCCCCACCAGTAATAACCGAAAGCATGAATGTCATACTTGAGAATAACCTCTTGGTAGGCTACCGCCAATTGAGCCGAAAACTCCATGTGTTCTTCGGTAACCGTGTCGTCAATATCGTACAGCTCGCGAAGCTGACGATACATATCCTGTAGTTGATCCTTCGTGACGCGGTGATAAGCTTCTTCGATCTCCTCGACTTCGGGACGAACCAGCAGGCGCCCTGTCGCACGCAGCAGACGGTGTTCATCGACAGGCATGTCGACCATGCCCGTGTACGTTGTCCCCAGGAGTCCGATATTCATCGAACCAAAGGCTCGCGCCGCTGAAGCGCCGATGCAATCGGCCCGGACCTCATCCCAGAACCGCTCCTGACCGAAGTGACCGGTGCGTATCCTGAACTTTTTGCCCATGTTCGCCAGCCCTGCGGCATATTCGGGAATGCAGCACGGGCCTTCGTGGTACAGGTAGGTCGCCGTATCGGCGTTCTGGTAATCGTACGAGCTGTCTTTGTGCGCGTTGAGGATGCGAACAGGAACATCGAGCTGCCTGACGCACGGAACGACAACCATACCGGTGGTGTATCCCAGGGGAAACACGAGCAGTAAGTCCACATCTTCCTGCTTGAAGAACTTTCCGGCGTTAAAGGCCTTTTCTTCGGTATCCACCAGGCCGGGCGTGATGACATCGCCAATCTTATCCAGATGCTCACGAGCTTCACTGAGCATCCCAAGGGCCATTTCCTCCAGGCCGGGAAATTGATCCCAATATATCAGGTGCCCGGTGGGCAGGAGACCTATTCGAGGGCGAATCATTCTGGCCTTAAGATCAGACATGTGCAAACGCTCCTTCTATGCTTTCATGCGATTCAGGACCGCACCGCCTGATTGCGAAAAATGTCGTACATCGTCATCGCGTTTTCAACTGAAATACCGGGGTGTATTTCCGACGTTGAGCCGGTCAGGACTCTCTTGCCGCCGCAGTCGTCCAGGACCTTCCAGCAGGCGTCGGCGATTCTTTCCTTCGGTCCCAGCGCCAGCAGCTCCTGGCAGTCGACCGGGCTGGCGATCGTCGTGTCGGGATAAAGCTCCCTGAACTTCCTGATGTCCATATTCGCCATGGTTTCGCACGGGTCGATGATATCGGCTCCGAAGGAAACTATGTCGTCCAGTATTTCCCACTTGGTTCCGTCGGCGTGGAAAATCACCTTGTAACCGTGCGATTTCAGCGCGTCGATTATTCGCTTGATATTCGGATACTGCACCTCTCGTATGAACTCGGGGCTGAACATAAGCCCGGTGTTGTACGCCACGGCCTCGGATAGCAGCGCCACCGGCGCCACTTCCACCAGGTCGCCCAGGGCGTGTATCTTGGCTACTTCGTAGTCGCACAGGGCATGATACATCGCGAAGAAATCGTCCGGATAGTCGTAGTAGGCGTATATGGTCATCTCGAAACCGTACCGGTTCAGCGCGGTGTACATCCCGGGCAGACTCTCCGGAGCCACCATACACGTGCCGTCGAGCTTGTTTGCGATCCTGAGGAAGAGCTCCTTGACCTCTTCGAACGTCTGGCAATGCTCGCCCAACAACTCCAGGTGCTCCAGGGCCTGCCAGCAGACCTTACCTTCTTCAATGGCCTTGTGTATCCTGTCAACGTCCCTTTTCATCAGGTCCCGGGTCTGCTCGACGGTCGTGTTGGGCCTTTCAACGATCTCTCTGGTCCACCACTGGTGAAGATAGACAAACCCGTCTTCATCTCGATAAGTCCGCTCCTCGAGGCTCGACGGGACACAGAAATGCCTCACCAGATCCAGAACCTTGCTCACCGCTTTGCAGGTGATATCCTCGGCGTTGGCGCTCGTGATCTTATCGTCGGCGAGGTATTCGATCAGCTCGACGTTATGGATGATGTCGTAAACCGGGAGACGATCGACTTCCTGACCGTCCAGTGTCTTCAGAATCCTTTCCTTTGGCGTCAGCATATCCACGCTTTGATCCTTTCGGCTGGTGTAAGCGTATCCGAACTATCGTACGGTCAGCAGCGTCATCTTTTCTTCCGAGACCGGTAATGGTATGGCCAGAGGTGCCCATCGTCACTGATAGGAAATTTGATTCCGCGTAACTGTGCGTCGGTGGCCCGGCCAGTGAGGGATTTGGGGAGTGGGGGGGGCGTTCGGCGCTCGCTTGGCGCCCCGCTTCAGCCCTGTTCACCACCTGGCGCATCCGTTTGGTCCGTTTCGCACGTTCGTTGGGGCACGGGGACCGTCCCCATGCCGATTTCAGACAGTATGATACCTGATCCCGGCTCAGTCAAGGGCGGGATTCGGCAATCTGACGGCTGGTTTACTCGTCCCAGAGCAGTTGGCCCTGCTCGCTGCTAAAGAACCTCGCGGTGGATATGTTCGAGAAAGTCTGGGCTTGTCGCGACGAAACCACCAGGCGAAGCCAAGATCGACCTCGTAGATGATGCCGCCATCGGCCTCATGCGTCGGCCGCACTGCCTGGGATGGTCAAGCGGACCGGCAAGTTTGATGCCCGAGCAACACCCATGCAAACACGAGTCCCGACCGCACCATCTCGTCTTTGCCAACGAAAGCTATGGACAACGACGCCCGGATTTCCGGCGCAGCAGGAGATCATTAAGACTAGTCCAG
>JASLXP010000062.1 GCA_030740295.1 Planctomycetota bacterium
TCCGGGTATGCCTCCGTTGCGAACTCGACATTCTGACCGTAATGAACCCAGGGCAGGTCTGATTCATACGCATCGAGGAAGACCCAGACGCGGGAGAGATCGGCAATGGTGTATATCTTTGAGCCGGTTTTGACCCACATGCCTTCAAGCGCGGTTTTGTGGATAACGATGCCACCCACCGGCGCGTTGATGGTCAGGTTGTCCTTCAGCGTCTGGCTGGTCTTGATGGACTCGATCTGGTCGCTGTTCAGACCCCACAGGCGCAGTTTCTCTTCCGCGGATTTCACCAGGGATTGAGCCATTTCACGGAGCTCTGCTGGCGTGTCTTCTCCCTTCGGAACACCCTTAATGGCTTCCAGGAGTTCCTGCTGCGCGGTCAGCAATTCCGGGCTGTAGATTTCCACCAAGTGGTCATTCTTCTTGACCGTGACGCCTGTGTAATCGACGAAGAGACGGTCCAGCCTGCCCGGAAAATTGGCCGTGATGTATGCAAGCTTCGTTTCATCGTAATGAACCTTGCCGACCATCTGAATGGTGTGAGTAACGAACCTGCGTTCGACAGGACGCGTGCGAATTTCGGCGAGCGCCATGGCCGCGGGTGACATCACCAGCGTGCGGGGCCTGCCATCGGCATTGCCCTTTTCAAGTGGAATCAGATCCATTCCACAGAGGGGACACTGTCCCGGCTTTGGCAACTGGATGGTCGGGTGCATCGAACACGTCCACGTGGTGGGAGCGTTGGAGGTCTCCGGTTCAACAGGGGCTTCTTTTTCGAGTGATAATGTCTTGCCTTTGCTGATTCCGATTCGATAGGCAATCGAACTGCAGGCCAGCGCAACCAGCACCAGCAGGACCAGGCTGATCGCATCGCGCTGGGCGTATTCCAGAAAACGTTTCAGTGTCTGAGGCTCTGTTTTCATCGGTGTTCTCCGGGTTTAGTGCTCCCACTCAGGTAGGTGCTCAATTTCAGTCTTCAGTTTTCTGACTCCGATCTTCTTCCAGTCTTTTTCCGATCACCTGCTCCAGAAGAGCGTAGTGCTTTCGGTAGTCACGCATCGCACCGTGTAAGGACAGGTTGAAATTCAACCAGAGCCGTGCGGCATCCATCAAGGTGATGAATTCGACCTTAGCGCTGCGGTAGGCGATCAGTGAGGTGTTGAGATTCTGTTTTGCCTGAGGAAGCAGCGTCTTCTGATAGAGCTCGACCTGGCGGCGCGACGCATCGAGCTGGAAGTGAGTGCGGATGACCTGGAAGCGGGCAGCATCTCTCCGGTCGGCAAGGTGTCCTTTCATCGAATCTCGTTTCTTGCGCAGTTCCCGCAGGTACGCGTCGTCTTTGCCGAACCAGGGACGCAGCATGAGCCGCGGCGTTTCTTTGAAGGTAGCCGTGCTGGATGGGCCAGACCGGTGTTCGAAATCACTGGTACCGATGTTGGGATCGGGATAGGTCATCTTCTCGCCAAGCTCGATGACCAGATTCATCTTCTGGATCTTCAGCTCGATGCGGCGAAGCTCCTGCTTTTCTTTCAGCGACGATGTGAGGAGTGCATCCACGGATTTCGGCATTGGAGGATCTTTCATCTCCTCTGGTACACCCAGTTTTGCCTGTGGCGCTCGGTGGAGCAGCGTGTTGATGCGTGCCGATATCGTGGACTGATTCTTTTTCAGCGTGATCAGAGTGTCTGAAAGACGATTGAGCTCAATCTGGGCTCTGATGACGTCACTTGATGTCCCTTTACTGACTGAAAGCCTGCGGTTTGCAATGGGCAGGAAACCGGTCACGAGCTGCCGGTGCGCATCCGTGATCTCTACGGCCTTGAGAATGTAGAGGCAGTCGTCATAAGCCACCCGCAGTTCAGTCATCATGTCTCGCACGCCGAGCTGGTATTCAAGGAGCGCCAGCTCAACGTCACGCTGGATAACATCCCCTTTCAGGGACAGAGGGCCAGGGAAGGGGAACGTCTTGGCGATCCGCTCTCTGTGCTGTTGGCCGCCCGCCTTCGTCCTCAGTTGCTTGGTAAAAGCGTTGTACTGGCTCAACACATCCTGCAGATAAACGGCCTGGGGATACCGCTCGTTAGCGGCTTGCCACGCTTGTCTGAGGGATGCGAGGCGGGGGTTACGCTCGAAGGCAATGGCCAGAAGTTTGTCCAGCGAAATGCCGTCAGCCAGGTGCTTGTCAAGGTCTGCATGTGCGAGCTTTCGCAGTCTCTTGAAGTGCTCTGATTCGAAATCATAAAAGAGAGATGCCGAGAGCTGTGACGCATTCTTGCGTTCACTTTTGGCATCCACCTTCACCGGCACTGGGGGCGACTCTGGAAGGGATTCTCCCGCGGCGTCGGTGGGGACGGCCTCGACCGAATCCAGGTAGTACTGAGGAGGCGTCGCCAGGGCCTCCCGGCGTTTCAGGTTTTGATAGGTGTCCTGGAAGGGACTGGCGTGAACGATGGATGCACTCAAGGCCAGGATAGAAAGGACAAAGAATTCATAGAGCTTCATTTCACCGTTCCTCCTGTCAGTTGCTCGAGTTTTGCGTGATGGATGGCGCGATCGGCCAAGGCGCGCTGATAGGCGAGATTAAAATTCAACCAGATGGATTGCGTTTCGAGGTACTGCTTGAGAGTGCTGCCCGTGTCTCGGGTCAGCGTCTCTGCCAGTTCCGTTGATTTCCTGGCATGTGGGATGAGCCGATCCCGGTAGAGAACGATCAGTCGCCGGGCATTCTCAAGTTTAAGCCAGGTGACTTTGATGCCGGCGCGGGTTCTGTTCTCCAGTGCCCTCGTACTGAAGGCCGCCGCACGCCGTCCGTGCATGGCTTCGTGGACTCGTGCCCGATTGCGGCTGCCCCAGATTGGGACGTTGATCGCCATGCCGATGATGACTGGGTCTTTGCCGTCATCCTGTTGCGTATTCAGAGCGCTGCCCGTTTCGATGTAGAGCAAATCCAGGGTGACATCCGGCCGGCTCTGTTTCTCAGCAAGTTTGACAGCCCTGTCCGAACGCTGCTCGAGCTGCCTTGCCAGCAGTATCTCCTGGCGATTCTGGAGGGCCTGCTCGTAGAGTGTTTCAATCGGGCTCGTGACCCTTGAATCAATCGCTGCACCGTTGAGCTCCAGAGCTGCTTCCGGATCACGATCCAGGAGAGCATTGATGCGGGTGACCTGGGCTTCAGTCTGCTCGCTGAGATTGATCAGGTCATAGGTAAGCTGGGCCGATTGCGATTGGGCTCGCAGAAGATCCTGGAGCGTTGCCTTGTTTTCGGCGTATTCATTAGTGGCGAGTTTCTCAGTCTCGGCAAGCAATCGCTGTTGTTGTTGTGTAAGACGGACCGCGGCATTCAGATACTGCAGTTCGCTGACGGCGACCTTGAGAGCGACGATAACGTCACGGACGGCGGCTTCATATCTCAGCCGGGCAATCTCTATGTCACTGCGGACGATATCTCCTTTGAGTTTTCTTTTGCCCGGCCAGGGCAAGGTCTGCTTCAGGCCGATGCGGTGCCTTTGCGGCCCCACGCGTGTTTCGACCGAGCTGGCAAAATATCCGTAAGCCAGCATTGGATCTGGGAGCGATGTAGCCTGGGGGTAGCGTTCGATGGCCGCCTGCCAGCGGGCCCGCGCAGCCTTAATCTCAGGGCTGTTTTTGTACGCGTGCTGAATGAGAGCCTGGAGAGATTCCGCAGGTGACTCGGCAGATGCACTGCCCGCCAGGAGCAGGAACGAAATGATGATTCGCATGATTCTGATCCAGTAAAGAAGGAAGAACCGTCAAGGCCGGTCATATGGATGACACGGTTTCAGACCCGTGCTTTTGGACAGGCTGGACGCCTGTCCTCACGACAGAGGTTCTTCTAACTCAGATCAGTAGGTGCCCCGTCTTAATGTAGATGGGGATCTCACCTGTCGCGCAGCCGGGCGGCCAGGCAGGTAAGACGCGGCGGGAGGCTGAAAAGCCAGTTTGGTTGGATGAAAAGCAGGTTTCCGATACGAGCGCCTGATGGGTGTCGACGGATGCAGTCGCACCATCCAGAGACATGGGAGATACTTTCGGCACTTCATCGCAGCAGCACTCCGCGCTCTCAACGGGCCGGTCGATACTGTCTCCTTCATCGGAGGAATTTGAGCAGCACGAGTGGCTTTCTGACGCTTCCTTCTCCGCCCCTTCAGGAGCAGGACAGGTCATGCAGAAGCAATGAGGACCCACTGCCAGTGAGGCGATAACGACCAGGCTGAGGGTGCTGTGGAGTCTGTCCATAGCCAGCCATTATACAACAAGTGTGCCGAGTGTCGGCAGAATTTAACCCTTTAACGCTCGACATTTCTTTCAAAGGTGAATGTGAGCGTTCACATCTTTTCTTAGTGGCCTTGCGGCAACAACCAAAATCGTGGCACGGCCGAGACGCCCGTGCCACGAACTTCTCCGCGTCAAGCGGAGAAGTGATAGCCTTAAACTTTAGTGGCCTTGCGCCCGTAGGCACTTACGTGCGTAAGAGATCTTCAGAGGAATAACTGTGTAAGAATCGCAGGCGCAAATGGCACGCGGTCCGTTCGTGGAGTCGCAACCGTTTCATGCAGATAATGCACTCCAGATTGGAGCGACACTTTCGAATCTCAACCCTATCGAGTGATTCGCATAAGAGAAGATGCGAATTCGTCCGACTTCCGAGCAGTGGGGTATCCAGCTTGCTCTCGGAAGCCCCGTGAGGAAACGTGCTGTGTATGGCACTCTCTGGGGTCTGCTCTGCTGATGCAGCCCGCGCAGGTGATGCGTCGCACCACCGAGGGTGCAGCCATTGCAGATTCATTGCAGATCGTGGCAGCTGGAGCAGAACAAGCAACGCCTATCCCCCTGATTGACAAAGAGATAGGCGTTATTGATGCGTCGTAAAACGTGGTGGAGGCGGCGGGAATCGAACCCGCGTCCCGTGACATTTCAGTAGCGGCTTCTACGTTCATAGTTCATCGATGGGTCTTTGCCTTGCGGTAGCTGATGAACAAGCGCGGTCGGCGCAGGTCAGGCTAATGTCTTACGCCCTCTCCACCTCACCAGAAGATTGGACGCCAGCCTGCTATGGTTACGCGCTCTTCAACCCGCAGGCTGAAAGAAGAGCGCGGGCGGCTTTACGCTGCCATTCTGTAATCTGCGTTGGCAGATGAATTGTTCGCCAGGTTTTTTACGAGGCCACCTGACAACCTCGGAACGCAACCGATAAATCCATTGCCCGGTCGATACCATTCGCCCCCGGAAAAATTGATTCCGTCAACATGTCAATGAACTGTCAAAACTCTACCCGATTTCTGTACTAACTGTAGCGTTTCATTTCTTTCTCGTGATCTTTCTTTCTCAGATCCTCACGTTTGTCGCCCTTGGTTTTTCCGCGAGCGACGGCGATCTCTATTTTCGCAAAGCCGCGTTTGAAATAAAGTCGTGTCGGAATCAAAGTGAATCCCTTCTCACGAAGCTGTGGCTTCAGTTTGTTTATTTCACGACGATGAAGAAGGAGCTTGCGCGGCCGTTTGGGTTGATGGTTGTTGTAGGTGCCATGGGTGTATTGCGGAATCTCCAATTCGTAGACAAATAATTCTTCCTTATCCAGCCTGGCAAAGCTGTCGGAGAGGTTGGCACGGCCGTTTCTGAGGGACTTTACCTCTGTGCCCTGAAGTACAAGCCCAGCCTCGAAGCGATCTTCGAGAACGAAATCATGGCCGGCTTTCTTATTGCGGACGATCAGCTTGTATCCGCTTGGATTCTCATCAGACGCAGGCTGTGGTTTCTTCCTTTTTCTGGCCATTGTGGTGTTGGCGCTCCGCGACAGCTCGCCTTCCATTGGACGTTCCGAAAAGCGGGGCGGGAGTATAGCAGTGCCGCGCGTCAGAGCAATGGTCTGTGACCTGGCGACCTGGCATATCTTCCACCTCATTGAACGGTGCGGAAGGTCGTCCCGGGACAATCGCAAAAGAGTAAAATGCCGCCTATCGAACCAATTTCGCATCGGCGAAGTTCAGCCGGTCACCGATATCCAGACGCTGGCCAAAATCCACAAACAGCACGAGTGTGCGAACGCCCTTCACCTCCAGATCCAGTTTCTTTGGCGGCCGCCCGCCTTCGATCTCTGACTGGAACAGAGTCTTGCCGTCCCCGATCACCTGGCAGAGGACATGTCCCAATTGGCCAACAGAATCGTCTATGCCGACGTCTGCGACGAAGCGTTTGTACTTGCCGGCGATGGAGTAGGTGAGCCTGCAGCGGGAGTGGAGGGACAGGCCGCGTTTGTATTGCTTACCGTCCAGGCGGAGCGGATCGCCGCGCAGGTTTTTGTCGACTGTGTAGTGCCAGACGATGTCAAAGAATGGCGTTTCACGAACGGACGCGGGCTGAAGGTCTGACAGGAAGACGACCTTTCCCAGGCTGTAATCCAGCACTTTGACCAATTTCAATTCGAGCGCGGTGGTGAAGCCGAGAGCAGATTCTGCTTTCAGTTGGCTGCCGATCAACTGGACGCTCTTAGCCCAGATACTGTTGCCGAGGACGTCCTCGATCAGGCACTTTGGGGTTCCTCCTTGTGCACGGGGACGATAGAAAAGGATGCCTGCCAGTCTGTCCTTTGAGATAGGAAGAGTCTCGTTGTCCCATTCGAACTGGAGATTGTTACCGTCAAAGGAATGGGCCGCGCCATCAAGGCTGTCCAGGATGTCTTTCTTCGCGATGAAGGCAGTATCCATCTGGGCAGCCGAGTTCCGGATGGCTTTTATCTGGTCCGCCGACAGTCCGCTTTTGTACAGCAACTTCAGTGAAGAAGGCTTCATCTCAATCGAATGGCCTCCGGACATTCTGACCGAAGCTTTCTTGGAATCGAAGGATATCTGTTTCGCCTGCAGTATGGAGCCATCTGTGAGTTCAAGTGTGTAAAGGGATGCGGATGGTGCCTGCCTGTTACCAAAGACGATCTTGAGGACCTGTTCGATGGCTCGCCCTATCTCCTTGTCCTTGGTCTTGATTCGCAGGTTTTCGGCGTCGAGAGAAATGAGCGCGCCCTGTATGGGCTCTTCATCGAGAAGCCGGAATTCGGCTTCGTCTGCGTGAAGGCAGCCGAAGGTCGAACAGAAGAGGAAGGGCAACATGGCCAGTGCATCCATTTTCATTGGATTGCCTTGATTAATCTGCAATGGGCTGACAGGCTTGCAGCCTGCCGCCACGAGTTAAAACTGGGCATTTGAGCCACCACACATCACGGGGCGTTCTCTTCCGCTGCGAGCTTTCTGAAATATTCCTGGATCGCGTTCTTGTAATGATCCGGGAAGTCGCGGCCGAGGGCCTGGAGCATTCGCGCCCTTTCTTTCTCGGGCAGGTTACCCCAGGCGCTGGCGCCTTTGAGACTCTTGTTGTCGACTCGTCCGGCGCCTTTCCCGCGAAGCACACTCGAATCAGCGGCAGGTGCCCCCTGGCCGCCAGGTCCTGGTTTGCTACCGCTCCCTCCTCCTCCGCCACCACCGCCGCCGCTCTGGTTCTCGATCTTATCGATCATCTTGTCGAGCCTGGCGATGATCTCCTTTTGCTCTTCTTTCACCTTTTCGCCTACCCGGTCGAGGGACAGCCGGCGTTTGACGTCATCCATGCTGCGGGCCAAATGTTCGAGGCCGTCTTCGTCGAGGTACTGAAGATCGAGCAGGAGAATTTCAGCCACGGCCTTGTAGCGTTCAGGGCCGCCTTCGATGTCCTGAACGATGCGGGTCAGCGTGTCGATGGCGTCGTCTTTGTGCAGAAGCCCAAATTCTGAGATGGCCCGGAAGAAGAGGAATGCGGCCGGATCGACCGATTCGTCCACCTCGAGGTCTGCGTAAACCCCCAATGCTTCATCATAATGTTGGACACGCGTCAGATAACGCGCTGCCTCGAAACCGACGTTGGTGGCAAGGAAGGGACCTGCTTCTTTTTTCAGCAGAGACTGAATGCCTTTGAGAACTTCTCCGGTTTCTCTGCTCTGCATGCTGTCTGCGAGGGCCTTGACATCTTTATGGGTCGAGCTGAATGCCTCGAACAGATTCTGAGAAGTCGATTTGCCGCTCTGCCAGGCGACATCCTTCTGATCTGCATCTTTGGAACGCTCCTTCAGCCATTGAGAGAATCGAGCTTTGACCTGTTCAGCCGTGGGCGCCTTGATGGGCTCGGGCTGGCGAAGAAACTGTTCCTGTTGGGCGGGCAGATCGATCTCGTACTGCTCTTGCGCCGTAATCAGTGCAGGGATGAAGATAAGGCCGATCAGCGATTTCATAATGCTCCTTATTTGTTTTTACCGGTGGCCAGGTCGGTCGTGACTCTGACGATTCTTTTCTCGCGGACGGACAATTTCTTAATGGCCTCGCGAATTTCCGGAGTCAGGTCCTTCTGCGATTCCAGCAGCTTCGAAACGCGATCGGTTCGGTTATTCACTCGAATCTGCATCGAGCGAATCATTTTCAACTCGGCCAGCAATTCGATCAGCGCCGGGTCCTGTGGGGTGCCGTCCTGATCCTGCTTGCCGGACTGCTGTGCGGAGTTCTGGCGCTCCTGCTGAAGCGCCTCGATCATTTCCTCGAGCGCTTTCACGATGTCGATCTCCACCGATTGAGTGAAATCGCCTGTATTTGCTTTTGCGAGAAGGGCGGCCACGGTCTTCATGTCTTCGCGTACTTCCATGATCGCTTCCGGGAATGCCACAGCCGTGCCTTCTTCTTTCAGAATGGCAAGCGCGGCGTTCGCCTGGTTCGCCAGGCCTGTTTCTACTTTGGAAAACGTCACCGCTTCCAGTTCTTCCGTTCGAGTGCGTTTTTCTTCAGGTATCTCTGAAAGCCGGACCGTGGCTTTGTTGATCACTTTCTGACGCTGCAGCATCCGGTGAAGGCGGGCCTCCAGCGCGGCCAGGATGGCGTCGCGCTCTTCCTCACGCAGTTGGCGGAGAATTTCTTCCAGCTCACGCCTTGCCTGCTCGAGCTTGGACAGGGCTTCCTTCTGGTCTTCCGCCGCGTCGTCACTTTTCTCTTCGTCGAGATCCTCTTTGGCTTCTTCCATCTCTTCGGAAGCCTCCTCAATCTGGCCTGCCCCCTCTTCGCCCGATTCCTCCCCACTCTCGCCCCCAGACTGTCCTTTCGAGCCCTGGCTCTGTGAGCCTTTCGAGCCCTGGCTTTGAGACCCTTTTGAGCCCTGGCTCTGAGACCCTTTTGAGCCCTGGCTTTCTGAGCCTTTCGAGCCCTGGCTTTGAGAGCCTTTCGAGCCTTGGCTCTGAGAGCCTTTTGAGCCCTGACTCTCCGATCCCTTCGAGCCTTCGCTCTCGGAACCTTCCGAGCCCTGGCTCTCCGATCCTTTCGAGCCTTCGCTTTCTGAGCCTTTCGATTCCTTCCCTTTGCTCTCTTTGCCAGACTGTTCGCCGTCGCTGTCCTCACCTTTGACATTCTTGGCGAGTTTTTTTGAACGGTTCGAAAGCTTCTTCTGACGCCGCGCAAGATCGGGAGTCTCAGAAATCCTGTCCTCAGTCTCAGTCTTCAATCGTTTCTGCTCCGCTATGATCCCGTCGAGTTCGCGAATCTGTGCCTTGAGTTTCTCGATCTCGTCCCTCAGGCGCTGTCCGCGCTCGCTTGAGAGCAACAGATTCAGTAGCGAGGACAGATCCTGTCGGAGCTCCTTCTGATTTTTTGAAGCGGTGCCGAGCTTGCCCACGTGCAGAAGCTCCACGAGTCGGGTGAACTGCAGCTCGATCATGTCTTCCTTTGACTGAGAAATCGCTTTGAGCAGTACTGCGGCCCGGTTGGCATCTGCACTGCGCAGGGATTCGGCCATCCGCAGCATTACTTTCTCAAGACGTTTGAATTTCTCACTGACCATCTCCTGGCGGTTGGCAATCCCATCCTCGTCAGTCGGTGCGGATTCTTGTGCGTTCAAACCGGCGAAACTGAATCCGCCCATGACAAACAGGAAAGTGAGTATGTTTCGGTTCATTTGAGGAGCTCCCTGATTCGTTTTTTTCGAAGCTCTTTTGTCTCTCCGTCAATCTTCTTCTGAAGCTGGATGATTCCCCGAAGCAGTTCAATAGCTTCGTTAAAATCCTCCATTTCCAGCATGGCGGCGAGGACTTTTTCCATCTCAGCGATGAGCATCATAACGGATTCTGACGCCTCTTCCGCAATTGGCACCTGCCCGTGCTGTTTTTCCAGGGAGGCCGACAGGGCCTGAACGGTTTCCAGCATCGCCGGAAAACTGTTGGCGCTGATGTCGGACAACGGAATGCAGATGCCCTGGTCGAGGCGTCTGAGCAGTTCTTCATTTTCAATGCGATTATTCTGGATCTCGAGAAGGATGTCATTGAAAGACTGGGAAATCCCTGCTACTTCGTTCTGATTTTTTCGGCCGCCGATTAAGACTCGATCCGAATATAATTTGAGATTGGAGAGATCGGGTTTTTCAGTCTTGAGCTCGGTCTTGATGAATTCAAGATCGCCGTGGGATTCTCTGAGCTCCTCCAGGGCCCTCTCAAAGCGGCGGCGAAGGTTCAATTCACGGGCGCCGATCTGTGAGAGCAACTCATCCAGTGTCACGATTTCAAATGTGAAAAGCTTTGAGCTTCCCTCTTTCGGACCGGCCAGAGTATTTCCGTCGCTGGCGACCACCTGCAGTTGCAGTTTCTGGCCGGGCTTCAGCTTCAGGTTCAAAACATCAAACGGTTCTCGGAGCGGCATCTCTTTAAGTTGGGTCGAAGGCAGCCGAATGGCCTTCTCCAATTTTTCACTTTCATCGACCTGGTAGCGGAATCCGGCCGTCGCGATCCCGTACTCATCCTTAATCGACCCCGAGAAGGGGACAATCGCCTGAGGCGTGATGGACTGCCGAATCCCACGAAGGCTGGCATCAATTTCAGGCGCGCGATCCGGGCGGGCGATCAGGGTCAGTTGGGCCGCCTCTCGATTCTCAATGCCGTGGCCGTCGCGGAGGACGATCCCCATATTAGTGTTTTCATCGAGAGTGAACCCGAAGCTGAATTCACTCTCCGATTGTGGAGCGAATTCATGGCTGGCCTTGCCCAGCAGGTAACGAATTTGAGCGAGTTTCTTGTTGGCGCGGCCCTTGAATTCCAACTCAGTACCCTGGGGCAGATTGTAGACGAGGGAATTGGCCTCGATGGTCTCGTTGGTGAGGCCCGTGTAGGGCGGGTACCGGCAGAGGATTTTCAGTTCGGTGAGTGTCGGCGGCGGCACCGTCTCGATGACAAACGGTCCTTCGAAATCATCGCCGCCGCGGACCTCGAATTCGACCGGCTCAAGCAAGCCTGCGAAGCGATGGACAAATTCCGCTGCGTGGTCGCCATCTGCCTTCATACCGACCTTAACCAGATAGGCGCGCCCCTTGCTGCGTGATTTCATCATCCGATAGCGAATCTGAACTTTGGAGGGGATTCGCTTTCCGCCGGCGAGCACCTTGACAGGAAAATCATCCCCACGAGCAATCAGGATGCGGCCGTCTTCGAAACCGGGGATCTGCAAATCGGTCTCGTGCGGCCATTCTGTTTCAGCGGAAAGCATAATATTCCTTTTAAACCAGATGCTCGCAGAATCCTTCGCAGCAAATACAAAAATCGTCCACGAGACCACTAGCCCGATTCCCAGCGAAAAGATCTGGTAAAGTCGTCCATAATCCAGCAGATGCGAGGAGCGCACTCCCTCTACCGCATTTTCGGCAGACTGCATGGCCTGCCTTGCCAGCGCGTGTGAAAAGGTCTGGTCGCCCTCGGAAATGCTCTTTTCCAATTCCAGGGCGGAGATCAGGCGCCCGCCGAGGGCCGGAGTCATGCTTTCAATCGCGAGGGCGAGCTGTGAGAATCTCAGGTTGGCAAAGAATCGGGGAATAAACGAACCAGCAAGAAAGATGGCCAGCCCAAGCACAGCAACGGCCAGGATGACGGTGCGAAATGCCGGCCTCATTTCCGTAGCGAAATCCAGGCCCAGGCTCAGCCAGCAGAACAGGGCGAGTCCTCCCAGAACTCTTGAGACGGTCTCGGTGAAAACGTAGAGCCGTATGCTGGCTCTAAGGCTTATCAGGATGGAATACAGGCGGCCTTGCAGCATGAAGACGTAATGAGTAATACGTTGAGTAAGGAATGCTCGATGCCCGATGAACTTGCTATATTACGGGGAGCCCAGTGAGGAGCAAAGGGTTAATGATAGATTTCGTTGCTGTCAGTTTGATTCATCGATTACGCACATGAGTTTCGCAGAACTTTCGAAAGTGAGTTTTTATGACTGCAGAATCTGAACTCTTCGATCCGGAATTCCTGGACCGCTTGCGCGCGCTGTTCTTCAAACTGCGTAAACGTCGGCAATTGAAGAAGAAGGGCATCCAGCCCACGCCTGCGCCGGGCTTCACCCGTGAGTTCAAGGACCATCGGCAATACACGCCTGGCGACGATTTCCGTGCGATCGATTGGCGGCTGTTTGCCCGGCTGGAAAAAGTTTTCATTCGCATCTTCGAAGAGATTCAGGAGTTTCATATCCACATTGT
This sequence comes from Planctomycetota bacterium, assembly GCA_030740295.1. The sequence goes on from JASLXP010000062.1 coordinate 12,526, forward strand.
GGTGGACCGCAGCCGTTCCATGTTTGAGCCACATGAAGTGAAGCGGACCGTCGCTTTACAAATCTCGGTCGCTCTGGCCTATCTAGGACTGATTAATCAGCATCGGGTTTCATTGATGAGCATGTCGGAGGAAGTTCAGCGCGAGCTTCCTCCACTCAAGGGGCAGGGCCACATCCACAGCGTTCTCAAGACGCTGTCACAGATCGAATTCGAAGGCGTGACGGACCTGACCGGTGCGCTGAGCCGATTCCGCCCCGGCAAGGATCGCCGCGGGATCATATTCCTTATTTCCGATCTGTTCGGGCGGTCACCCGAGCTGTCGTTTGAGGCGCTTTCGGCGGCGCATTCGTGGGGTGCGGAAACGCATGTGATCCATGTGTTGCATCCCAACGAGTTGCATCCAGACCTGGAAGGCGAAATCCAACTGCTCGATGTCGAGACCCGCGAATTGCGGCGGATGTGGCTGACCAAGCGAGAAATGTCCCAATACGAGAAGACCTTCGAGGCATACATCCAGGAAATCAAGCAGGCATGCATGCGGCAGCAGCTCAATTACATGACATGGACGACGGACGATTCTTTCGAGGATATGTTCCTGACCTTGCTCTCGCGAGGGAGCGCGCTGGCGGGCAAGTGAAAGGGCGCAAGTGCTCACATCTCCCGTCACTTAGAACATCGCTCGGCGACGCGCCTCTGCCAATTTGCCGATCACCGCTTCTGCTTCCCGATAATTGGGGAATCGCTTTTCATCGGTCTTGAATGCTGCCGTGTGTGCAAACCTCTTCCCGCCGACAATTCGCAGTCCGTGTTTCTTGTGAAGGAGCTCGTGATACATCACAAACTCCACCACGGATCGAGGCACGTCCGGACTGTCGAGCGTGGAAGAGAGCATGACCTCGTCTTTGATGAACGAATAGTGTCCGAATTTCCGGAATGTCTCTCTCTGGCTCCAGCGAAGACGGGGCCGTTCGATATTGCCATTGAAAAAGGTGTTGTTTACTGATTCAAAAATCTCATCCATGTCGTATTCACGGCCCTTGGCGTTCCCTTCAGGCGGATCGAGAATCATCGACAGCTCGGTCGTGATTGCCTTGTAACTTTCGTGAATCTGGTAGTCATTGATCCGGCGGGTTACCTCTCTATCGCGATGATGGATACATCGGATCAGGTCCCGCAAAACATCATCGTCTGCGCCAAGGAAACCCACGTCGATCTGATAGAGACGCTTTCCTTGCCTGATCTCAGACATGTAGAGATAGCTGAGATAAGAAAGCTCAATAAAGGGCTCTCGCTTCTTCGGGGAGAACGAGGGATCCTGAGTGAGCAGGTAGTAGCGATGGACCGTTTCAATGTGAAGGCGCAATCGCTCGTCGGTGGAGAGCAGTTTGAAGAATGCATACGCACGTCCGGTGCGGGCTTCCAGATTGTGCGGCCCCGCGTTGCGTCTCTCGAAAATCGATTCGAATTGTTCAGTCCAGTGCTGCAGCTTCGGGCCTATGACATCTACAGCCTGGTCCACCGCGTTGAGCGACGCGTATTCGTTCACACAGTGATGGAAGACCTTCAGGTTGTGCACCCCGTTGCGCACTTTGATCGTCTCAGGTTTTACTGGCGCCGGTCTCGAGGGCAGGTTTTCGAAATCGATCTCTTTAAGCCCGTAGTAAGCGCGGCGTGAAGGCGCGGGCAGGTGGTCGGGAGTCAGCCCGTCTGACGCGCAGATGGATTCGATCTGATGCAGCGTGTCAGACACCTGCCTCCTGAAATCTTCGAGACGGTTTTCCGGAACGCCCTGCTCAAGCTGTTCCTTGACCGTGCGGGCGATACGAACGATTCCCTTGATGCGGATCGAAGGCATGGGGACGCGAGAATTGAATGGTGAATGGTGAATG
>JASLXP010000063.1 GCA_030740295.1 Planctomycetota bacterium
CTGCCGTAAGTTATCCATCGTCTCTGCGTGACCAGAGTCTTTTTAATCGCTGACCCGTCATCCACCTGCACGTTTCTGAGATTGAAGGGCTGGCCCTGATCCAGCCAGATCTCTACCCTCTTCCAATCACCACTGAGCGCCTTGAAGGTGGCCTCTGACGTACCCGGCTCGATGGTCAATTCATCGGTTGGCTCGCCATCGACGAAGAGGTCAACCTTCAGATTCTCCGGTACTTCCGCAAGTCCGAGCCCGATCTGTCTTGAATCCGTACTGAAACAGAGACGAATCCCCGAACAGACACGAGCCACCCTGTCCCGGAGGAACGGATAGAAGTCGATGTGTGAGTAATCCACTCGCCAGGGCGCGACGAAATCATCTTCGACCTGGACGGATGCCGCGCCTTCAAAAGAGAATACATTGTCTGAGTAGGTGTATGTAGCCATGGTGCGTGGTGCGTAATGAATAATGAGTGATGCGTATATAAGATGGCTGCTCGCTTCTGATGTTTCAAACGTTCGGTCGTACTCGACGGTGCAAACGTGCCTTTTTCTCCATTCTCCTCTTTTCATCCCAACTCCCTCAAAGTTGCGGCCCGTCACCCTTTCGGTAATTTAGCTTTTCGCCTGCCAGGCTCCCGCAAGACAAATTTCGCGCCGAACATTTCACCATGGCAAAACGGGTTCAAAAGGACTCCTCGAACAAGGAGCCGTCTGAGAATTATCTGCTGCAAGGGGGCAAGTATGGGGCCGTTTTCGTGGCCGTATCCTACCTGCAGGCAGTGCCGGCATGGATTGGCTCACTCCTGATACATGGCGGGCTGGTGGCCACTTTGGCGGCCATCACCTTCAAGATTGAACAGCCACCGGAGGTCGAGACCGTCGTCGAGGTGGTCATGGCTGAACCCGATGACGAAGGGAAGCTCGAATACCGCAGCCGCGACCGGCTTAACGTCGAGCAGAATACCGGCGCGCAGTCCTCGCTCAGCGAGGCTATCAAACAGTCAACCAATGAGTCCCTGCAGACGTCGGCCGAAGTTCAGGACGTCGAGGCGGATCTCATCAGTGTCGATGTCAATGCCGGCATTACATCCAGCCCTTTCAGTAACCTCAGTTTTGGTTCGTATTCGGGTCCAAGCGGCACTTACGGCGAAGAGATCGCAAAGCTGAAAAAGGTCGGGCTCAACGTGGTGTTTGTGTTCGACAGCACAGGAAGCATGAACCGGGTGATCGAAAACGTTCAGCAGGAAATCGATCGGCTGATGGGCGTCCTTTTCGATCTCGTACCCAAGGCCCGTATCGGGCTGGTGACCTATCGCGATCGAGGCGAAGCATATGTGACGAAAAGCGTCCCTCTCACTCGAGATCGCAGACGTATCCGCGAATGGCTTTTCAAGGTGAGAGCCGACGGTGGCGGCGATTTGCCAGAAGCAGTCGACAAGGGTCTCGACGTTGCGATAAACATGCGCTGGCAGGCGAGAGCCAAAAAGATCATCCTTCTCTTCGGAGACGCAGAGCCACATCCGGCCCGCGTGAATTACATCGAGCGTCGCTGCAAGTATTTCAACACGCGCAAGAAGGGCATCATCAGCACCATCGTGACCGAGCTCGGCGGCCCGGCGACTGGCCCCTTCGAAGACATCGCCGCGGCCGGCGGCGGCGAATCCTTACCCATCACGAGCAGTAAGGAAATCACCAAGAAACTGCTCGTTCTTGCCTTCGGCTCCAAGTGGGAGAAACAGTTGAGTGATGAGTTCAAGGCAAGGCTGAAATGACAATGGTTCTCCTTCCTTCACTCGCGCTGCTCACCTTCAGCGTTCATGCTGACCTGATCGTCCTGAAAAATGGTCAGCGGATAAGGGGAACGATCACTCGCGTGGACGAGAGGCAGGTATCCATCAAATCAGGTCCTGGCGAACTGACCTATCCCCGCGCCGCGGTGCAATCGATGGACATGAGTGAGCCGGGAACATTCAAGGGCGCAAAAGAAGCATTCAAGCGCGGAGACTTTGCCCGCACCCTGAAACTCTTCGATGAGAGCATGAAATACACTAAACATCCGGTCCTGATGATTCATGCGATGGAGGCCAAATCTGTGGCCTACCTGAAAAGCGGACAGGCCGGCAATGCGCTCAAAGAGTGGGCACCGCTTGTCGAAAAAAATCCAAAATACGCCGCTCTCACTCTTGCCGATTTTCTAATGAATGCTTCCACCTGGGATTCTTCCATCGCCTCTGTGATCGGAAGCACGAGCGCAACAGGAGCCGAGACGATAGCGGCCATCGCCGCGCTGAAGGCCATGGCCTCGATCAACGAAAAGAACTGGGCTGAAGCCGAAAGTGCAATCGCCGGTCTGCGAACCGGCCCAACACAACTCGCCAAAGATGCGGCAGAGTACATTCAGGCGAGACTTTTCATCGGCCAGGGAAAATCGAAACAGGTGATCGATGAATTTTACCAACGGGCCGAGAGCCTGACTGGCCACGGCCGGGCCTACGGCTTTTATGGCGTCGGCCTTGCCCACCTCCGGGAACAACAGGGCGAAAAGGCCATGCTCGCCTTTCTTCGGGTGGGTCTGCTGCATCCTGAGCTCGCCGCACTGGCGGGCGATGCCCTGTACGAAGGCGCGGTCATCCTTGAAGAATCACAGCCCAAAGCGGCGGCAAACTTCTATAAACAGATCGTTCGAAACCACCTCAGTTGCAGCCATTGGGAGGACGCGAAAAAGCGCCTGGCCAAGCTGCAGTAGGGCCACGGAGAACTTAATGACCACCCCTCTTTCAAAATCGTTCAGACTCGGACTCTTCTTAACGGGCTTCATCGCACTGATCCTGATTCTTGAAGTGCCTCTGATGGCCGAAGACGGGGGCGAGCCGGAAGCTCCGACCATCAGCATTCTGGATTTCGTCAGGAAGGGGCGGGCCATTGGATACGTCCTCATCCTGTTGAGCTTTGTCAGCGTCGGCTTTGCCATCGAGCACGCGCTTACCATCAGCCGCGGCAATCTCATTCCGAGGGGTTTCCTGGAAGAGGTCAATCAGCTCCTTGACGCAAAACAGTACGACGAAGCCGCCAAACGCTGCGAGAATAATCGGTCCTTTGTCGCCGGTATTATCGCGGCCGGACTCTCCGAACGGGGCAAAGGAGTCATGGGCTACATCGATATGCAGACCGCGATGCAGGAGGCCGGTGAAGCCCAGGCCGGAAGGTTCTATCGCAAAATTGAAGTGCTCAGCGTCGTGTCACGAGTCGCACCCATGCTCGGATTGCTCGGGACGGTCACCGGAATGATCCGGGCCTTTGAGACCATCGCCCGGGCGGAGTCAGCTCCTAATCCGGCCGACCTCGCCATCGGTATTTCAGAGGCGCTGGTGACCACTTGTATGGGCCTAATCGTGGCCATCCCCACTTTCTGTATTGTCTCGTTCTTCCGCAACAAGCTCGACGGATTGGTCAGTGAAGCTGAAGCCACAGTCGAACACATGATGAGCCGATTCAAAAAGGGATAGGATGAAGAGCACTCGCCCAAAAACAGTCACCGACAGCTCACCGGATATGACGCCGTTCATCGACTGCGTCTTTCTGTTGATTGTCTTCTTCATGACCGTTTCCCGGTTCTCGACCCAGGAATACGAGACGCTCAAGCTCCCGAACGCCAAGTCCGGCCAGGAGAAACTGCCAAAGAAGAAAAAGAAGCTCGTCATCAATCTCAATGTAGACGGCGATACCATCATCGGTGGCCGCCATCTCAACCCGCTCCAACTCGAAAGCCAGCTCACAATGGAAGCCCGTCTCAATGACGGCCCCGAAAACGTCATCGTCATCGTCCGGGCCGACCGGCAAGCCAGATTCGAATACATCCAGGACCTGATGACCACATGCGCCCGAGCCGGCGTCTGGCAATTGTCGTTCGCGGTCGTGAGCGAACCGGTTCCTGATTAACGCGGCCTGAATCCTTTGAATCCTGAGCCCCGTTGAATCTTGAATCCCGCTGAATCCTGATTCTGATCCCTGATCCCAGCACTAAATGCGCTTAAACCGCCCACCAAGAGTCGAAAACGATGAAATCGAAATGTCGTCCATGATCGACATCGTTTTCCAGCTCCTGATCTTCTTTATGGTCGGAACGAATTTTTCCGTGCCAGAAAAGAAGATGGTCACCGATCTGCCACGCTCCGGGGCGCCGCCGGTGGAGCAGAAGAAACTCGAGCTCATCAAGATTTATCTGAAGTACGCCGAAGGACGCTCGGGCATCGAGATCACCTGCAACGATGAGCCGCTTGGGGAAGACTGGGGCGCCCTGTTCGGCATGATGAAACAGATAGCGGAAATCGACCCTGAAGTGCCAGTCGTCATCGATGCCGAAAAGTCGATGTCATTCGGTTACGTGGTCAAGGCCATGGATACCAGCAAGCAGGCGAATCTGAAACAGATCGCTTTTTCGGCAGGGAAGGCAGAGAAACTGAACGAGTAATGAAACGCATCCTCCCTTTCCTAATCATTACTTCGGCGCTTACCGCCGAAACGCTCACGCAGGAAGATGAACGATTCATCCACCTCCTGACCGAACAGGGGCTTCACAAGCTTGCGTACGATTTCGCCAAAGACCGCCTCGCCAGGGGTGGGCTCGAGGACGATATCGAAACCCTTCTCCAACTCCGCGTCGGTAATCTCGCCCTGACCCTGGCTTCTAAGACCATCGACCCGGAAGAGAGAGATGCATATACCCGAGAATCAGAACGGATGATCAATGTGATCCTGCCAAAGGCTGCCAGGATCACAAAGCTGCCAAAATCTGCGATCGAGTTCATCCGCCTGCTCGTCAACCGCGGCAACATGGCGCTCACCGAGTGGCGCAATTCCAAACGCGAAACTGACCGAAAGACAGCCTATCGCCTCTGCGCGCTCGCGCTCGCGCATGTCGATACCATGCTTGATACTTTAACCGAAAAGATTGCGGACATAGAAGCGACCGCAGACGAGGTGCAGCTCGAAGGCAATACGGAATACAAGCAACTCGATTCGTGGGTAGCCGAAGGGAATTACCGCAAGGCGTGGGGATCGTTCTACCTGGCCCAGACACTCAAGAAAGACAGCCCCGAGCGCCCTCCTTTGCTCGAACAGGCCGATGAGTTCTTCGACGAATTCACGGGCGAATACATGAACAACATCGTCGTCGTGAACTGCTTTCTCGGTAAGGCCCAGGTCATGTATGAGATGGGCGATATCAGCAAAGCCATCAAAATCCTCGGGCCTATCAAGCGCGGCACCGCACCGAAGGTTCTCGTCGACCAGGCAAACGTCCTCCGCATCAACTGGATGCAGGAGCAGAAACGTTACATGGGCGCCATCGAGATGATCGACGAGATCCTCGAACCCTACTCCTCAGATAAAATGATGGGGAATGCCGAAACGCTCATGTTGCTCAAGCAGGCCGAGTGTTACTTCATGCGCTACGCCGAAGAGAACCGCCCAGCCGACCGAAAGCGGGGAATCCAGATCTCAGAAAGAGTTTCGGCGAAGGGCGGCGCCTGGCGTAATCAGGCCCTCTCGCTCGTGACCCGTTATCCGGCCGGCGGGCTGGTCAAGACGGACAAGGGGCCGTTGGAAGTCTGGATCGAGGCCGAGAAGCGTTATGCAAGCAAACACTACCCGCGAGCGGAAATGCTCTACTCGAAGGTCATAAAAGATAAAGACAGACTCACTGATCCGACCCTTCTGCCGCCGGCCTATTTTCGCCGTGCTTCGTGCCAGTACCTGATGAATGATTTCAGACTTTCCGCGATATCATTTGAAAAATTCCTTCGCCAGTATTCGAAGCACGAGCTTGCCGAGAAGGCAGCCTTCCTGGTGGCCCAGTCTTACTATTTCATCTACCTGCGAAGCCAGGACGAAAACGACGGCGCCAAAGCTCTCAGCGTGATGAAGAGTTTCACGACCAGCCATCCGAAATCGAAGGACATCTCCCGAACGAGCATGGCCAGCGGCGATACGCTCTCCCTCATGGGCCGGCACGAAGATGCGCTCGAAGTTCTGAAAAAGGCAAAAGATGTTGAAGGTGGCGAGGCCGTCATCCTTCTCACCCGCCGTCGCCAGCTCGATGAAGCGCTTCAGGATGGAGATGCCGGCGCCAAGGCCAAAGCCAGAAAACTCGCGGCAGACATGACCACCTACATGGATCGCCGCGGCGGGCAGGGCACCTGGGTGGCCCAGGTCCAACTCAGCCTGGCGGAGATGTACATGTCCGCCGCGTTCAATCAGGCAGATGACGCGCTCGATCTTCTTGAGAACTTCAGCCAGATCCACTCCGGCGTGCCCAGCCGCCTGAAGCTCCAGGCCATTCGGAATCGGCTTACCCTGTACTGCCGGCAGAAACAGTGGGCCGCGGCCGAAGTCGAACTCGTGAAGTTTCTCGACCGGCCATCGACTTCCGAGGCGAGCGGCGCGGCGCTGCTGCTCGCCGCGCAAGGCATGAATACCGCGGGACGCGCCGCCCTGGGCAAAAAAAAATACAAAGACAGCACCCGTTACTTTCGCCGCTCCGCCGCGGCTTATGAAGCACTCCTCGAGTGGATGGATGCAAATCAATTGGACGACGCGCAGAAACGCGAGGCACACATTCGAGCCATCCAGATCTATCTTTACGTCCAGGATCCTGAAAAGGCCGGTCCGCACCTCCAGGCCATCTACGACCCCAATCGCAAAGAACACTTCATCGAGCGCGGTATCGCGCTCGTCGAACAGATGCGAAAGAATTACAGGGAAGCGCTCCAACGCTGGCAGGCCATTGAGAAGGGGGTCGAACGCCGAACGAACGACTGGTTCGAGGCCCGCTTCTACATCATCAAGGATATGGCCGAGGCCGGACAGAAAGAGAAGGCGATCAAGCTCCTCAAATTTACGAAGGTGCTCTCGCCCGGCCTGGGCGGCGCCAAATGGAAGCCGAGGTTTCTGAAACTGGAGAAGGAGTTGTAATGCGTAATACGTAATGCGTAAGCAGAAACCTGTTGCGAAGCTTCTTCAGCCGGTCCCTGGCAGGTCTGAGTTATTCGGAGAATCCCGCTGAAGCCATTACTCTAACTTTCAGCCATCTACGTATTACGCATTACACATTACGTATCATTCATTACTCTTTACGCATTACGTATTACGCATGCACATCCTTGTTATCGGCGCCCATCCTGATGATCCCGAAGTTGCTGTCGGCGGCACTGCCATAAGATTCTCCGACCGCGGCGATCACATAAAATTCGTCACGGTCACGAACGGCAACAAGGGCCACTTCAGCGACGAATACAAAGCCGACCCGGACAAACTGGTGGCACGCCGCATGGCCGAAGCGCAGGCCGGTGCGCGAGTGGCAGGCGCCGAATTCGAATGTCTCGGTGTCCCGGACGGAGAAGTGTTTGTAACTCAGGAGCTCACGGAAAAACTGGTTGAAGTCATCCGGAATTTCGGCCCGGAAGGCGAAGGCCCTGACCTTGTCCTCATCAACCGCCCCTGTGATTATCACCGCGATCATCGGTACACCGCGCAGTCAGTCCTCGATGCCTCGTACATGCTGACGGTGCCTCTCTACTGCCCGCACGTCCCACACCTCATGAGGATGCCCGCCTTCGCCTACTGGGCAGACCGGTTCACCGAGGAGGGCCTTTTCAGGGCGGATATCGTGGTTGATATCTCAGATGTTCTCGAACGAAAGGCCGAGGCCATCGCGGCGCACGAGTCTCAGTTTTTCGAGTGGCTGCCATACAACAGCCGTTCGCCGAAGCTCCCGTCCGATGGCAGCCTGCGGATGGAGGCTGTGATGAAATATGTCCACAATCGCTGCAGGAGGGTGGCAGCAGTTTCCGGTGACGCGGTGGAAGGGATCGAATTTCCTGAAGCATTTCAGATCAGTGAATACGGCGCGCAGCCGAATGAGGAAGAGCTGGCCGTGCTGTTTCCTGGATGAGCGCCCGGGCCTGAACATTGACACGTAGGATGCGTGCGACCAAGATGCTGGCCAAAACCTCTTTCACTCGCGAGTATCCAGAATGTCCACCATGCGCGCTGCTGTCATCGGCCTCGGCCGAATGGGCAGCACTTTTGACGATGAAATCAAGACCGGCGGCTCCATCATGCTCCCTTACTGCCACGCGCCGAGCTTTGTCGCTTCGCCGCTGACCACTCTCATCGCCGGAGCGGACCCACACGACGGGCAGCGCGAGACTTTTGGTGAACGCTGGGGAATTGATGACGCGCACATGTTCACCGACTACCGCGAGATGCTCGAGAAGGAGAAGCTGGAGATTGTCAGCGTCTGCACCACCGCAAAGATCCGGTCGCAGATCGTCGTCGATTGCGCGGAAGCGGGCGTCAAAGCCGTCTGGGCGGAAAAACCAATTTCCATCAGCCTGGCCGAGGCCGATGCCATGGTCGATGCCTGCAACAAGAGCGGGACGGCTCTGGCCATCAACTGCGCACGCAGATGGAATCCTTACTTCACTACCGCAAGACAACTGATCGATGAGGGCGAGATCGGAGACGTCCTGCAAGTGACCGCGTATGCACCTTGCGGGCTTTCTCACAACGGCAGTCACATGCTGGATGCCATCCGTTTTCTTGCGGGCGGCAACGTGGAATGGGTGTTCGGAGAGATGTCGTCCGCCGAAGCCGCGGCAAAGGAAGAAGACCCCCAGGGCAACGGCTACCTGGCTTTTGACAACGGAGCCCGTGCCTTTGCGCGAGGCACTTCCTGTGGCTGCACCAGTTGGGAATTCGAGGTACTCGGAACGAAAGGGAACATTCGCTCCCGCAACAGCGGCGTTACGTGGGAATGGCGCCAGGCGGATGAGTCCCTCGCCCTGCGCCGTTCAGGCACGGCCGTCAAGCCCTGGCCATTACCGAACTATCCGGAAGGCATGGGCATCACCATCGTCCGAGACATCATCGAGGCATACGAAAACGGAGGAAAGCCCAAGTGCAGCGGAGAGGATGGCCGCGCGGCCCTGGAGATAGCGATCGCCCTGCGCGAATCCCATCGCCGCGGTTGCGTGAAAGTTGACCTGCCACTTGAAGACAGAGAGTTGAAGATCTTCTCCGCTGAAACTCTGTCCGGTGATGAGCCGGCGATCGTCAGAAGACAGAAGCGTGAGGGGAAGCGATAGGCGCAAGTTCGTCGAGGCCGATTCCTGCCCGGCAGTGAATGGTGAACCTTCATTTCTTCAACTTTTCAATCCGGCGTCATCGAGTGCCCGGTCAAGAAGGTCAGTTACTTTGAGTGCGTCGGCCCAGTGTTCGAGATACTCGCGATCGAGCTGATCGCCCTGAACTTTCAGCACGCCCAAAATGTCGTTCCACTGGCGGTCGGAGATGCCACCACCTTTGCGATACCAGTCGAGTTTGGCGAGGACGGTGTCTTCCGGGCTGGCAAGTTGGACATCGAGCGAATCCGATTGTCCGAGCGTATGTTGACACCGGCGGGTCCATTGAGACCGTCCGAAGGGAGTTGGTTTCGCAATAAAGACATCGATCTTGACCATCGTGGGCAGGTGGATCAGGTTGAACGAACTTTGGCGATTGATGGCTCTCAATATCGTGTCTTGATCTGCATAGAAGTCGCCGGACAGTTCATGCGCCAGTGGGGCCGCGTGGTCGGTTTTGAGTGCAGCCACGATGTCCACATCCCTGGTGGCACGCGGGTCACCGTACACGCTGCTTGCAACAGACCCACCGACAAGGTAAGGCACATTCAGCGCATTCAGCAGGCTCACTACCGGCCGAAGCGCGGAGAGCATTTCGACCTCGGTGGGATCATTCGCCATTTGCAGTCTGCGTCTCGATTGGGCCGTAAGCCTTCATCGCCAGTTCTTCGCCGAGCAGCAGGTCAGCCAGGCGGCGCTTCAACTGCCCATCCGATTCACTCGGGTGCCGCTCTCGCAGCCCCGCCATCGCTGCACATCGCACAAGGCGTTGATTGGCTTCAACCATCTGAAATTTTCGGGTGGCCGAAGCCTGACGCAGAAGCTCAATCATGACTTTTTCGGCTTCTGGACTGGTATCAGGTGACTGTGTACGCATGATCAATAGTCTACGGTCGTTGCATGTGAGAGCAATGAACGAGCGCAACGAGCCGCGAGTGTCAGTCACGATGGCGAAGGTATCCACGGTGCGCAGATCGTGGCGGCTATCGAGGCCGGTGCGTCTGTGCAATCTGATTCTGACTCGCTTATCGACACGGCCACCATTCACCATTCACCTCCCCCTCACTCCCTCTCCAGCACCACACGAAAACCGATGGTGCAATTCGAATAAGGCGGGCAGTTGAAATTCGCCTGGAAGACGGTGCAGTCGCGGGCCGCATGAATGAAGCTCCCGCCTCGGAGCATGCGATTCACTTTGCCGGGCAGCTCTGTCCAGCCTGGGAAAGGAACGTCGCTTTCCGGCGGCTTGCGGGTCATGGTCACGAATTCCTGCAGATTGCCGAGCATGTGATAGAGGCCCCATCTGTTCGGGGGATAGGTAGCCTGCGATTCCAGTCCCCCTTCGCCTGACAGCAACGCGGTTCCTGTCTCCTCCTCCTCTTCCGCGTCTTCGAATCCCTCTTCAGCGTCTGCGTCCAAATCTCCGGGGTTGGCGCGAATCACCTTATCTTTCGCCAGGGCGCCGTTGATCTTTGTCGGATCCAGTTCTTTCCATCGTTGGAATGCCTTTTTGCTGCCGGCCCGTGCAGCGTATTCCCATTCGACTTCGGTCGGGAGTCGGTAGGTGCGCCCTTCCTTTTCCGAGAGCCATTTACAGAAGGCGAGTGCATCTTCGAATGAGACACAAGCGATCGGTAGGTGAGGGGATGACCAGCCTTCGGTTTCGAGCGGCTTGAATTCGCTTGTCCACCGTTGTGCCTTTGGCGTGTAGAGCTCGCCCTGGGGCTCCGCGTGGTCTGTCGCTTTCATGAATGCCTGATAATCGCGCACACGGACTTCGTGCACGCCCATGTAAAACGATTTTGTGAGTGTGACGCGTGATCCCGCGGCCGGATTACCGGTCAGCCAGGGCGCTTCATCCTTGCTGGTCTCCGACGGGCCGGGAATGAATCTGCCGGCGGGGATGAGACGGAATGCCATCTCCAGTGAGTTCCGGTAGGTCTTCTGTTGGGCATCTGCACTTTTGAGAAATAGAAGGCAAAAAAATGGAAGGCAAAAAAATGAAAGTTTGAGAGATGGAAGGCTAAGAAATGAAAGCCTGAAAGATGGAAGGCAGAAAAACGGAAGGCAAAAAAATGGAAGACACTTCATTAATCTATTCCCTCGAATTCGTCTTTGACTTCTTCATCTGAAATCTCGTCCGTCCTGGAAGCTTCATCCCCGATGGTGATGCTCGATTTATCCATTTTGGTCGGTTTGAAACGCGCAGGGGGCAGTGCGCCTTTCCTGGCGTACAGGTGAACAGCACTGAGACCATCGCCTTTACTCACGAAAACTTCAATTCCGGAAGCTCTAATGGGGCTCTCGAAAACCCAGCGTTCCGCGCCTTCCTGGCCTTCGTGTCCGGCAATGGGGCCGAGTTTGATGTCATTGCCATTCCCCGCAAACACCTTTGCCTGGAAATCGATCGGGTAAAAACCCGGGTAGCGAATGCGCGGCAAGACTCCCTTGACCTCCACCGCAGAAAGATCGATGTAGCGTTTAAAATTGATCGTAATCCTACTGGGGTTCACCTTACCCCTCGAAGCAAAACGCCAAGGGTCGTCATCCGGGTCAAGGGCCGCGTAAGCCCCCCGGTTCATTTCTGATTTCTCGAAGGCGTATGGAATGCCCGTCACAGATTCGATGGCCGCGCTAAACCACTTATCGTTCGTTGTCCATTCCTTTTTGTAACCCATCATCTGGGGAAGTGGCGGCGGAGAACGCCGAACAAGATCGATCGTCTCAACACCCTCGGGCAGCGCGGGTCGGGACCGGTATTTTCGCAGCGCCGGCAGGGGCATCCCACTGGTCGCACGCACATCGAGCTCTGTCGGGACACGTCCACTGATGGCAAACAGGCAAAGCTGATTGCCACCGCTCTCCGATTGCGCGGACGCGAGGACATCCATCGCGGCGATAGTTTTGTCGGGATACGGATTGCGCCACGGCATCATGAACAGGGTGACATCGCTGCCATCGTCCGTCCCGCCTCGCCAGGCCACGGTTGCGCCGGCCAGCGGTGCGCCCGCGGGTTCAAACTCCAACTGCCGGTATCCGAAATCCCTGGTCCATTCAGCGATGTGATAGCCGAAGTGAATGGGCACAGTCAGGAACGTGCCGTCTTCGAAGCGAATGCGATAGAAACCAACGAGCAAGACGCGGCGTCCAAGACTCGACCAGACTTCCTTCCCGCAGGTGTGAAGGAAATACAACTCGGCCGCTTTTCTGCCGATGGGAATATCCGTCACCTGGTCAGGAAAACGGCCGGTCGCGTTTCCCGGCCCCGCGACGACGATCGCCGCTTGCTCGTCCTGCGAAATAGCCAGAGGAACATCCCTGCACGTCAGCGTTCCGGTCGGCAAATGCCGAAGGTCTTTGCCGGGCCCTCCGTCGAGCCAGCCTTTGCCGTCCGCTAAGGCATCATCCTTTAACGACCGGTTTACCTGCCCGGTGAGATCGGCGGTGAAGAACTCCTGTCTCTCGCCCGGCACGGGCAGCGGGATGCGGTCGATTATGTGCGTCACAAAATTCATCGCCCGATTCACACGTGAATGCCACACCGGGGATTCCCATTCCGGTTTGTCGGTCGACCAGTTCTGCTCTGCGATAATGACCTGCGAACGGATTTTGCCCTCGCCGAACATGGCGGCCTTATCTTCCGAGCCCCAGTTCCAGACCACGGCTGCGTGCAGAGGCGAGCCCTTCTCGATCTGCACAGGCCTTGTTGAGCCGCCGATGACCCGGTAGCCGTGGCCTTTTAGCTCGGTGTTTTCTTTTACACGGAGGTAATTGGCGATCACGGAATCGGCAGGCACCTGTGTATAAAAATCGAAAGGTTCATAACGCCTGAATCCGGTCGCGAAGGCATAGACGCCCATGTTGCGTTTTTTAAGGAATCGATATGCCTTCATGTACGCGTCGAAAATGTTCTCCTTTGTTGACAGTCCTCGCGCCCGGCAGCGCGGGCAGATGTTGAACGGGTTATCGAGCATCTCATCGAGCCCTAAATCCACGAGGTCACCTTCCCAGCCCTCGATGTTTTTCTCCAGAATGGGGATTGTGCGATTCCAGTAATCAGGATGACTGGGACACGCGCTGAGGCGAGTGATATCGAGAGAGTGTTTTCGCACGCCGGGTTTTGCTTCGAGAAGATCGCCTCCCGTCCCGCACCTCGAACTGGGGAAGAGCTGCCCCTTCACAAAGTATCGGAGGTAGTTGGCGCGCATGAGTTCCCGCTGCGGACGCGATCCCTGCAGGAAACTGTACTTGAGTGTCGCCAGCGCAATAGCCTGCTGGCGTTTGAAGTCGCCTTCCCAGCCGCCGAATGCGAATGCAGGCCGAATCTCGCCCCGAGGAAAATCTCGAACGTAACCATGCGGAACCGCGGCACCACGCCTTTGAGGTTGAAGCAACATCAGAAAAGTACGGGTGGCGTAATAAAGTCCTCGAAGGTCGCGTCCAACAAGCGTCGCGCCGTCGGGGCCGATCTCGACTCCGTATCCTTCGGGCTTGATTTCGTCTTGTCCAAGTTTGCGGCGCTTTGCCATCTCCGACCATCTGCCGTTGTCCGTCGCGAGCCCCAGCCAGACGGCGACACGTTCGGGCGGCTTGTCTGTCACTTCAAGATCCATGAAGACCAGGCCCGACGCGTGCCTGGCCAAAGCCTGCCCGATCTGGCGGACCTTTTCGTCCGCATCTTTAGCCACCACGATCGGGCACTTCTCAGGCAGTTGCAGCAGTTCCTTCGAAAACAGCATCTCACTCGGCTGCGGATACACGAACGGATCCGGCGCCATCGGCGGCGTGGCTGAGGGCTTCATCGAAAGCCCTTTGAACGGTTTGTCAGCAGCCACAGGTGGCAGCGGTTTCGGTGTGAAAAGGCTGGCCGCTTCCCCGAGCGGCTTCCCCCAGATCTCCAATTCACCGGCATTGCCGCCGTACTCGATTCGAAAGTGGTCGGTCCGAAATCCGTTTACCGTCGCCTCCGTTGCGCCCTTCGCCAGTGGTAGCCAGCGTTGTGCTTTCTTCGAAAGACCTTTGAGGATTACGAACCGCGCGCCCGCAAGTTTCACCTTCTTCACTTCGCAGACTTCGCCTAAAACGACCTCGAGTGAGTAGCCTTCCTCTGGCCACGCGTATCCCGTGTACCTGACGACGTCCCGCTGCTTGCCCTGGAACGGCAGCCCGGTCGAACTGCCGTCGCACAGGTAGCCCTCTTCGAAGGAAATCCACCCCGCGGTATATCGATCCGCCGGGAACATCGTCTGATTGGTGTCGGCCCAGACATACCTGTACCCGGAATTCTCCAGCCTCTGATTCAGCGGCTTTATCGCCGAGTTGCCCGTGAGGCAGAGATCGGATTGCGCGGATGCGGCAGCGGCGAATGTGAGGATGGGAAGGAATCGGTGAAGCACAACGAGACGAGACGAGGTAGAGAATTGCGCCGAAAGCGTGACGCTCCACTGGGCGAACAACTGACCTCATTTGCCATCAGCACACTACGCGAGGAAGAAACGTGGAAACCACTGGGCAAGCCAGTGGTCTCGAGGCTGGGCTTGTAGGTAAGGCTGAAGACTAATGCCCCAGGGCTTGATGTGAGCTACAGACCCTACTCAGCCTCCTCACCTGCTTCGGTTTCAGCTACAGATTCATCCTTTGGAAAAGCGCAGTTCGCGGCGAGAGCGACGATTACGCACACCGGATTACAAATGATCGGCCTCATCAGGAAGCTCACCTTTGAGGCATCCTCGCCCCAGATCGCAGTTGGTCTGCCCATCAGGAATGAGAGGCAAACATAGCTGGCGGCGAAGCCGATGATGGCAGCCCACTTGTTCACTTTGATGGGCAGGAAAGCGAGGACCATCAGGCCAAGCACGCCATTGGTCAGCACACCCATGACCGTATTAAAGACCACCTGCATGCTGGCCTTCTCTTTGGTGAAGCTGAGCGCTGCGATGATGGTGAAAATGCCCAGGATCACCGTCAGAATGCGCGCGAGGTTGAGACACTGTTCATCGGTCTTTTCGCCATCGGACAACCGTTTATAAAAATCTTCCACGATCACTGTTGAAGTCGAATTCAAAAGCGAATCGATGCTTGACATCGCCGCGGCACAGATGGCAGCGATGATGGCGCCGGCGAGGCCGGCAGGAAGCTTGGTTGCGATAAAGTAGGGATAGATGGCGTCCTTCCTTCCGCCTTCGAGCAGCAACGGGACATTGGGATCTGGATTGGCCTGGTAGAAAACGAAAAGCGAAGCGCCGATAAAGTAGAACGCATACCCAAGTGGGATGTATCCGAGCGCAGAGATCCAGACGCTTATGTTTGCCTTCTTTGTGGACTCGGTCGTCATGTAACGCTGGGTCATATCCTGCTGCGAGCCGTAGATGCGAATCGTTTCGAATATCGTCTGCAGGACAAGCCAGACAGTTCCCAGTTTCATGACGTCCATGTTCCAATCGAACGTCCGGAACTTATCATGCTCTTTTGCTATCTCGCCAAAGTTCGCGTCGCCCATCCCGGTCATGATGAAAAAGATGGTAAAGACGGCAGCAACAGAAAAGAGAATCACCTGGATGGCATCCGTCCAGACCACGGCCTCGATGCCACCTATGACGGTGTAGATGGTGATGACGACGCCCATGATCACGATGGTCGTTGGGAGCGAGAATCCGGTGATGATGTGGAACGCCAGCGCCGGCAGGTAGAGCACGATCCCCATCCTGGCCACCGAGAAGAGACAGAAACAGATGGCGGCCATGATTCGTGAAGAGACGTGAATCTTCTGTTCAAGATATTCATACACACTGATCACCCCAGCCTCGCGATAAGCCGGCAGCACGAACTTCGTGATGACAAAGGCCGTGAGGATCAGAAATGGAAGCTGCACCGTCCAGGTCATGTCGAGGTCACCAAATGCGAGCCCCGAAAGCGCCATCATGGTAAGCGCGGAGAGATACGTGCCAAGGAGTGACAGGCCGACGGCAATGTGATTGAGCTTGCCTTCCGCAATGAAAAAGCCCTTCGCACTTTTGATCTTTCGGCTGCAGTAGAATCCGATACCGAGCATGCCGAGGAGATACAGGACGAGAACAGCGTAGTTGGCAGCACCAAAATCGGGGTGTGTGATTTGCGGCAGATTTTCCATGAGACTTTCCTGGGAGAAATGCAGATATATCGACGAAGGATTGTAAGCAGACCGAATCAAAAACCCAAGCCCCAAATTTCATCCTCTTGCCTGGCCTTGAACCGACCGGTTCGCGCACCATAATTCCAGAACATGTCAATGGCGCAGGATTAACATGAACGACGAACAGGAACACACCAGCGAAGCGCACAAGATTACCGAACCGGAAACAGGGCAGGACTGCCCCGCAGAGAGGGTTGTTACGCCTTCCAATATTGTCGACGCCGGTTCGACCATTGAACTGCCGGATGCGGAGACCGGTGAAGATCGGGCCACGACCGATACCGCCTTTATGGTCGAAACCGCTACAGTGACTTCATCGGTCCTGGGCACGACCGTGCCGCCCATTACGGACTCCGGGGCCCTGGCTCCGATGATCGATTACAGGCGGCTGATCGATATGGCCCTGGAAGGGACGCCTTACGAATTCATCCCCGACACCGATGGCAAAAAACATCATCGCATTCACGTGCCGTTGAGGGAGGGCCGGAAGCAGACCGTTTATCTGATCGCGGATACGCTGGACAGTGAAAGCGCGCCGCTCATCTGCCTTTATACGATCTGCGGTCCGGCGAATGGCCTCCATCATGAAGAGCTGCTCAAACGCAATATGCGCCTTTCATACGGCGCCTATGCCATTGCCGAGCACCGCGGCGAGAGATACTTTGTGATGGTCAACAATCTGATGGCGGAGGCGACTTCCCCGCTCGAACTTCGCAAGAGCATCAGCTATCTTGCCAGACATGGGGACTCACTGGAGAGGGCGCTCTCAGACGAGGATGTGAGATAGCCTCAAGGTCGATTCAGGACTACGAGTGAATGTTCCTTCAGTGTTGGAGTGTTTTCTGTTGGAGTTAGGCGCTTTTTTAGGCGCTAAGGGGTCTCAAACCTAAAGAACTTTTTTCGATTTGGTTGGCAGCGACATATGGCCACAGGCTGCCAGCCTGTGAGCCGAAATAAATCAAATGAGCCTACAGGCTGGCAGCCTGTGGCTACGCTGGTCTGTTGCCCGAAGGGCCATTTCTTCGCAGCGCAGTCTGAGAAGAATCGTAGAGTCTGACTCTATGACTTCTCCGCGCCGTGCGAAGATGTTGGACTGCTTGCTGGGTGCGCCGGCGTCTCGCCGGCATAGCGACCTCCGGTCGCTTCCGAAAGCCAGCGGGGCGCTGGCGTGCCTAAGTTGCGGCCGCAAGGTAGCCTTAGGGCTTTCTTCGGAAACGCGTGAAGGCGTCACAACACAACGGAGCTGATACTGAGCTAGGAACACTTGTTAACCAGACTGTATCTCTTCACCAATGGGAAGCCCCGCCAGCAAGACAAAGCGATTACTGAAGCTCTCATTCGTCATTGTCTGTAGTTCTGCCGGTCTGGGCCTGGCCATCGGTTTGGGGTGGGCTCTCTGGGGCGACATCAAAGGCCAGCATCTAGCGGTCATTGTTATCAGTGTTGTTGTCGGGACCATACTCGGACTCCCGGTCACCGCCTGTTTTATCATCGACAGTTGGTTAAACCGCCTGTCGAGGAAGATTCTAACGGCCCTTTTACCCCTGTTCGTATTGTCATTCTGCGTTCCATACTACGGCGGCTTGGTCATGTTCCTGCAGCTATCGGCCATACTCTTCCCAACCTTCGTACCAGTTAGATGGTGGTCTGCGCTTCTGGTCAGCCTGATAGCAGGTTTCGCTTTCTTGTGGCTATGGTTCCTTCTTCGGACCAACCACCTCGCGCCCATAAGGTCATCTGACGATATTTTCGTTTTCTATCCTTTCGCAATTGTCGTTGTCTCACTGTCCGCGTGTGTTGCCAAAGCCCTCAAGAGGACATACGTTGACGTTGGCTCCTAATGAACACTTCCTATCGTGACACCTCGCGGCATCATCCTTGGTCTTGCCGGTGCGCTGTTTGTCTGCGCCTACACCTACTTTAACGATTGGGTGCTGCGGCAGACGCATTTTATCGGCAATCACATGCCGGTGGCGGTGTACGGGATGCTGGTTTTCTTTCTGCTGTTCATAAACTCCCAGCTCAAGCAAGCGGCCCTGAAGGGCGGCGAGGTGGCGGTCGCGCTGGGATTGGTTCTGATGGTTTGCGTGATACCGGGCTCGGGTCTGATGCGCACGTTTACGTTCGCG
Source organism: Planctomycetota bacterium (assembly GCA_030740295.1). The sequence continues at coordinate 18,482 of JASLXP010000063.1, forward strand.
CTGATGCTGCCTAATCACCTGAACAAGCTCGAGCCCGGCTGGCGCAAGGAACAGGTCCTCAGCAATGTTCCAGAGGGCATGCTGGTAAATCCCGGCAAAGATGAGGACAAGATCCTCGGCAGTTTTCTGCAGGGCTACAGCGGGTCGTCCGGACATATTCCAGTCGATGACATTCCATGGTCCGCGTGGGCGAAGCCCCTCGCGTTCTGGGTGCCGCTCATCTTCTGCATGTGGCTGGCTTTGATGGGACTGAGCCTGGTTCTGCATCGTCAATGGTCGGCGCACGAACAACTGCCATATCCGATCGCGTCGTACACCAATGAGCTGATGCCGACCGATGGACAAACTGTGAGCCACATCTTTACCAACCGGCTTTTCTGGATTAGCTGCGGCGGTGTGTTTCTTATTCATTTCAACAATTATTGCTTCCAGTGGTTTCCAGAGACCTTTCTGCGGGTGCCCCTGCAACTGGACTTCGGTTCGTTACGCGCAGTGGCGCAGACTTTTCTCGACGGCGGTGGATGGATGGTCCTCAGACCGATCATATTCTTCACGGTGATTGGGATTGCTTATTTCATCCCCAGCGACCTCTCCGGAGCGTTTGGGTTTGGCCCGTACATCTGGGCCTTCATCGCGGGGTCGCTTGTCAGCTACAACATCTCGCCAAATGCGCCTGTCATCGGCACGGGATACATCAGCCCGTCACCGATCATGTTTATTCAGTTTGGCGCGGCCATCGGCGTCTTCCTGTTCGTGCTCTACAACGGACGGCACTTCTACGGCTGCGTATGCAAGGCTGCGTTCAGTGGGGACAAACCGGGGGAGGTGGATGATTTTGCCGTCTGGGGATTGCGGGTGTTCCTGGTCGCTTACGCCTGCTGGGCAGGGCAGATGATCCTGGGAGGGGTGGACTGGATTCTTGCTATCGCTTTCACCTCGATCATCGTCGTATATGCAGTCGTGGTCAGCCGCATCATTGCAGAGGCCGGCCTTTTTCATCTGCAACTCGTCGTGTTTCCGTGCGCCATTCTGTGGGGCCTGTTCGGGAGATCCCTTGGCGCGACCCAACTACTGATTCTGGAAATGTGCACCATCATCATGATCATCGATCCGAGGGAGTGCTTCATGCCGTTCCTGGTGAACACCCTTCGCCTGGTCGAGCTGCAGGGCGAGAGCCTGGGCCGTTTCTGCAGGTATGGCGCGCTGGCGCTGTTGGTCGGATTGTTCGTTGCCCTGCCGGTGACGATTTACATCCAATACGATCTGGGCGCACAGGCGATCCCGGATTCCTGGGCGCAGAGACATGTCCCGCGTTTTCCATTCAACAATGTGGTCAAAGCCACGGAACGTCTGACCTCCCAGGGCTCGCTCGAGGAAAGTGAGTCGCTGTCCAGTTTGCAGAGGCTCCGGCAGATGTCCCCCAACCGGGCCTGCGTGATTTCACTGGTGATTGGGATTGGTCTAGTGATTTTCTGTTCCGGGATGCGTCTGCGCGTTTCCAGATGGCCCGTCCACCCGCTGGCTTTCCTCGTCTGCGCGACATGGCACATCAAGCATTTCGCGTTCTCATTCATCATCGGCTGGGCCATAAAGATCCTGGTGATCAAATACGGCGGTGCGGGCACGTATAACAAAGTCAGGCCCTTGATGATCGGACTGATCGTTGGCGAAGTGATGGGGGCCATCGCGCCCAGCCTGGTGGGGCTGATTTACTTTCTACTGACGGACCAACAGCCGCCGTCGTTCAGGGTGTTGCCGGGGTGAGGAGGTGTGGGAGGATGGTGTGTGTCAGTAAAGACCTGTCTGCCCCATCTGATGCTGGATACTGGATACTGGATTCTCGCTATTCCGATTCGCTCATGACCCCGGTCTCAAATCAGACGCATTAAGAGGACCAACATCCAGCATCCAGCATCGAGTATCCTGTATCAGGACCGAATGAGATGACACACAGGTGCATTCCCAAAAAGCAGGCGATGTGAGCCGCCCCTAGGCACGCCAGCGTCCCGCTGGCTCCGGGAGCGACCGCAGGTCGCAAAGCCGGCGAGTCAGTCTGTTTCAGGTGTCTGTTTCTCGTCAGAGCCCTTGGCACTTGCAGCGATGAATTCTGTGATGAATTCATCGACCGGCGCGATGAATGGGGGCTTGTTCCTCACCACCAGGCGGCCGTCCACGAATCTCAACAGGGTGCCATTAATCTCCCAGTCAGCCTTAGGTATAAGATCCTTCACCGCTTCAAAAAGTGCCTGCTCTGCACCCGTGGTCAGGATGCCACGACAGTCATAAGCCCTGGTCACGGTGGTTGGCTCGAAACGGTCAGGTGAAGCAATGAATAAGGCGCCGTGCCGGTAATCGTAAGTGAGGTTGGTCAGGCGGAGAATCCACTCCAGCGCGGCAACAGTTTTCATATCACCAACTTTCAGGGTGACCGGGTGATCATCACCAGCAAGGGCCGCGGGGTCGACGACGATATTCGTACCAGTCAGACCTATCAGGTGCGAAACCACATCCTTCAATGGTGTGTCGACAAAATCGAAATGGATCCGCTTCTCGAGAGCCTTCTCTATCTTCTGTTGCCATTCCGGTTTCTTTTCCTTCCTTGCTCTGTGCGTTGGCTTGGCCTTGATCAAAACATCAGGCCCGTTCTCGCTGAACGCAGCGGACGGGATACAGAAGACCATCATCAGGCTCAGCGTCCTCATTTTGCAGGGTCCTTCAATGTCTTTGATTGGTTGCTGCCTGAACTGAATTCATTCATGAATCTGTCGACCTCGCGGACCAGCCATTGCTCATTCCTGACAACGAGCCTTCCCTCTATGAATCGCAGGAGAAGACCATTCTTTTCCCATTCAGCGGCAGGATGGAGGGCCTGAATGGTTTGCAGCAGTTGCATTTCTGTGCCAGGCCGAATGAGCTTTCGACAGTCGAAAACTCTCGTTATCAGAACAGGCATCTGCCTGTCCCTCGAGGTGATAGTGATGGGTTTCCAGTGTCGGATGTCCCGAGCCGTTGCGGCGCGTGTAATCCTCCAAACCAGGCCAGCCTGATCCATGATCAGATCCATGGCGTGACGAAGTTTCATGTCTACGGCTTTGAGAGTGATTGGAAGGTCATCCTTGCCGACAGCTTTCGGATCGAGGGAACAGCCTGTGCCTGTCAGGTTCGTCACGAATGCCACAACATCGACGATTGGTGTGTTCACAAAATCAAAGGAGATTCTCTTCTTCATCTGCTCCTCGAGTTGCTTCTGCCACTCCGGCTTTGTGCCGTGCGGATTTGACCGTGTGGGGGCCTTGATGGCTTTGACAGAGAATGTCTGCTGGTCGTGTGTTGCCTTTTCCGCGGACACTCTCGGCACGGCGAGATGTAGTGGCATGATCGGATTCTTCTCCGCTTTCAGATCGCGTATGACTAATGGCGATTCACCCCGCGCCATCATCGATTTCTCATCCACGATGAGATACAGGAAACGCGCGGTCGGCGCCAGGTGCACCGTCAGACCTTCGCAGCGAAAGTCTCCTTCTGTTTCGCCCGAGTGGAGCGATGCAGTGCAGGCGAAGGCAAGATGAACCAGGAACGGCAGATTCATTGTTGAGCCAATGAGTGAGGAGTAATGGGCAAGTTGCTGCTGCCTGAATCCTGCATCGGGAGAACGCTGGCCACGCCTATCGCGACAGTTCCTGAAGCGTTATTTTGAACTGCTTCTTCTCGCGGCCACGAAGCACGGTGACGGTCACGGTATCTCCAATTTCATACCGGTTTAAAACTCGAAAGAGATCCAGCTTGTTTCGGATCGTGATGCCTTCCATGGTGATGATAACGTCTCCCAGGATCAGCCTTCCATTTGGCCCGAGCCGGCTGGGGAGGATGCCTGCCTTGTCCGCGGCCCCGTCCGACAGGACTCGCATCACCTGGACGCCTTCCATTCCCATACGGCGCAATATCTGGTCAGGAGCGACCTGAATGCCAAGGCCCGGGCTTTTGACTTTTCCGTATTTGATGAGCTGCGGAACGATGTGGTTGACTGTATCCACCGGCACCGCGAAACCGATCCCGGCATAGGCGCCGGACGGGCTGTAAATGGCAGTATTCACACCAATCAGGCGTCCTGCGCTGTCCAGCAGCGGTCCGCCCGAATTGCCCGGATTGATCGCAGCATCGGTCTGGATGACGCCTGAGATCGGCCGGCTGGTATCGGAAAGTATCTCGCGATTCAGCCCGCTGATGACGCCGGTGGTAAGAGTCTGGTCGAGCCCGAACGGATTCCCGATCGCCAGCACATTCTGTCCGACCTGCAAATCGCTGGAACTGCCGATGGGCACCGGATGCAGCGTTGATGGGTCCGCGGTAATCCGAATGACTGCCAGGTCTTTGTCCGGCGCAACGCCTACCAGAGACGCGTCCCACGAAGAATGGTCGGAGAGTGTTACCCGTGCCGCGTTCGCCCCTTTGATCACGTGATAATTTGTGACCACATGCCCTGCCCTGTCCCAGATAAGCCCTGACCCGGTTCCCTTGGGGATCTCGGTCGCACGCATACTGAACGAATAACGTCGGACCTGGACAGTGGTGATATGCACCACGGAAGGCGACGCCTTCTGAAAGAGCTGGATGGTCGTTTTCTCGTCGCCCGCCAGGTCTCCTCGTGGTGTAATGACCCGGGCGTCAGTGGAAATGCTCGTCCTGAACTTGCCCAGCAGGCTGTTAAGCATGATCCCCGCGAGCACGCCGAGAAGCGCGGCCAGCAGCCATTTAGCGATGCTCTCGCGTCGTGAATGGTGGGAGGTGTTCATGGGGTTGCTGTTGGCGGGGAACTTATCTGAGGCCGGCAAAGGGCAAAACGACTAGCAGGCCGAGACGAGGGCAATCCTACGGATTTGATGACAATTCTCAGGGGCAAAGCCCCGGTCCGTTTGCCTAGCCCAGCCCAACGGGCTGGGTTTTCGGGCAGATCATCCTTAGGGGCAACGCCCCGGTCATTTGCCCCAATGAATGGCTTCCTCATAAATGGCCGGGGCGTTGCCCCTTTTCAAGTCTTTGTACCATTCACCCAGCCCGTTGGGCTGGGCTAGGCAAACAGCCCGGGGCTTCGCCCCTGAAATCCGTCAAAACGACTCCGTCTTGGTGGACTGGCAGAATCCTCGTGAGGCAAAAGACGAGAGTCTAAGAACATCCTCTTCATCGCTTCGTCTCTGAGCCACCAAGGCTTTCAAGAACTTTCTTTGCACCGGCATGGCCGGGCTCGATCCTGAGCGTCCGGGTAAACGATTCAATTGCCTCCGGCAAGCGATTCATTTTGAGATAGGAATGGCCCAATCGAAAGTGATTGTCTGCGTGATTTGGCTGGATCTTGACGAGGCGGGCGTAGTTAATCACTGCGAAATTATAGTTGCCTTCTTTGAAGTAAATCTCGCCAAGGCGGCGGGACCCGTGCGGATCTTTGGGACGCAGTTCGCGGGCCCGTTCGTATGCTTGAATCGCTTTCGCTGGCATGGCCAGTTTTTCGGAGATGTCACCGAATGCCCGTAAAGCTTCAAACGAACCGGGCGCGACGGTAACGGCCTTGTTGACCACCGGAAAGGCACGGGAGGGGGCCCCATCAGCTTCGAGGGTTCTCGCCAGCCCGACCAGTCCTTCCAGGCTGTTTGGATGTTTCTGCAGGACACCCGTAAAGATGAAACCGGCCTGTTCAGTGTCGCCCCTCGCGAGAAGCACCTGTCCTTTGACCAGATTGGCGCCCATGTCATCCGCGTTTTTCTTCAAGACTGATTCACAGAGCTCATCGGCTTCCTTCCATTCGTCGCGAGCTGCCAGGGCTGCAGCCAGATTCACAGCGACGTCATCAGAATCCGGCTGGTTCTCTTGCACCTGGAGGAGAAGCGGTGCCGCACGTTTGGGCTTCGCTTTCCGCAGGTAGTTGGTGGCAAGGTTGAACTGTGCCTTGGTGTTTTCCGGTGAACGTTCCAGCGCATTCCGCCAGAGCAGCTCTGAATCGCTCCACAGGGAGTTTCTGTGAATGGTCAGGCCCGCCAGGCTCAACAGTGCCAGGGCAGCCAGCATCCTGGCCGCGGCATTCCACTTGATGAACGAGACTAAACCGATCGAAAGCAGGCCGCATGCGGCAATCGAAGGGAGATAAAAATAACGATCAGCCACCAGTGTGCTGGTCATCAGAATCCCTGACACCGGCAGGAGGCAGACTCCAAGCCAGGCAAACAGCAGTAGAGGGCTCGAATGCGCCTTACCAGCCTTTACCACTTTATGAATGAGCCACACGGTCACCAGCCAGGCGAGGAGGACGCGGAGGCTCAGGATTGGCAGTTGGATCGGATAGGCAAGGCTGAGATGGCTCGGGAACAGGAACTGCCAGAAGTAGTGAGCATAAACCGGAATGATATTGAGCAGGCGTTCCGGCCCGGGGCTGCCGCCAGTGGTGCCGCCTTTGACCGCGTAGTACGCATGGATCAGCGTGAGGATCAGCCCCGCCGCCAGAAAGGGCAGCCAGTCGTTGATGCATTCGCGCATCTTCTGTTTCGGATCGCCTTCGCCGCTGAAGCGGGACAGATCAAGAGCGATCACTAATCCGGGAAAGATTATCGCGGTAGCTTTACACAGGCAGGCCATGATGAACAGAAACATCACGGCCAGGTTTGGCAGTCTGTCGCGAGCCTTCGGATGGCACCTGATGAGCAACGCTGAGAGCAGGAAGAAACCGGACAGCAGATCCTTCCGGCCGGAAATCCAGGTGACCGATTCCACGTGAATCGGGTGGCAGGCAAAGAGGGCCGCGCCCAGCAGCGTCACCCGCTGCTCCAGTCCAATTGCGCTCAAGAGGAAGTAGACGAGCAGCACATTAAGTGTGTGGAGAATCAGATTCGTCACGTGAAGCTGCTGCTCGATGCCATCGAAGTAGCCGCCGCCGCCTTTCCGCATATCAAGAATGCTGTAATCGTAAATGATGCTGAGGTCGCGCAGGGGAAGGAATGCCTTGCGCCATTCACCTTTCTGCGGGGCCGAGAATGCATGCGCGATGTTGTCTGCCGAAATGCCGTGAACGTGCCGGTTGTATTCGATGCCGTACTGGTCGTCGTAATCAATGAACGGATTCGGAATCGCGTTGACGAAACAGACGTAGCAGATGGCTACGAGCAGGCAGGCGTCGCGGCTCGTCCTTCGCCAGGAAGGTGGCTGCGGGTTCGCGTCCTCGTGAGTCATCGGCGCCCCTTCCGCTCCACCACCAGCTGTTTTGAAAACGTTTTGGCCGCCTCAACGGTGCCGGCCTTCCACGATTGCTTATCGATGCTTACTTGAAGCTCGTGCGGCGTGCTGTTGTTCACGACATCGAGCCTGGATGGATTAAACGGGGAGGCGACGAACTCGGTGAGGATCAAAGTGACTTTGCCGTCGCTGCCGGTTCGTCCGCTTACCGTTTCCGGTTTACCGCAATCCTCGTGGCTGGCGGCAGTGACCAGGGCATTGGACTGCGGCGCGCCCTTTTTATCTTTTACTGAAAACTCGACCGACCACTTGATGACGATTTCGCCGTTGAGCTGGTTGAAGCTGATTTTGTCCTTGCGGAAATCACAGTCCTGCAGCACGACATCGGCATCTTTGCCCCCATGATGGATGTCCGAAGCGACACCTCGCAGCTTGCATCGGATGAGGCGCAGCGGGTCCGTGCCCGGCCCTATGACCACGAATCCATGATTGCCGCGGCTGACAAATTCGGAATCAACAATCTTGACCTTCGAGCCGTGAACGTTGTCAGCAAAGAAGGAATTATCGTCCGTATCCACAAACCTGGATTTGGAGATTCTGGCACTCGCATCGCCTCGCACTGTACGTCCGAAATTTCCTGAGAGGAAGGACATGGTCGCCCCCTCCAGTTCGAATCGGCCGTCGTTGAAGATCGTATACCCGCGAGCACACATTTTTTCGTCAAAGGAGCGAAGCACAGTGGCGATCTCCGAATGGAACACCTTCAGGGCCCCGCCCGGACGGATGCGGATACTGCGGTCCCCGCAGGCATAAGTGCGAATTTCGAGAGTCTCCTTCTTTGCTGCATTCTCCGGATCACCCATCAATAGACTCCCGGTTACCTCGATGTTGGCATTGCAGTAATAGGCATCCTTCTTCTCATCGAATCGAAAGACCTCATGATCTTTGACGGCCGCCTCGATGGCCGCAAGGGTTACCTCTTTGCCTTCGACATGAATCGTACCCTCCAAGAGCCGCACACCGGTATCGCGTTCGTCCGGTGAGGGCTGCTTTTTCTCGCCGCGGTTCAAACCGAATATCGCCGCAATCACAATGCAGATCGCGATCACCGCACTGAGGATGTGGATGTGTCGAGGCATGATGAACGGCGTGAAATGGAAAA
>JASLXP010000064.1 GCA_030740295.1 Planctomycetota bacterium
TGTGAAAAAATACTACTGACAAGCACGCTGGGGAGCAGTCGAAAATTAGCGCCCGGTTGGGCGATGAGCGATTTTGTTTTCGGACTCTGACGAGCATTTTGCCTACATTGCAGGTCAAGTCGGTGCGAGCGCTTCCAGGGTCTGATGAATGTCGAGCGGTAGCGGACCTGCCTGCGCGGCCACGACGCTCTCCTCGAGTTCCTCGGGTGTGGACGCACCCACAAGGATGGTCGACAGTTCTTTATTAGCGATCAAAAAGCGCACACTCAGCGCCGCAATAGAGATACCGGTCGTTCGAGCCAACTCGAGCAGGCGCTCGTCCCTGAAGAGCGCACCGTTTACGACACCTTTGCCCGGCACACAAAAAATGCCGCCAATCATGTAGGCAGCTCCCTGTTCACGAATGACCGGGAGCATCACAGGTGGAGAACGACGGTCCATCAGTGAATACTCATTGGCGGACAGGCACATGTCGAGTTTCACCTGCTGCATCACATGAGCCAGTGGCTCGGACCGGTTGCTACTGAGCCCCAGGTAGCGGCATAACCCCTGCGCTTTGGCCTCACGAAGGGCTTGCATCACCGGAGCGTGCTCGTAGTCGAGCGACTCCTCGATCTCCAGCTGCTCCCCTTCTTTCGCGTCCGGCTTCCAGAATCTTCGCTGCTCCATATCGTGGCCCAGGAGCACGTCGACCCGGTCACGACGCAGGATACGGAGGTTGTCTCGGACCTGCTCAAGACAATCTTCTACCGTATGATTGGAGGTCTGCCAGGCATTGATCTTCGTGGCCAGCAGATGCGGCTTGCTCGTCCCTTCAAGCCCCTCACCCACAATGCGCTGCGACTCACCCTGGCTGATCCACTTCCCATCAGGGCCCCCGATGCCATACCCAGGAGAGGTATCAAAATAGCTGATCCCCAGATCCAGCGCATGCTTGACGGTGTCCAGCCCGTGCTGATAGCTGTGCTTATGGAGCGCGGCGCCACCCAGCCCGATGAGGCTGACCGTCTCCCCTGTACGCCCGAAGGGGTGCTGTTCCAGTGTCCCTGTCATAAGAAAACTCCTCTAATGCGTTTCGTCCAGTCTCTCGTACATCTGATAGACGCTGGAGGGGAAGACGATGATCTGGTTCCCGTCCGGATCCCTGAACCAGCGAGCCGGATTGCTCGGGTGCGCCGAATGGATTTCGATGCCCTTACTCTCGAGATAGGCAATCGCTTCGTCCATGTCGTCAACTTCGAGCGCGAGGAGCCGAAAGCCGGTCTGCTCCAGGGCAGGTTCCTTGTAATCGGGATTGGCCGGCGCATCCGGGTCGATCGAAAACAGCTCGACGATCGAGCCATCTTCCCCGGCCTGCGGGGCGTTGAGTGAAAGGTTGGCCACCTCTTTCAAGCGCTCATTGCCTTTCACCGTCCACCGCTCCCGGACTTCAAAGCCGAGGATTCCGCAGTAGAAATCGAGGAATCTTTCGGCATCGGCCGTTGCTAATCCTATGTGATCCAACCGTTTGAACTTGAACATCGCTTACCTCCTGATTAGAGTTTTAACAAATTGAGACAATGTGGGATGGAGGTATTTCCATCCATCCTCTTTTGGCGTTTTACTCCCCAGCAATAATTTCGTTTCTTTCTTTCGCTCCTGCGGCGAAGCCCGATGGGGAGGCCAGCCGTACAGTGTTGCCCGCATCGATCATCAGATTGTGTCCGGTGGTGTGACGGCTTTCATCACTGGCCAAATACAACGCGGCGTAAGCAATGTCTTCCGGCGTACCTGCACGATTGAGCGGTGACCGTTTTGCAAAGTATTCTGTCAGCCGTTGGGTCCGGCGTTCGTTTTCCTCTACCGATTGGGTATGGTGGCCGCCCCAGAAAATGGGGGCGACGATCCCACCGGGGGAGATGCAATTGACACGCACCCCGAATTCTGCCAACTGAGTGGCCCAGACCTTGGTGATATGGATGACTCCCGCTTTGCTCGCGGAATAGAGCGGACCGGAGCCATCGGTCGTCACTCCGGCTGTGCTGCCGTTGTTGATGATGCTGCCGCCGCCCTGCTTTTTCATGATCGGGGTCACATATTTGAGACCAAGGAAACAGGAGCCGAGATTCGTCATCATCACTCGGTTGAAATCCTCCAGAGTAAACTCTTCAGGAGGGACAGAGCCTTGCCCGATGCCGGCATTGTTGAACAACACATCCACTCGCCCCCACTTCTCGATTGTGGCATCGACCAGGGCTTGCACATCGGCTTCGACGGAAACGTCGGTGCGTTTGAAAATCGCATTCTCACCCAGGCGATCGGCCAGTGCCTGTCCTGCTTCCTCACCGCGGGCCGCAATCACCACCCGGGCCCCTTCGGCGACAAAGAGCTCCACCGTTCCAGCCCCCATTCCACTGTTGCCACCGGTGACAACCGCCACTTTTCCCGCAAGTCTGCCTTTTTTGTCTGTCATTGCTTGATTCCTTGGATTCAACTCGTCAGTGCAACTCTTGCTGCCGACAAGAGGTGAGCCGTAGCAGTTTCAACGCCTTTCAAACCGGCAGACAGGAGGGGCACCAATGAAGGGCTGCCCACCACTCACCATAAAGGTACGATACCTGAACGGCGAACTGAAACAAACCAAATCTTATGAAGCCTCCGCCCGCCAGAAGTTAGGCGTTGCCAGACCGATGATGGCGAAGGAACACCCCGCGCAGTCGGCGGGAGAAACGCCGCCGTTACTGTGCCGTATAACCTCCGTCAATGACTAATTCCGCCCCGGTCATAAACGAGGTCTCGTCAGAGGCCAGGTACAACACACCATAGGCGATCTCTTCCGGCGTACCCAGTCTGCCAAGAGGGGTCGTAGTTCGACTCGGCAGCAGCGACCGCTTGCTGCCAATCCTCTTCCTCGGTGACGTCGAGATGGATGTAAGTGGCTTCTCCGCCAGCGCGGCGAATGTCTTCTGCAACCTGCTTGCCGGCGTCATCCAACACGTCTCCCAAGACGACCTTGGCGCCTTCGGTTGCAAAGAGCCTAGCCTCTGTGGCGCCTTGTCCACGTGCGCCACCGCTGATGAGCGCCACTTTCTCTTCAAGCCGTCCCATGCGACTCTGCTCGTGACGTACGTTGAGCACCGGATGATACGTATGCTGCCATCAGTGATTCACCAAGGGTGCCGTGCAGGGAAATACCTTCCAACCAGCGTCCATACTGCACGTGCACAGGCACGTCTAATCCCAGCATATGCACATCGTTCACGGTCAATCTGCCTAAGCGAAGGGGTTGAGCAGCCGGGAGAGGAGGCCTCGTTTGCGTTTTCCTGTGGCGCCATAACTGCCCTCACCACCCCGTAGCCGGGGATCGAGCAGGTCCCTGAGGGCATCTCCGAACATATTGAAAGCGTAGACGACAATCGTCAGGCACAGCCCCGGCCAGAGTGCCAGCCAGGGGCCCTGTTCCATGTACCTGCGCCCTTCCCGGCTGAGCATCCCTCCCCAGTCAGGAATGGTGGGTGGCAGACCGTATCCGAGGAATCCCAGAGAAGCCAAAGACATAATCACCCCCCCGATGTTAATGGAGAAGACAATAAGGACGGGTGCCATAATATTGGGCAGGACATGGCGGTTCAAGATTCGGCTCGTGGGGGTGCCCACGGCCTGGGCTGCCAGAAAATAGTCATTCTCTTTGATACCGATCACGGCGCTTCTGATGACTCTTGAGCCGCCGATGCCTCCGGCGATTCCCAGCACCACAATGACCTGCGGCAGACCCTTTCCCACAATGGACATGATGGTCAGCAAGAGCAACAACCCCGGGAAGGCCATCCAGGCATCGACAAAGCGCTGGACCGCCAGATCCAATTTACCCCCAAGGAATCCGGAAGTGCCGCCGATCAGGACAGCGATGACCACATTGAGCACGGTCGCCGCCAGACCGACAAGCACGGAGATACGCGCCCCGATGATCAGGCGGCTC
>JASLXP010000065.1 GCA_030740295.1 Planctomycetota bacterium
GCATACAGTTCACAACTGGGTTCGCGGGATCTGCCACTTGGGCATGTTCCCGGCCAACGGGCTGCAGTACGCACCGCCGCACCCGTGCATGTGCTACATCAGCGAGAAACTCAGCAGCTTCAACGCGCTGGCTCCCGCAAGACTGAATTCAGAGGGCAGAAGCCAGAGAGCAGGAACAAGACTTTTGAAGGGCCCGGCATACTCCTCTGACCTCCGGACTCCGACTTCTGGCACGGATTGGCCGACGTTCCGCCACGATGGGATGCGCTCCGCATCCACTCAGGCCGGGCTTCCGGAAAAGTATCGGCCCCTCTGGGAAGTCCGGCTCGGTTCAAAAGTATCTCCGTCGATCGCTGCCGATGGGAAGGTTTTCGTTTCATTGATTGACGAGCATCACGTCGTCGCGCTGGCGGGCTCCACGGGAAAGAAGCTCTGGGAGTTTGCCGCTGGAGCGCGTGTGGATTCACCGCCCACTTATTACCGGGGCAAGGTTCTCTTTGGCTCGCGTGACGGATGGGTCTATTGCCTGAGGGCCGAAGACGGAGAGCTTGCCTGGCGTTTCCGCGCCGCGCCCGAAGACCTGCGAATCGGCGCATTCGATCAGATTGAATCCGCCTGGCCCGTCAACGGCAGCATCCTCATTCACAAGGGCCTCGCCTGTTTTGCCGCGGGGCGGTCATCCCATTTGGACGGCGGGATCGATCTCTTTGCCCTCGATCCCGCTACAGGCAAAGTCATTCACCAGAATCATCTCGAAGGGCCAGAATTTGACCTCGAAAACTACTCGGACAATTTCAAACTGCCCCAGGGCTCGTTGACTGATGTCCTCCAGAGCGACGGCGAGAACATATTCATGAGGCAGTTGCGATTCGACGGCAAGCTTCAATTACAGAAGGGCGCCGGCCCCGCGATTCTGCCGAGGGGCGGCTTCCTGGACGATACCTACTTCAAACGAGCTACCTGGACCATGGGAAGCGGCCCCAAAAAAGCCTGGGGACACCTCGCTGCCATGGACGACCGTTCCGTCTATTCGGTCCGCATGTACGTCAAGCCCAGGGGGCTCGATCCCAACAATTATTTTGTCCCCGGCAAGGGAGGCTACTTCCTGGTCGCCGGCAGTGAGGCCCGGCTCACCTGCGTCGGGTTTGAGAACTCGGAAACCATCCACTGCGACGGCAAACCCTTTACGGTCGAGGCATGGATCAAAGCTGAACACCCGGACGGCACCGTCCTTGCCAAAGGCGGATCGGCCAGCGGCTACGCCCTCTACCTGAAAGAAGGAAGACCTCATTTCGGCATTCGCGTCAGAGAGAAAGTCACCGCGGCGACTTCCACGGAGATCGTGGTTGGGAAATGGGTTCACCTGGCAGGGGTGATGACCGCGAAAAAAGAGCTTCGGATTTACATTGACGGCAAACTGTCAGGCTCCGCCGCATCGCCGTCCTTCGTTTCCAAGTCCGGCCAGGCCATGGAAATCGGCGCCGACATCAGCACAGGTGCCGGCGATTACGAATCGCCCTTCGCATTCACCGGCACAATCGACGAAGTGAGCCTCTATCACCGGGCCCTCTCCGCGGACGAAATAAAAAGTCATTCTGCCCAACCGGAAGCCGCACTGGCAAAAGATGCGGCCCGGATACTCCACTGTTCTTTCGACAAAGGCGACGCGGCGGATCAGTCGGGTAAAGAAAACCACGGCACCATAAAGAACGCACAGCCAGCCCCGGGCAAAGTGGGCAAAGGCATGCGTTTCGATGGCCTCGGCCGCCCGGGCTGGAACACCCGCATCCCGGTCCGGGTCCGAGCCATGGTCGCCGGTCAGGATTTCCTCATCATCGCCGGCCCGCCGGATATCGTCGACCCCAAGGATCCGCTCGGCGCCTTCGAGGACCGAAAAGGCGGCCAGCTCTGGACCGTCTCCGCCTCCACCGGCGAGAAGCTATCAGAACTGAAACTCAAATCCTCACCCGTCTTCAACGGCCTGGCCGCGACGGAAGGCCGACTCTATCTGACCACCGAAGCAGGCACCCTGGTCTGCCTGGGGGATGCGGTGGAGTAGATTTTCTCGTCGGAAGTTCTGCGGGATGTGCGTGCACGTCTTAATCTTGCTTCTCATCCACACTTTTCTTTTTCCGCCTTCTAACCTTCAGTTTTTGTCTATCCTTCTCTTTGAAAAACCATCAAGAACCTGGAACGAGTCGGCTGAATCGGAAGAAAGTTGAAAAGGCGGCAGAGAAGAAGGAGAGATTAAAAGCATGATTAAAAGTGAGAATAGCACGTAGCCACGGACCGCAAGCTGGAAGAAGCCTATTCTACGAAGTGTCCTGCGAGGCAGCTTTTTGCCCCGCAAACGGTTCGCACACCCGATAAAAAGTAAGAGCTGAAACTCTTCGGTTGCGGCCAACGGTTGCTGTAGAAGTCTCGCAGAGAACCGCTCCTGCCCTGGCCCCGGGGCTAGCGGCCCATCGCTTCTTTGAACCTGGCGGGGTTGCCCAGGTAATAGAGTTTTGTCGAGTAGGGGTCGATATCCAATTGGATCGTGTCGGTGTCCTCCCCCGCGGTCTCGTCGGTGAAGACGTCGTGAACTGTTGTCCTGGAGGGCAGGCGCAGATCTCCCGTGGCCCTTTCCTTTCCCGTGTGCAGGGCGACGAAGTGCCGGCCGGCGAAAAGAATCTCGTTCGAATCTCGATAAATGTGTACGCCGGCGAAGCGCGCGATGTTGCGCATCAGTTCCGGTGTGAGATAGGGGACCGCCGCATATACGGAGTTCCACTTCGTCTTGCCCAATCTGCGAATAGTTCGCACGCACAGGGCTGCCATATCTTCCCGCACCTTGCCCTCGAGTAACCAGTGTCCCAGCACGTGGGTGCCCCTGCCCGCAGCCTTTGGGTCCACGTAGATGATCGGCCAGACTTCGTTTCCGAAACGCGCCCAGGTGCCTCCCGGTGGGAAAGGAACTGCCGCGAGTTCCAGGCCATCGGGCAGACCGGCAGTCACCGGATGGTCTGTGCTGGACAGGCGATAAGTCTGAGCCGCTTTACGCTCGAGCCACTTGATGCCGGGTATGCCCGTGACATTCGATACGTGATCGGGAGAGAGTTTCTTTCCCACTTGAGACAGGCCCGGCGCCCACAGCCAGACGAGAGTACGTCCGCGGTTCTTGCAGAGCTCCAGCCATCCCCGCTCTTCCGCGCTGAGGTAGAAGGGATTCAGGAATAGGCACATCTTGTATTGGCGCAGGAGACCGCTTTTTTTCAATCGTGGGATGTCCGCCAGATTGTAGAGGTCGTAGGGCGCGCCCACGCGCTGCATCCCGTTTACGAGGGTCAGCCGCCCAATGGTGATATTCACCTGAGGCGTGGGCGTGAAGATGTCCTGGGCAGTGAGCGAGTTCCCGTGGTAGAAAACTGCTATCTGCGCGGAGGGCCCGCGATTGGGCAGCGTCAGCGCGTAGTCGTAGACCTTTTTGATATGTCTGGCGAAGTTCGCGATGGCGGGATCGATGAACCATTCCCGCGCCCCGCTTCCACCCTGGCCTTGTGCGAATTCGTAGTACCACCATCCGACGCCTCGGGTGATTGCGGCCGCGGCATCTCTCTTGAAGACCTCGATGGTCTCCCGGCGGCTGAAGGTCTTTGGCATGTGTTCGGCCAGGTAGGTGCGAGAGTCCTGCTCGTAAATCCAGAGCTTGTTGTGCAGGCGAAGGCTGTCGACGATGTTGTGGCCCCAGAACGGCCCGCCGGCCCGGCGCGCACTGTTGTATTCGCTGGGGCTGACGTAGAAATCCAAATGCGGCGTGCGGCAGGCCCGGGCAACGGCCGTGTGACCGTGAAACCCCGGCACGGACGTAAAGAGTTGGGGGATCGCATAGCCGTAGTAGCACCCGGTGATGAGCCGGCCGCCCGATGCAGTCTTGGCCGCCCGGCCCCACGCGGCGAAAGTGTCTATCATCGCCTCGGAATAACATTGGTAGTAATCCGACGGCAACGTGCCCACGCCGGGCTCAAGTGGGTCCCGGAGCGAGCCATGCCCCTCCGGCTTGTATGCCCAGACCAGTGCGTCGCACACTTTTTCCCGGTCGAAGCGGGCAGGCTCCAGGATGTCATCGAAGCGGATGTCCTTCTGCTGCCAGGCTTGCTGGAGCGCGCGTTCGGTTTTGTATCTGGATTTAAGAAAATCGCGAAAAGTGCGACGAGCGGCCATGGAAAAATCACCGGCATCCCATTGTTCGCGAGGCTTCGCATCGTAGCGTCCCTGCTCATTGATAAACGCATTTCGTTCGTTGCCGCCCCAGTAATTCTCGCCCGCGCGCCCTGCGAGGAAGCAGAGGCCGATGACGTTGGACGCGTATGGCTGCGCAGACATGTGTTTCACCAGACGGCTGACGGCCCTGCCGCCATCGCGCCGCCAGGCCTGCGACATGAAAGTCGGCCGCACCTGGCCCCGATCCGGCACGAACAGACTGAGGGGTACCACAAGCTGCCCACGGCCTCCCAGCATCTGTTCGGACGGCCGGTCGAAGAGCCATTGCGGGTTTGGGTCCATCCAGACCGCGGGGAGCAGCTTCACTTCCGGGTCCACACCGACTGCGGCAGACAGCAATCGATCCACCTGCGCGAGCCACCACGGATAGAACTCTTCTTCTTCGCCCGGCGCACAGATTGGCGAGCCCTGGAGAATCGGCCGGAACAGCTTTACGCCCGTCGCAGCATACTCGCTGTAACGCCGGTAGTTGCCGTAAGACGATGACCAGAGGATGGGCGGCACTGGCTTGCCGTTTATGTGAAGCGTGGGATTTCCCTCGACCGTGCGGATTTCGCATCGTGGAAATCCGCTGCCGGAGGGCGCCGCACTTTCGCCACGATCTACCTGTAGTGTGAAGTGCACACCGTAGAAGTCGGCCGTCAACGCTGGCAAGTCGGTCAGAAGCCCTGCAGCTCCCTCTTTAGCGCTGACGAGCAGCGTGGCCGGCGTATGAGTTGGCGCATAGTCAGGCACCGGCACGGCAAGCGACACGGTATGCTTCCCTGCTTTCCACTGGCTTGTCTTGACCTCCTCCGAGCGGAGATAGGCGCCCCACAGTTCAAAGTCATGGTTGCGCCAGAAGGAAGGCTGCCCCAGGCGGAGCACGACCGCGTAGTCTCTGCTGACCGCGGCGGCACACTCAAAAGTAATGCTGACGTCGACAGTCTTGCCTGGCTTGACTGGCCGGGGGGCAACCTTCAGCTCGACTATCTTGAGCGTGTCCTCCGGGGCAACCGTCGGTCGCGGGACATTCCACGGCCAGTGCCATCGGGTGTTTGGCCACGTCCTCACACGGCAGGGAGTCCAACGGTTGTCGCTCAAGCCGGGTCTGCGCCAATCGCCGACTTTGCCCTGGTCCTCCTGCCCCAGCCACTTCCCGTCAGTGATGATGACCATACGGGTGCCGTCCTTTCGTCTGATCACCAGCTCTGCCAGGAGTCCGTGGCTGCCCACTTCGTAGAGATCATCAACGACCGCGGCCAGGACGTTTTCACCCTTGACCAGCCAATCAGCCGGAATTTTCTTGACCTTGGCCTGGCGCAGGGAGCCGCCATGGTAGCTGGCGTGCTTCATGGCCGGGCGGTTGTTGATCCACAGTTGGTTCAGCCGATCGTAAGCACACGCGAGAAGCCAGACCTCCGATATCTGGTCCGGGTCATCGAGGTTGAAACTGCGGCGCAAGTAACGCCTGAGCGGTTCGCGGTGAGGGATATACAACGAAGGCTCGGACCATATCCATCTGGCCTGCCAACGGGGGGACCACTCAATCGGCAGCACAGTTTCAGGCCCCATCACTCGAAACTCGCTGATGGCCACCTGTCCGGACGGAGCCGACTTGATCAAGAGGCGCACGGCTCGGGTCTTTACCGGCTCCTTCAGTTCATGTCTTATCTCACGATCGAGAGGGACCGTGGAAGCATCGCCCCCTGCCACCTCCTTCCACTCGCCGTCGTGCAGCACTTCAATCACGTATCTGCCAACGCTTCCGGCTTCTTTGAACGGGCAACCAGGAAAGTGACGGATGACCACCTCCCGGACCTCGACCGCCGCACGCCATTCCACCCTCAGCCATACCGGCAGTCTCCCCTTCTCAGAAACCCATCCGGTTCCGGGCTTGCCATCGCATGCCTTCTGAGCAGAGAAATTGAGATTCGCCGCGGAGGCCAGCGCGGTCGCCATCCCGCCCGAATTGCGGAGCGACAGGTTGACGTTCTCCTGCTCGCCCTGAACGTGACAGACTGGTATGAGGATCAGAGAGAGCCAGAGCTTTTTCATGGGTGAGAGCATAGATGGACGGGTATTATCCGAAAACTCATATTGCCAGAATGCTCTTCGTGCGCGAAACCCTTTCCACTGTGCCCCGTCCAATCTATACTTGACTCTGATCGCTATGTTTCCCTGACTCCGCTGAGAATGGATGGCTTTGCGGGCAACCACTTCAGAATACAAATGAGTAGATTCCTGAAACAGAACCTGGCAGCGTCTCTTGTCCTTTTGCTGCTCGCCGAATTTGGACTTGCCGATCCCTGCGGGATGGTCCCTCCGGTC
>JASLXP010000066.1 GCA_030740295.1 Planctomycetota bacterium
AACTTTTACCAGGAGCGCATTCTTGCCGGCTCTAAGTCGAATTCGCACCGTATCCTGTTTGGAGTGGTAGCCGCGACCGACCATATTGGTGTGCACACGCTTTCCGTTCAGCCAGACGACGACCCCGTCATCGGACCCGATAAGAAGCATTGCGTCGGTTGCCTCCGGGCAGTGCACCTGGGTTGATGCGAACGCGGCCACATTGTCGCCACCATAAATCTTTACGAAGTCGAGAAGAGTCTCTTCATGGATACCTCTCGAACCGCCGGTGATCGGCTGCCACGACACCTTTCCCCCTCGGCCGCTATGGCTCTGCTTGAGGTCCGTCGCTGTGTTTTCAATCACATGCTTGATGTCTTTCGCACCTCCGCCCGGATTATTGAAGGGGCCGATGACATGCCATCGAGGGATGGATGTGCGCACTGCTCTTGTCGTGGTAAGAGAAATGGTTTCGCCCCGCCAGGCCAGGTCCGCATGAGCGGTCACCGTGATCGAGCCGGGTTCATTGCCAAGCCGATAGGTACGTCGAGAGTTGACCTGGCGAGGGAATTTCAGAACGAACTCCTCAGCCTCCGGCACAGCAACGATGGCACCTGGCGGCTGGACAGAAAACCGGAGACGCCCGGAGGCCTCGCCGTCCAGCAGGCCTCCAACGCTTGCGGTCATCCTGAGGTGGCCAGGCAGAATGTCTTCGGCCAGCTCAATGTCGAGCCAGGTTCCTGAAAGGTCGGCAATGGCTTTGCGCTTCAAATCAGGAGCTGAGTTGAGCGAACGTATTACACGCACCACTTTGCTGAACTCGGAATCATACGCGCCCCCCGCTCGCGCTTGCGCTTGTGGATCCTTGTCAACAGCCTCCAGCATTCGAGCCCGAAGCAAGGAGAGTGATTCCGGCGTCTTCGCGCCCAGGCGGAACGCAGATTTGTAGAGTCCATACAAATGGTCGAAATGATCGAAGCGCCAACGATTAGCCGCGGCCGGTTTTGTCAGATCGACCGGATTCCATTCATGCCCGAAGAAGGGAGTCACACCGTGTCGGCTGTCCTTTGAAAGAACCGCCATGTGGCTGTTCATGATTTTTTTCCGATGCTCCGCGGTAATGGGGACTTCCGCCTTCACCTCTTTCAGGCTGTTCGGCTTACCGGCGCGGATGGTCGCCTGGAGTTTCTGATTAGCGATTTTCACCGTCAGCCCGAATTGATGGCCGTTCGCCTTCGCCGCATTCCGCACTTCGGTCGAGATTGGAAACGACTGCTTCGGCAGACCAAATCTATAGCCTCCGAACGTGACCTCTCGTCCTCGGCTGATGAACACCGGGCAATAGGTTTTGCCATCGACACCGAAACCCAGACCTGCAACGCCGACGTCCGGCCGTTGACTGAAATCAATGACACAGCCGACCGATGGTTCAGGAACACCAATCTTGACCGGCCCGACAAGCCCGGGCATGGGATATGCCGGAAAGTCGAGACGCAGCGGATCGGGCTCGAGCTTCGCCCCCGGCGTGTATCGGATGTCCGTTCGCGAGTGTGCAGTTTTGTCCCACGGCCAGCCGTACGACCAGAGTTTATTCGCGCTCTGCTCCCAGCCCCATTGCACGTGGTGAAAGGAATTGTGCCGTTCTTCGATCCAGCGTTTCCAATCGGCTTCCAGGTTCTGAAGGCGACCGAAGATTTCGAGCATGAGGGCCGTATCGTTCTCCTTGAGATCGTCCCAGGAATTCAGCGCAAAAAGGCCGTCTCGCCAGAGCCGCCATTTCAGAAGCCGTTCCGGATGGGCCCAGAAGAAATGAGAGTACAACGCGATCGGTTGCCCGGGCGCGCCTTCAAGAAACTCACGCATCGTGAAAAACTTCTCACGTATTCTGGAAAGCTGACCATCTATCGGATTGTTGATCGTCGCCTTGTCGAATACCGCCACCGTGAGCCGTTTCTTTTCCCTGTCGTAAACATGGTTCGACGCGCCGTGAGTGATGCCTTCCATGAACCGGCCCGGTACCTTCCCTCCAACCGCACAGAACTGGAGCATGTGAAGATTCTCATGGATGACCAGGTCGCGTTTGTGGTACCGGAGGCCGCCGCTCGGATAATTGTATGCGCTCTTGTTGTGGGGGAACGTCACGCCGCCTCCACTGCCTGCCCAGAATGAGCCGAAATCAGTCCCAACCGCGGTATCGATTTCCTTGCGATTCTTGGCGTAAATAATCGCCATGCGTGTGTAATCGATCCCCGGCGGTTCTCGCCCGATGAGCTGCACCCAGTGCGGATACGCCAGCTCCGATACCTCGAGCATGCGGCGGGAAAAGCCCTCATCCATCTGCGACTTCAATGCAAAATGTCGGCTCACATACCAGGTGAATCCCGGCGTATTGTTCATCTTCTTTCCGGCATAGGTTCGCGGAACTTTCTGCCCGACCTTTACGATAGTGATGCTCTTGAGGGTGGAGGTCCGGCCAGAAACGATCACTTCGACCGGTGTCTCCAGAGGAGGAGGAACATCGGCCCATCCGACTGGCAGAAGCAGGCAAAGGAGCGCCCAATGGGAATGATTCATATCGGGCCTTGTTCGAAGGCTTTGAACTAAAGGTCGATCAACAGTATCCAGTGGCAGAGGGCAGAATCCTGATTCCTGGCCCTGCAAACAGTTCGCAAACCCCTGCCACATTGGAGTGGCTTACACTGCTATCTCCGCCTTACCATGTCAATCACCCTGATCGAATTGCCTGACCAGGCGAGCTACGATCATCCGATGTGTCGTCGCACAGAATCGTAGCGTTCCCGCAGGCTGCCTGCACCAACGTCTCAGGAATGCCTTTGCCGTGTGAGAAGAATCCAATGCATACCGCTCTCATCGCCATCTCGTTTCTTGCATGTGGTTACTGCCAGGAGGCCGAATATTTTGTTGCCGTGGACGGCAAAGATACCAGCCCCGGAACTGCTGAGAGGCCCTTCGCGACGCTCGAGGGTGCCAGAGATACCATTCGTCGCCTTAAGAAAAGCGTTCAGCAGGGCGGCATCGCCGTTACGCTGAAACCTGGCATATACGAAAGACTGGAACCTTTTGAACTCAGTAAAGAGGATTCCGGCACTGGTGATTCCCGAATCATCTACCGAGTTCAACAGGGCGGTGAAGTTCGGATTTCTGGCGGCAAGACAGTCTCGGAATGGAAGCCAGTGACGGATCCTCCTGTGTTGGCTCGCCTTTCTGAGGAGGCCCGCGGCAATGTGTTTCAAGCCGATCTTCGAGGCCAGGGAATCACCAATCTCGGTGGGGTGCTGAAGGACCGCCTGGAGCTCTTCTTCAGCGACGAGCCAATGCCCATCTCCCGATGGCCGAACAGAGGTTTTATCAAGATCACTGGATTGGTGGGCGGGTCGCCCAAGAACGTGCGGGGTACGAAAGGCGACAAGATCGGAAAGTTCTATTACCAGAATGATCGACCGAAGCGGTGGGCAGGAGATGACGACATCCATGTCCACGGTTACTGGTTTTGGGACTGGTCGGATCAGCGGCAGAAGGTGGAGTCCATCGACACCGAGAAGCAGCTCATTTCGGTCGTGCCGCCGTATCACGGTTACGGGTACCGGGTCGGCCAGTGGTTCTATGCTTTCAATCTTCTCTCCGAAATCGATGAACCCGGCGAATGGTACCTCGACCGGGAGAGGGGCACCCTCTACTTTTGGCCGCCGTCGCCGATCGAGAATGGTAAAGCGGTCGTTTCTATCGCCTCATCTCTGATAACAATGACAGACACGAGCCACGTGACTTTCCGAGGTCTCACTTTCGAGGCGGCAAGAGGTACAGCAATTTCGATCAGGAACGGAACTGAGAACCAGATCATTGGCTGCACCATTCGCAACATGGGTACATCGGCAGTAGGTATTTCTAACGGAAAGAAGAACTCAGTTATCGGGTGCAATATCTACGGCATGGGCGGGGGAGGAATCTCGCTCTGGGGCGGCAACCGGAAGACGCTTACTCCTGCGAGCCATGTCGCCGAGAACAATCACATCCATCACTACGGTCGTTGGAGACGGATGTATCAGAAAGCCGTCGCGCTGGGAGGCGTAGGCAACCGGGCGGCGCACAACCTCATCCATAACGCTCCGCACCAGGCCATGGGCTTCTGGGGGAATGACCACGTTATCGAGTTCAACGAAATCCACAGCGTCTGCTATGAGTCCAATGATGCCGGTGCCATCTATGCCGGCCGTGACTGGACCATGCGAGGGACGGTTATCCGAAACAACTACCTCCACCACATCAATGGATTCAGAGGCCGGGGATGCGTTGGCGTCTATCTCGATGATATGTTCAGCGGCACAGCGATCAGAGGGAACGTCTTTTACAAGGTCACTCGTGCAGCATTTATAGGGGGTGGGAGGGATTGCATCATCGAGAACAACATTTTCGTGGACTGTGTTCCGGCCATTCACGTTGATGCGCGGGCCGTCGGTTGGGCCAGGAAATCCGTCGACGGGGTAATGAAAGACCGCCTGCTGGCCGTGCCCTACAACAAGCCACCCTACAGCACTCGATGGCCACAGCTGACGAACATCATGGACGACGAGCCCGGGCTGCCCAAAGGCAACATCGTCCGGCGCAACATCAACAAAGGCGGGCGTTGGGACGGCATTCACGGGCGGGCGCGGCCTCTGGTCAGCCTGAAGGACAACCTGTTGGATAAGAATCCGCTCTTTGTGGACGAGCAGGCAATGAACTTTCAATTGCGGGACGAATCGCCAGCCTATGCGCTTGGCTTCAAGCGAATTCCAATCGAGAAGATCGGGCTTTACGAGGACGCCCGCAGGGCATCGTGGCCGGTCACGCACAAAGTAAGGCCGATGGAGTCTCCGCCGCCCAAAGCGAGGCCGAATGTCCGCAAAGGTCCGCGTCCGAGGTTCAAGGTGGAGCGGACGAAGGCGCGTTTTGAGATTGATGGCATCATCCGCGACGAAGAGTGGAAGAGTGCAAAAGCCCGATCCATGATTCTGAAAGAGGACGTGCGCGGCAAGCCCGCCAACCCTCGGAGTCACGCATGGCTCTACCATGACGGCAAATACCTCTACGTCGCCATCCTCAATAGTGTCGATCCGGGGAAACCGTTGCGGCGCGGTCCGACTTGGGGAAAGGACGACGCGGTTGAGATAGCCCTGAAAAATCCAGCCGGCGGAAAAGCCGCCTCAATCTATGTGTTGCGCGGTTTCCCGAACGGGCACTTCGAGAGCAGCACGGAATCGGGCGTCCCCGCTGAAAAGGCCAAGAAAGCCGGAGAGGGAACTGAATACGCTGCCAGAGTCATCGATGCCGGCCATTGGTCCGCGGAGTTCAAGATCTCTTTTGAGGGGCTTGGCATAGACCCGGCAAAACAGACGGCACTTCCCTGCAGCATCTCCGTGCGCAAGACAGCAACGTCCCTGTGGCTGATGTGGTACGGAACGAATTCATTCACATGGGAAGTGGACCGGGCTGGGACGATCATGCTTGGCAAATGATGGGAAGATCTCGGCCACTTCTTTAACTGGAGATTGATAATGAGAACTGTTGCTGGAATCCCTCTGACGGGTTTGGTTTCCCTGTCTTTGCTGCTGGGGTCTACCACTTTGGTTTTCGGCAAACCTGTATCGCGACAGATCGTGCTGCGGGAGCAGTTGAATCAGCAGTACGGAGGGGAGCTCCTCGTATACCCTTTCACAGCAAAGCAAAAAAAGTGCGTCCCCGAATCCGTGCTGGTGAGTGAACTTGAAAAGCCCTTACCGGCACAACTGGCGGAGATCGAATACTGGTCCGATAAGAAGAAGTACGTGAAAGCAGCGCGCCTGTACATCCTTGTTGATGAACTGAAGCCGCTGGCAACCAGGACCTTCACCCTCACCTGGGATAGGAAGAAAGCCCCCCGTACCGCATCCGACCTCGAAGTAAAATCCAAGGGGGGCCGGGTCGAGATTACGACCAGCAGGACGGGGCTCCGCCTGCCGTTGGGCGAACGGACATTTGCGGAACCTGTTGCGGCCCGGGACGCGCCCGTCCCCCTGCAGGCCATGCGTCTGGGGAGCAGTGCCTGGGCCGGCGGGAGCGCCCTCGCCGGCGAAGTGAGGGTAACAAAGTGGTCCGCACAACTGACGGATGCCGGACCTGCCTTCGCAAGAGTCGTCCTGCTATACACCTTTGCCGATGGCAACGTCCTGACCCTTACGGCAACCGTCGCAGCGGGGGATACCGGTGCCCGGTGGGACATGGCCGTCCAGAAAGACCTGCCGGATATGGCGGTGGAGTTCCGTCTGCCTCCCGTGCCCGGGGTTAAGCAGGCCGTGCTGCCCAAAGGGTACGGCCAGTGGGCCAGGGACCGGAAGCTGCCCGTTACCCCTTCGTCCGAGCCGTTCTGCTTTCTCAGCCCGGATACCAGCCTGGCGAACATCTGGGCCGACTGCCCGCAGACGATCCGAATGGCCGCGGCCGACGGTCCGGAG
Source organism: Planctomycetota bacterium (assembly GCA_030740295.1). The sequence goes on from JASLXP010000066.1 coordinate 6,471, forward strand.
TGTGTCATCCGATCCCGCGATCCGGGCGCGTGGGCCGACCCGGTGGCGCCGTTCACCTACGGCGGGTGCAAGGCCTGGAACCTGGAGATGATCCCGAAGATGTGGGAAGTCTGGAAACGTAAACGAATCGCGGTGAGCTATGCCACGGATGGGACCATCACGCTCCGTGCACCACTGACCGGGGGCCGGCGCAAGTGGACCGTCAGCGCGGGTATGCCAGGCATCGGGGACCGCCTTGATCGGGTAAAGGATATGGTGCTGGACTGGCCGGCCCCCCGCGGCAAGGAACACCCGCTCCTCTTCGTCAGCAGGCAGGAAGTGCTGGAAGACCTGGTCCGCGCCAAAACCGACCCTGTAGTGGCAAGGCAACTCCGCAGTCTGCCGCACTATACCGGCCCTGCACTGACTGCCGCAGCCACCCCGGCTGAGAAACGGGCAAAGCAGCATCAGGAAAGGGCCGTGGGGAATCTCCGAAGCCAACTGGCAAAGATGGGGAACTTCGATGTCATGCGCTACGCCATCCGAACCGCGGCCCATTACGACGCGCTCATCGACAGTGGCCTGCTCTCCCCGAAGGATCGGGCCCTGTTCCGTGCGCAGATGGCCTGTCTCGGCTACGTGATGGCCGATCCCGGCACCTGGTCTATGGAGCGCGGCTACCTCTCGGGCAATCCGAACATGAGCTGCTCCTACACGCTCTCCCTTGGGGTCATCTCCTGCCTTCTGAAAGGCCACCCCATGGCGAAGCAATGGGCCGACTACGCCACGAGCTGGATGGACATGTGGCTGACCCGCGAGGTCGGCCCGAACGGCATGTGGATGCCCGAAGGCTCGCATTACGGGTATGTGAGCCTCGTGCCAATGCTCTCCTACGCAATCGCCGCACAACGAGCCGGCTACCATGACTTCCTGACCGATCCCCGCCTCAAGAAGGTCATCCTCTACTTCGCCAAGTATCAGACGCCCCGTGATCCGCAACGCCGCAACCGCCGCGTGACGCCGGCCTTTGGGCGCGGTACGTCCGGGGATTCCCTCGGCGTGTTCGGCCTCGCGGCGAGGATGTACGCCCAGTCAGACCCGGACCTTTCCCGCCTCATGCAGTGGGTGTGGATCGAGAACGGCCATCCCCTCAACGTGGGAGATTCGAGGCTCGGAGGGTATGAAGGCTACTACCTGGACCGCGGTCTCCCCGCTGCCCAGCCGAAGTGGGGCTCCGAGCTCTTCCCCGGCCTGGGCACGCTCATGCGCGCGGGTTTCGCAACACCGACCGAGAGCTTCGTGAACGTTCTCGCATGTGTGCAATCGCCGCGGAACCTGGATATCTGGGTCCCCGGCATCGGCGGGATCACCCAGTGGTTCGGCCGCGGTCAACCCCTCAGCACCTGCTTTACATTTCGGACGGGCTATGCGGAACGCCATGAGCTCCTGAGGGAAGGCGTCCTCCTGGCCCGGAACTGGGGCGCAGCCGGCGATCCGAAGGGGCCTTTCGGTTACTACACCGAGACCCGTTTCGGGACCTTCGCCGCCCTGCCCCAGGCAGATTACGTGCGGTCCCGGTTTGTCATCACTGGACCTGACGACCGCGACTGGTTCCCGAAAGCTCTCCCCGCGTACCCGCGCCTGAAACCGGCCGGGGAAGGGAAACTCGACTGGACCCGCCAGGTTCTGTTTCTGAAGGACCCCAACCCGGCCGGCCCGGCTTACCTGATCATCCGGGATACGACCTCAGGCGGACAGCCGACCGCGTGGCAGTTCTGGTCGCTCTCCGAGAAGATCGGTACCCCCGACCAGATTCGCGACCGGGCCGCTTTCCTTGCGGACAAACCAGGGAAAAAGATGCTACCAGCGCGCAAACTGCCGCCCGGCAGCCGGTACACCGCGGTGGGCCAGCGCGGTATGGACCTCGAATACTTCGTTGCCAGCCCGGCCGGCACACCGAGGCACACCCTCCGATACGGCGGCGCCAGGGTAAGGGTGCCCGAGTACCAGGACCTGCTTCACCTGCAGCAACCGGGAGACGGCGCCTACTACCTCGCGCTGTTCCCCCGGCCGCAGGCCGAGGCCGTCCCAACCTTCACCAACTTGGCTGACGGAAAGATCATCAAAGTAGCGGGGCCGTTTGGCACGGACTACGGACTCCTATCGGAGGTGGAGACCTCAGCCGCGGCTGAGGACCTCTCCTTCCGTGCCACGGCCGCCGCAGTTCAGGTCCGAGCCTCGGGCACGATGCTCTCACTCGGCGCCCCCGGCGAAGTGCGCACCAAGGCGCACGGCTTGGTCGCCCCAAGTGCGGCCGCGCTTCAAATCTCCAACGGCGCGCTGCGCCTGACCCTCCCCTCGGACAACTCCGGCGGCAAGTTCACGATCCTCGCCCCCGGTGACTGGCACCTGAAGGAACGTGCACCCGGCACAAAGCTGATCTCCGCCGACGGTCGCCACACACTCACACTGCCCAGGGGCACAACACGCGCCATCCTGGTGAAGGGCAAATGAACAAACGTCAGAAGAGATTTCGCATATGCTAACCGCATTTCTCGAGGATCAGACGCCTCGAATGGCGTGGCGACAGGCTGCTGCTGCCAGCCTGTCAGCCCAGAAGAACGTGATCTGATCAGATCGTCGAAAGTGACAGAGTGTTGATTCGCCTGTTTTATTAGGAATTGAGAAAACGACGGCTGACAGGCGTCTGAGGCCGCAGCCCCTGAAGACGGCCGAGACGGCCGAGACGGCCGAGACGGCCATCCTACGTCCCTAACTTCGGCGGCCGAATCGTAGGATGAATCGTAGGATGAATCGTAGGATGAATCGTAGGATGGGCGTCCCCGCCCGTCTGGAACGTCACATCCGCCGAAGACTGCCGGGACGGCCATCCTACGTCCCTAACTTCCGCGGCCGAATCGAAGGATGGGCGTCCCCGCCCGTCTGGAGGTCGCATCCGCCGAAGACGGCCGAGACGGCCATCCTACGTCCCTAACTTCGGCGGCCGAATCGTAGGATCCATCCTACAATCGACCTCCGCTCTCCCCTCTCTTCCAAAGCTGCGGACAAATCGTAGGATGGAAACCAAAAGACAACTCCAATAACAGAAGCGGCTTCTATTGCCTGAGCACGAGGTCCGCTCCCTGCGCCAGCCGCCAGGTGTTCCCGCCATCGGGGGATGTCAGCAACGAACGCTTTCGAGGCCGGTCCGTGCGGTAGAACCAGTATGTGGACCAGTAATCGTAGGAGAGGAACAGGTGACCGCGACGGTCGGTGGTGAGGCGATGGTAGTAGATGCTGTAATCGGTGAATGGTGCGACGACCAGCGGGTGGACCTTCGACCAGGGCTTGCCGGGCCGTTTGCTCATGTGTGCCAGGCATGCGTAGCTGCCGGCCGGGAAGTAGGGCCCGTGCCCCTGCCAGATGCGGAAGACGAGATGGAGCGTGTCGCTCTGGTCGCAGACGAGGCCCACGTAAGTCTGGCTCAAGCCGCGCCCGACGTCCTCCGTCTTGGTCCATCCGCCGTCGATGGAGTTAGGCTCGAGGGACCGGGCGTATTTGAACGTGCGGCCGTGCGTTCCCACGAGCACGTGCAGAAAGCCCTTGCTGTCCATCGTGATGCAGGGCGAGTTGTGCACGTCGTTCGCGGGTGGGCCGTAGCCGATCAGCACAGGCTCGGCGAGTTTGCCGGTGGTCCTGTCGTAGGTGGTCACGTAGGTCGGGACGCCCGGTACTTCCTCCTTTGGCTCGGTGGCTTCGCCCCAGGCCACATGCACTTTGGTGCCGCGCGAAACGATTGTGGACGGAATGCCGGAGTGGGATGAAAGGCCAATGCAGCGCCGCGAGATGAGTACCGGCTTTCCGATGATGATCTTCCCATCGCGCTTCGCTGGCACGAAGAGCGAGAGATCGTTGAGGCTCCGCCACCTCAGCTTGGGGTCTTTGGCGGTTCGGGTGAACCGAGCGAACGGCGGGGGAGACTCCGGTGTGTTGTGTCCTGAGAACTGCTCGATGTCGAAGCCGCCTTTGCCGGGAATGGTGTGGGCCGCGAAGGTAGCGCCGTGGTCGGTCGAGTGCAGTAGCGTGGGCTTGCTCGCGACCGTGGCAAGCGCGTAGACGTCATTGTCAGCGTCGAAGGCAACCTTGGTGGAGCTCAGGCGGATGGACGCGCCCTTCGGCCGGCCCTGTGTCGCGAGCAGGTCGGCCCTCACCCATTTGCTGTCGCGCCTGGCAATGAGCGTATCCCCGCCGGCCACGAAAGGCCGGTTCGCCACATCGAAGTAAACCTGGTTGTCGAGTGGATAATCGGGAAGGTACCCAAGCTGCTCGTTCTCGTGGCCATAGGGCTTGAGCACCAATGGCATGCGGACCGGTCCCGTTGCCGGCGCATCGCCACGTTTGAGAAAAACGCTGGAGTAGGTCGAGAAGCCCTCTGTGGTCGCACTCAGACGGCAAGTCCAGGAAGCGCCTTTTTCTGGAACGCGGCCGCTGAGCGTGACGGTCTTCGTGGAGCGTGGCTTGAGGTCGAGACGGCTGGTCGAAAGAGTAGCGGGCCAGTCTCCACCTTCGGGGAACTCGAGCATCAGGTCTACGCTCTTCGCCGCGCGCGATCCGTTCTGCACCTCGAAAGTCAGGGCGAATTCGTCGCCCGGCTTTCCATGGACCGTGCGGCTGTAGGGAGTGAGTAGCCAGCGGTTCTCATGGAATGCGAACCACGAGCTCGACTCGTGGGTCCACAACGATAAATTCTCGAAGTCGTCTGAGCGGTTCCATCGGGTCACGCCATCGAGGTCCACGACTCCGTGAAACTTGGGGAAGTGCAGTCGCCACGGGGAAGCATCTCGATGGGCGTCCGCGGGAAACTTGTGAGAAACGCGGCCCGTTGCGGATACTTTCAGCGTATCGATAGTTTCATCACTGGCGCTGAAAACGGTCAGAGCATCAACGCCTTTTGGGATATCTCTGACTTCAAAGGAGAACGCTTTGCGCCGCGGCATGAAGCAGACGTTGCCACTTACCGTCGCGTTAGCCAGGACGAGTGGTTCCTGGTGGCGGGCGTCACGATGGCCGCGGGACGTCTCGATGAGGTATTTCCTGCAGTTCGTCCGGAAGCCCCACACTGCTTCGCCTCCATATCGGTCGCCAACAGAAGTGATCATGAGCCCGTAAACGCCGGTGTGTTCGACGACAGTGGAGAGCCGTACGGCCTGCACTGGCCCGGCACCGGTGCCACGCTTGCGTCCATCGTCGGGTATCCACACATCCTCGATGACCTGGCGGTCCGGGCTGAACAGGGTTGCGCGAACGTTCGCCGGCCTCCGCTTGTTCAGGTCCTGTTTCATGACCTCGACCACAAGCTCACCCGGCTGGGGCAGAAAGTAAACGCCGCCGCATCCACCCAACCGCAGTTTCATCTCACTTGGATTTTGCATGATTCTCACTCTGTGGGGGTCGTGTTTATCCGTTGGCTCGGCATCCGCGGCGCGCACCATCAGCATGGCCACAGCGCAGGCAATCGCGGTATGTCTGCCGGCAACGATCATAAGCCGTCGAGTCACTGGACGCTCCATTCGTCTCTGGATGTACTCATGCACGTGACACCTGCCGGGGTAATGAGATGTCTGTCTCCATGATCTTGTCGAGGAGTTGCATTCGGAGTTCGTCGCGGATCGTTCTGGAAGCGGGATCGTCCCAGAGGTTTTGAAATTCATCAGGATCGTTCTCCAGGTCAAACAGTTCCCCGCAGGTCAGGCCTGAGTAACACGTCAGGCGATAACGCTGGGTAACGAGTGTGCGCATCTTGAAGCCGAGATAATCTTCGTCCATTTCGACCAGTGCGGAGGATTCGAGGGATGTGTCCTCGCCGGTGAGCACTCGCGCCAGACTGCGGCCGGGCCAGGGTCGGGGAGCGGCCGGTGCCTCCGGATGATCGGCCGGACAATTCTCCGGGATGGACAGGCCGGCGATATCCAGAATCGTGGGAGCGAAATCCAGAAGGCTGGTCACTCCTTCAAAAGTCGCCCCCTGCTTCGTCCGGCCGGGCCACGACACGATGAACGGAACTCGAATGACGCCGTCAATGTGATAAGGGCCTTTGCCCCACATGCCGTGGTCGCCGAGGGCCTCACCGTGATCCGCCAGAAGCATGACGACGGTGTTCTCTTGCAGGCCGTTAGCCTCCAGTGCTTTCATCACACGGCCTACCTGGTCATCGACCATTTCGATAAGCCCATAGTAATGCGCAGCGCACTCAGCGTAATGAGGGGTGGTCAGATTCATCGGCTGGGCCTTGTTGCCGCTGGTGATGATCGGTGATTCATACATCTGGCGGAAGTGGGGCGGAAGGCTGTCGAGCTCTTCTTCCCGGAACATCTGCGGGGGCACGTCCTCCGGGCGATATCGATTGCAGTAAGGCGCGGTAGGCGCGAACGGCGAGTGCGGATCCTGGATACTGCACATCAGGCAGAAGGGGCGTGGCTCGCCGGGGGCATCGTCTGTCTGCGCGCGCTGCCGGCCGGCGTCGTCCAGGAAGTCGATGGTGCGATCCGCTATCCACGTCATCGGGTGAAGCTCTGACGGAAGCGCCCATTTGTAGGAGGACCGATTGAATAATTCGTATGCGGGGCCTGGAGTCTCCAGTGGCACGCGGTCGTAAAAGTAGTGGGCTTCGTCAGGGTGTTCCTGGTCGAGCCAGTGCAGGTATTGCCCCCACGTGCTATGGCCGTGGCCGTTGGCGTAGTCCACGGATTCGAGCCCGTAAAAGGGAGATGGCAGTTCACGGATTCGGCCGCTGCGCCAGAGGACAGAGCTTTCAGACCAGACCTTGGGATCTGCTTCTTCGGGATTGAGACCGTGGGGGAGCCCCGACGGGCAAAGATGAATCTTGCCGCAGCAGTGCGTGTGATACCCATTCTGTCGAAGCGTTTCCGTGAAGGTAGGGATCGAACGGTCGAGGGGGATCCCATTCATGCGAACCCGATGCCCTCTCGGCGTCAGCCCGGTGAACATGGATGCGCGTGCCGGCATGCAGAGCGGCTGAGGTGTGTACATCCTCTCGAACGCCATTCCTTCTGCAGCCAGCCGATCGATGTTCGGAGTCGAGACGACCGGGTGACCCGCATAGCCGAGGCAGCGCGGATGAAACTGGTCAGTGATGATGATGAGAAAGTTCGGGCGGGCCATGGGAGTACCAGTCTTGGTCGTTCTCTATCGAAATCGGCTTTCAGGCTGTCTCTTGAGTCGTGATCTTCTCAAGTCAAGAAGCTGCTTTCTTCCTTCATCAGAGCCTCGATGTCGTCCGGCTCGAAAGGCGCGTCTCCGGTCAGGCGCTCGCAGCCGTCACGGGTGATGACGATGGTGTCTTCCACGCGGATGTAGTGGTGTTGCGGTTTGCACCAGACCATGGGATCGACCACGACGACGAAGCCGGGCTTTAGCGGCTGGTCTTTCCAAGGTCCGACCGCGTCGTGGACACTGAGCCCCACCGCGTGATTCAAATAGCCAACGTCCCTCTTGATCATCTGTTGGACAAGGCGCGTCACATTGCGATAGGGAAAGGTCCGACTCTTGACCTTGTGTGTCATGATTTTTGCCGCCTCGTCGTAGATTTCACGATGGGTGCGTCCGGGTGCGATGAGGCTCAAGAGCACTTTGTGGTATTCCGTGATCATGCCGTACACCCGCCGCTGCCAGGGATCGTAGGTGCCCGATACGGGCCAGACGCGGGCAATGTCGCTGGTGTAATGGCGCAGGTCCGGGCCACAATCCATGAGGACCAATTCTCCGCTGCGCAGCGTTTCATTGTTCCGGCCGTAATGTCCCTGCCAGGTGTTGGTGCCGCTGGCCGCGATGATTCCGTACCCTTTGCCGCAGTAGCCGTGGTGCCTGAAGACGTATTCCGCGATGGCCTGTAGTTGGGTTTCGGTTGAGCCTGGTCGAGTGGCCTTCATCGATTCGATCATGACCCGGGCTGAGAGCCGGCCTGCCTGACGCATCAGCTCGATCTCGGCCGGGCTCTTGATGGTTCGCATCTCGTCGATGATGGGGCAGAGGTCTTCGATCATTATGTCCGGATATCGCTCCCTAAGTAGCCGCTGGAATCGCACGTCCCGTGGCTCTGCCTGATCCCATTCGTGCTCCAGTCGTTTCCGCTCACATCCACGTGCGGCCCAGCGCGTGGCTCCGCCGCCCTCGACCGGTGCGTGAGGTGTGTAGAGTTTGTTCACCTTGCCAAGAGCACGCTCCATTTCGCTCACCGGCTTGACCGCGTCGATCTTCAGCCGCTTTCGAATTAGCGCAGAGTCTTCGTGACCGAGTGCATCCTCCGGGGCTTGGCCGGACGCCTCGCGGGGCGGAACGAAGACGGTGGCTTTGCGATCCTTTCCGCTGATCAGCAGGTAGGAATGCGTGGTCTCCAGCCCGCAGAGGTAATAAAAGAGAGCATCCTGCACGCTGTCGTCGGAAGCCGTCGGCGGGGCGCTGCACACCAGGGCATAGGAGCCTTTGCCGATCTTTCTGGCCACCGTTGACCGGCGTTTTCGGAATTCCTCTCCGGTGAAATCCTGGCTGAAGAAGAGGTCGCGCCTCGACAGATCCTGTACGCGACTTCTGGGAACATCACTTTTCATTTCTCGCTCCTATTATGGTTGAACGGCACTTTCCTGGAAACAGAAAACCCCCATTAGGGCCTCATTCATAAAACCACTCCATTGGTATCCGGCGGTACCTCAGGCTCAACATGGTTCCGCAGTGGTCTGCGTCCGCGGGGTTGTTGTGGCGCTTCGATTCAAAGTAAGTGATGTGTGCGTTGCCGTTAAGGAAGGCCAGGGAAGGATAGGCGTGGATGGTCTTCTTCGGCCATTCGCGCATGGGCTCAATGTCTTTGATGTTCTTCCATGTCTCGCCGTCGTCAGCGCTGATGCCGCAGTTGAGCGGGGTACGAATCTGGTTGTTGTTCCAGAGGATGAGCAGGTCGTCGGTGTCGGGGATGCGGCGAACCATCGCGGGTGTGTTGCGGGCGTTCGGCCCCCAATCTGAATGGAGTTCCCAGGAATCTCCGCTGTCCTGGCTGAGTGCCACGTGAAAGCGGTTGCCCTTGTTCCTCAGCCACATCTTCAAGAGGCCTTCTCTGGTTTCGACGATGATTGGCTCGGCATACCCGACAATGGACTCCGGTGCTTTGATGGCGCCTTTTCCCTGTTTCCAGGTCTCGCCGTCGTCGTCTGAAAACCAGCAGAACGCACCACGCTGTGTCGACATCGGTAACAGGATGCGGCCGCGACTGGTGCGGAACAGACGGTCGTGGCAGGAGCACCAGTAATCGTTCTCCTCGGTAATCTGACGGGGCTCGGACCAGGTCTGTCCCTCGTCATCCGAATGTTTGACCATCGGGTGGAGCAGACCGGGCCATTCGCCTTTCGGCAAATCCACTGGGTAGTTATCTGCCTGCGCGTCTTTGCGCATGAACTCGAGGAGGATTCTGCCCGACGGCAGCCGGAGCAGCGAGGGCGTCATGCAATTGAGCCGTCCGATGTTAGCCTGGAGTTCGGCCGGTTCTGTCCAGGTCTCGCCTTCGTCGTGTGACCAGCGTCCAACCACATGGGCCGGGCCGTCGTCTCTGGCGATGCGATCGTAGAAATGCGAATAGGCAAGGAAGAGACGCCCGTCGTCGAAAGGCAGAATCGTCCCAGCCTGGTGGCGTGGTTCTTCCTCGGTGGCTTCGGCGACGAGATAATTGAGGGCTTTATCAGGCATGGTCAGGGGGAGGCGAAAATGAGTTACCAAGTGTTGTACTTATCATTCCAGACCCACACCTCCAATCGCGAATTGATCTATTCACAATTTATCGCGAAAAGACGGTCATACACGACAGACCCCAGAAGCAGGTGTCGACGAAACAGGAATCCGGAAGAGGAGCACATTCATGGAGCTTGGACTCAATGACAAAGTTGCAGTCATAACCGGCGCGGCCAGTGGGATTGGCCGGGCAACTGCTCAGATATTCGCAGCAGAAGGAGCGCGAGTCCTCGCTGTCGACCTGAACTCAAGGGGAGGGAAGGAAACGGTTGCTTCGATTCAGAGGGAAGGCGGTACCGCGCAATTCCTCAGGGCAGATGTCAGCACGTCGACTGGAGCGAAGGAGATTTCAACGCTGGCACGGAGAGAGTTTGGAGGTGTCGATGTACTGCACAACAACGCAGCCATCATTCGCTCCCACAGCGTGACGGGCACGAAAGAAAGAGAGTGGGACAAGATTATCGACGTGAACCTGAAGAGCATCTATCTCTGCTCCCGGCAATGTATACCTCTCATGAAGAAACGTGGGGGAGGGGTCATCGTAAATACCGCTTCAGTTCACAGCTTCGCAAGCATCCCGGAAATCTCGTCCTACGCGGCCGCCAAAGGCGGCGTCCTCGCCCTCACTCGGCAGATGGCACAAGACTACGGCAAGGACAACATTCGTGTGAACTGCATCTGCCCCGGAGCGACGGATACCCCGATGCTCCGGGCAGCCGTGGAAACCGAACCCGACCCGGAAAAGACGATCAAAGAATGGGAGGCTTCATGCCCACTCAATCGTCTCGGCCAGCCAGAGGACATGGGAAATGCCGTCGCCTTCCTGGCCAGCGACAAGGCTGGCTTCATCACCGGCCAGGCTCTCGTCGTCGATGGTGGTCTGCTGTCCGGGCTGTGAGATTGCACCATCGTCGAGTACGCCCTGCGTGATGCCCGCAAGCCCATCGGTGTGGCCACCTGCCGCATCGTCGAGCAACTGCCCGCGGAACTGAAAGGCATGCTCCAACACCCAAGACCGCCGGGCTTCAGCTCTTAAACGGCCCTTCGACACGCAGACATAACTCGCCTGCGAGTAGATGACGCCATTCGATGGATTCTCTCTCCTTCCGGTTTTTTTAGGTGAGACTCTCTATCTCTGCGTGTCCTGGATGGTCTTCCAGGGGTCGAGGCACCACACGCATTCCAGCATCTATCAGGTCGCCGGCACGGAAGACCGCGACAAAGTATGACTTTCCCGGTCTTCCTTGTGCAGCACGCTCAGTAGAGATGTACTTCTCGCGGAATACCGAAAGGCCAGTTATGTCGTTCTTGTTTGGCCGAAAGGCTTCCGGCTCCAGTGGCGGCGAGTCTCCGGGCCGATACCAGCCGGTTGAAGCAGGAATCCTACGGAACAGGATTTCATCGGGATTGACAGGATCATTCCCATTCGCCATGGAAGATCATCCTGCAGTTTCATGAAGGCTGTGCCGGCGAATCAGTCGTCCCTCATGCATCAGATAGGATTCGATTGAGCCGTCCGAATCGAATTCGATGGTCCACGATGACGGTCCCTGGCGCCAGCGAAAAGCGATGCCACCATCACCGTCTGGTACGACTCTTTCCGGAGATGAGATTCCATGCTCCTTCAGCGATAAGCCCGTTTCCTCTGCACTGCGAACGATGCGTTTCTGAGGGCTCTCGACTCCTTCGTCTTCGAGAAGGGATGAGTCTGACTTCCATGCTGCGAGTTGTCGGAATGCGTCGCCCCACCCATCTTGTTCACCCGCCGCCGGCAAGGGAATGTCCACAATCCCCTGAATGAGATACGAAGCCCTGTCATGCAGGGATTCCGCAGGATGGATTAACTTCATCTCCAGCCTCCTTGAATATGTGGTACGGGGAGAAAAACGCGTAATTTTGTTGCGCGTTTGGGACATAACTCATTCTCACTTTTCATCTCTGTTTTTTCTCTGCCGCCTTTTCATCTATGGTTTTCATCTCTACTTTCTCCCGCTTCGGCAGCCTCTTTCCTGCTTTCTGATGATGGCTATATAAAGAAAAGGATAGACAAAAACCGAAGATTAAAAGACGGAAGAAGAAAAGTGAGAATTAAGAAGCAAGATTAAAAGGAAGAGCCGGATACTTGCCTCTCCTACGACTTTGTGAAGCTTGATCGCCGGATGGGCGACCCGAACGTCGTCAGGCGTTTGGCTTATGGAATACTGTCGGAAGATTCTAACAGATCTGCGCTGGGTGTTCCGGCTTCTCTGAACATCGAGTTCTTGAAGCCTCCGTAAATCCGCCGCGTCCTTCGCATTTGCACAGGTGCCACGGCACGCTCTCCAGGCCGAGGTTCAGGAATCTTCAAGCCTGAAGACTACCATCAGCATCCAACTCAACTTGGATGAGTCCGGACAGTCTGCTGAAGTCCGTGTCGGACGTGTCACGTCAGCTTCAGGAACCCAAAGCAAGCAAGGCGCCGTCCCAATCCACGGCCACCGCTCAGCGGCTTCGCGTCATTGCATCGCCACGCTATTTCGCCAACACCACCTGTTCCTTGACTTCCATACCCAGCGCTTTGACAACTTCTTTCATGCGACTGAAGCTGGCCGATGCGTAGTCGGTGGCTTCATATCGTTGAATCTGCTGCTCTTTCAAACCCAGGCGGTCCGCCAGTTCGCGCTGGCTGAGATGAGCGGCAATGCGTGCCTCGATAAGAGCACGGGGAAACTCGTCGAAAGAATCCAAGTCAAGAACTTTCTTTGTGCCAGATTGAAGCGCTTCGTAATCTTGTATCTCGGTCTCCAGCTCCGCGAGTTGACTCCGCATCGCGTCTACTTGAGCCTTCTTCAATTTCTGATGGATTCCTTTGCCACGGCCTTTTTCCGTGGTCAATGCACGAAGTGCTTCTCGAAATTTCTGAGCCTGCGTCATTGTGATTCGGTATTGCCTTTCGTTCTTAATCATCGGTTAAGGTCTCCAGTGGTATTCCAACAATTCCCTTCGAGTGGCCCGTTTCTTTGTCGAGCTGAAAGAATTCCATAATCTTTTACAGAGTTCATCCCAGGTCTTCGTGAACTCCAGAAGGCAAATTGCCGTCCCGTCTGAGCTCTGGGATCATGACACAACTATACTGTTGTGTTGATTGTTTCAAGACGCACCTCAGATCGCGAACCCATGTATTCAAATCTAATATACTTTTCCGTGACAGAGGTTGAGGCTCTTCCCGGAGGCAGGCAGATCAAATAGAAGCGCAGCCACATGAGCAAAAAGGTAAGCAAACTACCGCGAGGATATTCGGCACTTCTCACCGAAGTGAAGGAACGAGTACGCAACGCACAATACGCCGCGCTCAGGGCGGTCAACAAGGAGCTCGTTTCGCTCTATTGGGATATCGGCAGATTGATAG
>JASLXP010000067.1 GCA_030740295.1 Planctomycetota bacterium
CGGGAACACCATCCAGGCTCTGCGTCAGTTCCTTGAGGCTCTCGCCCTTCGAGCGCACCCAGTCCGAGTAATCGTGCCCGGTTTCCCAGTCATCCCTCGGGGCATGGCTGTACTGCCAGTAGCGGTAGCCGTCATTTGTACGCGGCTCGATCCTCTGGAATGCACTCGCGAGGTGAAGCTTTCCGATAAGACCGCAATCGTAGCCATCGTCCGCAAGAGTCCTGGTGACCAGTGGTGGCGCATCGGGAGGGAAGCACTCGTTGCCGTTCCCGTTCACATGCACGCGGCTTGGATACATGCCGGTCAGGAAGCTGGCACGACTTGGCGTACAGATAGGGCTCTGGCAATAAGTGCGAGTAAAGGCCACACCATTCGCCACGAGCCGATCAATGTTAGGAGTCGAAACGTGCGGGTTACCGAGTGCGCCAATGGTGTCGTAACGCTGCTGGTCGGTACATATCCAGAGAATGTTGGGACGCATGGGACTGAGAGATTGGGGTGTCGAAAGATCAGACTGTTGAGCGTCGGATTCTCTCTCTTTGTTTTCTAACCTTTCGCTCTCATTCGCTGCCGCGCATGGTGACAGAGGTCTCAAATTCCCGGCTCTGCCACATTCAATATCCCAACACCTGCAACTGTTCCTTGTAGAAACTTGCAGATTTATTCAGTTCGGCCTGAGCCTCTTCGTCGAGTTCGATTTCGAAAATCTCTTCGACACCACCGGCGCCGAGCTTGATAGGGACACCGATATAAAGATCGTCGAGACCGTACTGTCCCTGCACGAGCGCCGAAGCCGGCAGAATGCGTTTCTGGTCGCGCACGATGGCCTCCGCCATCTTTGCGAGCGAAGCGCCGGCCGCGTAAAAACCGCTGACTCCCATCAGGTTCACAATCTCAGCTCCGCCATCGCGGGTTCGCTGGGCAATCTCGTCAATCTTTTCTTTGGGCAAGAGCTGGGTAACGGGGATTCCGCTCACGGTGGTGTACTGAGGCACCGGCACCATCGTGTCCCCGTGCCCACCGAGCACCATGGCGGTAACATCCGCCGGTGAAATACCGAGCGCTTCGGCAACGAAATAACTGAACCGTGCTGAATCGAGCACGCCGGACTGTCCCAGAACACGATTCGATGGAAAGCCGGAAACCTTATATGCCTGGTAGGTCATAAGGTCGAGAGGATTCGTAAGCATGAGCAGGACGCAATCCGGCGCCTGCGCTACCACGGATTCTGTAACCGACTTTACAATGCCTGCGTTGGTCTTATTCAGATCCTCGCGAGTCATGCCCGGCTTGCGGGGTAGACCGGAGGTAACGATGACGACATCGGAACCGGCGACCGGCGCATAGTCATTCGTCGTCCCGGTAATACTCACACTGAAGGACTGCACCGGTGCGCCCTGGACCATATCGAGAGCCTTGCCGGCCGGCAGGCCATCAACGATGTCCACCATTACGATATCCGCAACATCTCGCTGAGCGAGAAACAGTGCCGCTGAGGCACCCACATTACCTGCGCCAATTACGCTTACCTTGGCCATGAGATCTGTCTCCTGAATGAACGAGTAAGTCCCGAGTGTCTGCCTCTCTGTGGGGGATTCTAAGTGCCCGGATCCGAGTAATCAAAACGTTGAAGGAATTGGCCCGTCCCGGCAGACTTTCATCTCACGAACTGTGAGAGATGCCTGTGCGATGCCAGCAGACCCTCTTTCTGGGCGTCACCATCTTTCCAGTATCGATAGTCTTCGAGCTCGACGCTGAAGATTCCGTCGAATCCAAAGTGCTCGAGGCGTTCCTGGACGCTGCGCCAGTTCACGACTCCGTCGCCGGGAATGCAGTAACGCCAATAGCCTTCGCTGAATCCCATGCCTGCCCCAAAGCTGGCGCCCAGAGTTCCCTGTTCGTAGAGGAGCTCCGGGAAGATTTCGGTGTCCTTGGCGTGGACGTGCGTGATGCGGTCACCGAGCTCGTGCAGGGCCCGCATCCAATCGATTTGAAGTCGCGCCAGGTGCGAAGGGTCGTAGCACATGCCCAGGGCCTTGGATGAAGAGACGGCATACATCTTTCGCCACATCTCCGGTGTGCACCCGAGCGCCGGGTAGTAAGGCGCACCGCCCGGATACCATTCGATGGCGAAGACGACATCATTCGCCTCCGCGTGGTCGAGGATCTCCGGCCAGGTCTCCTTCCAGATGTCGAAGTTCTTCGCCCGGCCGAGGGTGGGATCCTCGGGCAACAGAACGGTAAACAGAATCTTGCCGCCTAATGCGGAGACGCTGGAGATTAATTCCTTCATTTCGGCCACGCCTTCGGCGCGTGTGTCTTCGTTCGCCGACAGTGTCTTTTTCGTTATTCCGATACAGTCGATCGTGCCCACCTGCAGGCCGGCGGACTCCACATCCGACTTCATCTGTTCCGTGAGTTCAGAAACGTCGACCGCTCCGAAACCATTTTCAGACAGCCATTGGAAGAAGGCCGGGAAACCCATCTCACCACCGACTGGTGGAATTCTCGTTCCGATTTTCATGGTTCAACTCCTTGGTGAATGTGAGGCCGCATCGTAATCCCTGGATGCCTGGTTCGAAACTGAACTTTGTGGCCATTGTCCGAGAGCCGGGCGCGGCAGGTCTGCTCGCACATCTGGATCAAGAGGGCAAGAACTGTTCCTGGAGCTTACTGGCTCTAACTGGCAACAAGAATCGGAAAGCCTGAGCGGAAGCTAAGTCCGTCATTCCAAGCTTCTTAACGGGCCTCGTAGTGTCACTTGCCAGCGACGACGAATCAGCCGTTCAGAAATTCTACGTTTACGGGATTTTTATGTCGCACACCTTGCGCCGCCGCTGTTTTTAATGCCGTAGACACCGGGCAAACCGGCAGGAAGCTTCCGCAGGTAACCCACACACCTTGTTCCCTCGACCCTGGAGTTATGTTTATGCGACCTACACAGAGACAGAGACGATCTGCCTTCTGGCTGGCCCTCGCAGCCTGTACCGTGCTCACCTTGCCAATGACCTGGGCCGACAGGTCTGACGGCAGAATCCTCCTGAAGTTCAGGAAAGGCAGCTCCGAAGAGCGACAACAACAGATTACAGACGTGATTGGACTCAAGTCCTTCCACGATTTCGGCGGTGGCATGCTCCTGATGCAGCTCCCCGAAGGCATGAAATCCAGCCTGGCTACGCGGATGCTCTCAAAACTGGAAGCAGTCGAATTTGTCGAGGCCGACAAGGCCATCGAAACCGGAATGGTCCGCTCTGTTCCAACCTCCGCCCCTTCGGAACAGTGGTGGCACATGAACACCGGTAAAAAAGGCAGTGAAGATGCCGACATGGATTCCACCCAGGCGTGGACGCTCCGTGCGGACGCTTCGAACATCATCGTGGCCATCCTCGGCAGCGGTGTTTCATTGAAGCACGAAGACCTCGCCGCCAACATTTATAAGAACAAGAACGAAATCGCCGGCAACGGCATCGATGACGACGGCAACGGACTCATTGATGACGTCCACGGGTACGATTTCGCGCAGGGGGACGCCGATGTCTCCGACGACCTTGGCCAGGGCACGGCCCTCGCCGGAATCATCGGCGCGCATGGATTCAATCGGAAGGGCATCGACGGCGTCTGCCATCGTGTCCGGATTCTTCCAATCAAGATTCTCGACGGTAAAGGCCGGGGATCTTTGGGTGATGCGCTTTTGGGCATGGATTACGCCCTCAAACAAGGCGCAACGGTCATCAACGGAAGCTGGCAGGGCTTTTCCTCGAAGAGCCTCCAGCTTTTGTTGAGCCGTGTAAGTGACGACGTTGTGTTTGTCGTCCCGGCCGGTGACAAAAGGCAGCAACTCAAGGAATCAGGATTCAGGATTCAGGATTCAGTTCTGGATAACGTCATCACCGTCGGCTCATCCGATTCCAGAGACCGCCTTGGTGGAACCAGCAATTACGGTAAGGCAGTGGATATTGTTGCGCCCGGCCATGAGCTTGTCAGTACCGCCACGGAAGGCTACACCAGGGTAAGCGGAACGCCGCTGGCCTCAGCTCAGGTCGCCGGCGCAGCCGCTCTCCTGCAGGCCAACGGCATGACTTCGCCGGCCGAGATTCGTGAACAGCTCATGAAATCCGCTGACCGCCCTGAAGCACTGAAGGGCAAGGTCGCCAGCGGGCGTCTGAACCTCTTCAACGCGCTTTACGATGCCACCCCGCAGGCCCAGTTCGATGCGGAAGCCGCTCGCGGCAAGTATGCCGGGCACGACATCATCGCGGACGAGCTGCTCATCAGCTTTAAGAAAAAGGTGAGCCCGGAACGGCAGAACGAGATCTTCAACGAGATCGGCTGCGCTGCAGAAGCGAATCCGTTCGGCAACGTCTTTAACGTGAAGCTGCCCGAGGGCATGAATGTCCACGGCGCCATCCGCAAAATGAATGACATCCCGGAGCTCGGATACAGCGAGCCAAATTACGTGCTCAGCAAATCCGCCACTCCGAACGATGCCAGTTTCTCTTCGCTCTACGGCATGAACAACACCGGGCAGACCGGTGGAACAGCCGATGCCGACATCGATG
>JASLXP010000068.1 GCA_030740295.1 Planctomycetota bacterium
TGCGAAGGCGAAGTGATCGGCCTTTTCGAGCCAGAGCATGTACTTTTCACCGGCAGGAAACAGGCGGAAGCCTTCCAGCCTTTTCTCCGCAGGCTGTTGCCGGCCGTCGTGGCCGAACTGGAGGTCTTTCGATCCGCTGAAGCAGAGGAGAGGGCGATTGATGGTCTTGTAGCTTTCTCTCCCGAAGCGCGAAGTGCCCGGCCCCTGGGGTGACATGGCGATTCCGATCGTGACTCGCGGATCGCTTAGGTTGCCTGCCAGGCCCTTGCCAGGCCCCACGGCAGGTTCCAGATATTTCAGAATGGGTCGTGCTCCGCAGACCGCCAGTACCGTGTGTGCGCCGTACGAGTGCCCAATCACGGCGATCTTCTTTGTGTCGATCTTTCCACGTAGCTCGGGGTGCATTCGATCCCACTCGATTGCCTTGTCGATGGCGAAGCTGGCGTCTTTCGGCCGTTCGAGCACGGCCTTCGGGTCTTTGGTGATGCCAAGGAGCGCTTCATTGAACCTCTCTTTCAGGGTCCCCTTTGCCCCGAAAGCAAGCATCTTCACCCTCACGTTATTGCTGTAAACGTGCTCCAGACAGAGCGAAACGTAACCGTGGCTGGCAAGGTGCCTGGCTTGGTAAAGGTGCGCGTCCCAGTTGCCCGCGCCGCCGTGGGAAAATATCGCGAGGGGGTACCGGCCCGCCTCCCGTGGGAAATGAACCTTCATCGGAACACGGCGCCTGCCGCGCTGGACGTCGCGGAGGTCTGGGAACTCGATGGTCTCCAGACGGAAAGGGCCGGCCTCGCCCGCCCGCGGCCTGTCAGGCGAGTCAGCCCCGACCGGAAGGACTAAGGCTGACGGATGGGCCGCATCGAAGTAAACGCTGTTCGTGGCGACCAGAGCCTTCTTTGCGCCGCCGGTAAAGTGTTCCCCGTTGTTCGGGTTGGCATCGAACCGCGGGAAGTTCGACGAACTGACCAGTATCCGGATGCGGTGACCTTTCAGGAAGGTATGGGCCGTCCCCTGGCAGGAGACGGTGACCTCATAGACCTGTCCCGGCTCCATCAGTTGCGGCTCTTGCAGGGAAC
Source organism: Planctomycetota bacterium (assembly GCA_030740295.1). The sequence continues at coordinate 1,077 of JASLXP010000068.1, forward strand.
TGCGGAAGCGCATCCGGTGTGCTCCGTCCGTGACGAGCATCGACCGGCCGTCCGGGTGAACGTCGCACAGCCGAACGACGAAATCGGTGTCCACCTGGTCGGAAGAGACGAACAGCCTGGCCCTGGCGATTCCCTTCACCGCCAGATCACTATCGAGGGCCTTGGTCGTGTATGAGACATGATCGTTGCGTCGCTCCACCTTCTCTCGCTGGTCCACGGGGCCCGCGGGAGTAGCGCGGGTCGAGGCAACCCAGGAAGCGTGGATGACCATTCCACCGATGGTGGGAGAAGGATCGTTGGGATCGTACCGGAAGGTATCCGCCGGTTTATCTCCCTGTCCCGGTTGCCGGGCCAGTTGTCCGCCCGCTTGCAGGTAGAACGTCTTCGCTTTGTTTCCCGGGGGTGGCCAGGTTTCGGCCGCTTCCCATTTACGTGACCCCATTTGGAAGTAGCGCACGTCTGGAAAGTCTTTCCACCCGTTGTCTTTCTTGCCCCGGAGCCAGTAGTCGAAGAAGCGATGGGCTTCTCTTTCGCTCACGCGCTCGGCTTCCTTGAAGGCCAGCTCTCCCACTTTTCGTTTACCCGCTCCCGCTCCCATGTGATCCCACGGGCCGACGAGCAGGCGCGATTGCTCTCGCGCAATGGGCCCGGCCGAGGAGCGGATGCGTTTGAAGGTGTCAATCAGAGCATCGGTTTCCGTATCAAACCAGCCGCCGATAACGAGAATCGGAAGGTCCAGTTTGGCGAAGCTCAACCGCGTGGTCAATTCCACGAAATTCCAGAAACGATCACGGACGGGATGGTCAGTGATGATCTTCATCGATCCTTTGAAGCCCACATTCTCTCGCACCAGGGCATGGGCCCTTTTGAATACGCCGCCGTGAAAGTAATCCTCATAGGCTGTGCCGAACCGGGCCACAACGGGGACGATGCAGGAGAGGTGCGGCGGCTTTTCGGCTGCGGTCTGGTATTGGGCCATCCCGAGTGCAGAGGGCCCCCACATGCCAACCTTCCCGTCGCTCCAGGATTGGGCCGCTATCCATTCGACGATGTCGTGCCCATCCTTACCCACTTGCCTCAAGGCCGGCTTGCCATTCCGCACCGCGGCGCCTTTCGAGCCGTAGAATCCCCGCCAGTCAGCAATGACGAACGCGTAGTCTCCCCGGCCGAACAGGTCGCTCACTCTTGCCGCGCCGGGGAGGGCCGACCCGAGGACCTTTTTGTTGTAAGGTGTGAAGATCAGAATAGTCGGCCACCGACCTTTTGGGGAAGGCAGGAACACGTCCGCTGCGAGCCCTTTCCCGTCCCGCATAAGCACATGAACCGGGGCCGGCGTAGGAAAATGATCCTCAGCCACAAGGCAGACTGGCAGGCCGGAAACAAGCAGCAAGAGCAACATTCGTTTTGGCGACGCGGTATTCCGCTCCAATGCGACGACTGCAACAATCAAAATCGTAGGCCGGTTGTGTAAAGTTTGGAATAACGTATTCACCAACGCGCTCAAAGCCCGTATTCAGCGACCTTCTTCCTCAGGGTAGTTCTGTGCATGCCCAGGATTCCGGCGGCACGGCGCTGGTTGCCGCCGGTGAATTCGAGCACTCGCTGGATGAGCGGCCTCTCAAAACTCTTGATTAGCGTTTCGTAAAGTTGTTCCGTGGGTTCGCCCTTCAAGTGTGTGTCCACGAGCCGCCTTACCGCAAGACTCAACTCGCCCTGGTCTGCTTCATGCTCAGAGAGAGTCTCTGGAAGATCGGATGTCTGAATCGTTGCGCCTCTGCTTAGCACGGCCGCGTGCTGGACAGCGTTTTTCAGCTCGCGCACGTTGCCCGGCCAGAGATGGTCTTGCAGAGCCGCGGTGGCTTCCTCTGAAAAAGCCTTCGAAGGTGAGACCTCTTTCAAGAAATGATTCGCAAGCAGTTCGATGTCCTCCCTGCGATCGCGCAGATCGGGCAGGTGGAGCGTGACGACGTTGAGCCGGTAAAAAAGGTCTGCCCGGAAACTGCCGGAATCCACGAGCTCACGCAATGGCCGGTGGGTCGCGGCAATGAGCCGCACATCAACTTTTATTTCTTCATCACCGCCGACTCGCTCGACCACTTTCTCCTCCAGAAATCGCAGAAGTTTCTTTTGCAGATCCGGCGAGAGCTCACCGATCTCATCGAGGAACACGGTGCCGCCGTTCGCGCGCTCAAAGTGTCCAAGCCGCTGCTCGACTGCACCGGTAAATGCGCCGCGCTCGTGTCCGTATAGCTCGCTTTCGGCGAGGGTCTCCGGCAGGCGGGCACAATCGACCGCGATGAACGGCTTCTCCGCACGATGGCTGTGCCTGTGAATGCCCCGAGCGGCAAGCTCTTTTCCGGTGCCGGAGCTTCCGGATATCAGCACGGTGACTTCCGACTGTGACACAGCCCCGATCTGCTTGAAGACTTCCTGCATCAACGGATGCGAGCCGAGCATTTCAAGGGGCAGGGATGCCGGAGGTGGCTGTGCATTCGGGGAAGGCATCGGCCCCGACGCTAAAGCACGGTTGATGACTTCGGCCGCGTTATCCAGGTCGATCGGCTTGGTCAGATACTCGAAGGCTCCACGCTGGATGGCCTGGATGGCGGTGTCCATCGTGCCGTGCGCAGTGATGACGATGATGGGGCCTTTACACTTTTCTCGGATTACAGGCAGGGCTTCGATGCCGGTCATCCCCGGTAGCTTGACGTCGAGCAGGATGAGATCCGGCCGCTCCTTTTCCAGCAGTTCGATACCTTCCTCCGCGCTGGATGCGGACGCCGATTCATGGCCGATGTCCTTCAGAAATTCTTCGAAGGCCCAGCAGACGTTACGGTCATCTTCAATGATCAGGATCTTTGGCATCTGAATGTGCGTGCGCTTATAGCATTCGGATCATGCTGGATGTGATGTTCAGAGCAAGACGAGATGCGTGTTCAGTGGTACTGGAAGCGTAAAATGTGGAGAAGAATCGGCTGAATCGTGTGCTGCGCGTCGGAGTGGAGCCTACCAGTACAGCGTCGCCTTTTTCGATAAGAACGGAAACCTTATCACCCGCATCGGCCGATGGCATAGGGGGCCCTGGTCAGAACTCGTTGCTCTCCCTCTATCCCGATGTGGCACAGGAATGGCATCCGACCAACAGCTGTCAAGGAACGCGAATGATCCCCGGGAATTGATCGAAGTGATGGTCAAACGCGAAAGCCACCGATACTTCCTCCAATTCCATGAGCGCAAAGCTGGAACAATCGGTAAAGCTGAAAATCTTGTCGTCGTAACTTTTGAAGATTTCGACTGCCCGGTCGCGTATCGCCGTATTGGTGGGCCGGACTAACGCCAATTCTCCAGACCAAAGTTTATCTGCCCATTCGCAGGCGACTGAGTGGCCTCTGTCGGTCTTATCCCTGAATCTGAGCAGATTGATCGTTTCTACGATCACATAGTCGGTGGTCAGCAGCGGCTCCAGGCTTCCGGCAAGCCATTCCTTTGCTGGCTCGTGGTCAGCATCCTCTTTTACAGCAAGTGCGAACCAGGCGCCTGTGTCGACAAAAACCATTATCGATCCTCGTAGAGAACACGATCATGCTCTCTACCGTCAAAGCCCGGGCCCATAGACCTGCCAGCCATTGCCTGAATGGCCTTACGCTGTTCGCGAGCAAGGTCTTCGTTTTCGCTTGATCCATTAGTCAATTCCCTCTGGCACCTTGCAAGAACGAATTGTGCGAAATCAAGAACCTCATGCTGCTTTTCAGCGGGCAACAATGCAGCGATGTTGTGCAAGTCCCTCAATGGATCGTTCATTGCTTTCCTTAGGTATAGTAGAGCTGTAAGGTCTGGAGAGTTACCAAGTAAACTCATGAGATCTGCGATTTCAACAGACTGATAAGTTCCAGGAGTTCCTTCACCTGCGTTCCCTGTGTTCCGTTCGCGGAACTCACGGTCTTGACAGTCTGTAATTGCTTAGGTAAGCACCGGGCAATCCACACTCACGAGAACACCAACATGAGTCCGTTAACGCAGGAACAACTCGGCCACTTCAACGAAGAAGGCTACATCATCCTCCGGCAGGTGGTCAGCCGTGAGCACATCGATGCCATGCTGGCCGCATTCGAACGGCTGATGGATCGCGCGTTGGCCGGCGAATGCGAGATTGGATGGATCGATAAATCGCAACGAGTGCCTGCACGGACCGGAAGCCTGCTCAGCACCTCTCGCTATGACGATGCTTACGCGCAGTGGATTGATGGTGGCCTCGCTGACCAACTTGAATCCGCGCTCGGCGGCCCGGGCCGCCACAGCTTGTTCGGCATGCTGAACGGCGGGGGAGGGCAGGCATACAAGCAGGGCTGGCACCGGGATATCGGCAAGCCGGGTGCACCCGATGAAGTGGAATTTCTTCGCAGACATCACGGCACGTTTGTACAGTTTAATGCGCCTTTGCTGAAAGATGACCACTACCTGAACATCGTCCCCCGCAGCCATCTGCGCGCCTCCTCTCAAGAAGAGATGGACGCTTCGGCCGCGGGCCAGGATGCAAACATGCCGGATGAGATGATCGTCGAGCTCAATGCCGGGGATATCGTTCACTACAACGCAAACCTGTGGCATCGAGGCTGGAATCCAGAAGGCAACCTGCGGTGGACCATGCACTGCGCGTTCTGGCGCGCCGACCGCGAAGTCATGAAGCACGAATACGGACAGAAGGAAGATATTCTCACGCCCGACTATCTGGAACGGATGCCTCCAAGGACCCGTGAGTACATGCAGCGGTATCTCGATGCCCATCCGGAAGACGAGCCAAGGAGTTTGCTTGATCTGTGAGCAGTACTGCTGAGTCACTTCCTATCCGACGATGAGAGCAAGGGGACCATCTTGACAGCTCCAGTACCGGAATCGGAAGCGATGGATTGGGGCAGTCGCTCGTGACACTTCATGTGACAGCCCTGTCCACGAACGGCCAGAAGAGCGTCTTGTAGAACCGATGCCCACCGTCGCCGTATTTGTGCTCATACCTTTCGGGAACTCCGGCGACGGCAAACAGGTCTCGTAATCTCTTCACAGCAGCATCCACTTTGTGCGTCGGATGCAGGCTGTCATGCGAACCGTTGACCGTGATCAAATGCCTGGGGGCAATGAGCGCTGCGATATCCCAGAACTCTCCGAATTGGAGTATCCCAGGCACCCCGTTGCAGTCGCAGTGGTGAATGAGCCCGTCTTCACCGACGAGTGAGTTGTACGAACAACTCGGCATCGCAATGCGGACACGGGTGTCGCACGCTGCGGTGTATGTCGTCACCATGCCTCCGCCTGAATTGCCAAGCATGAGCGTTGTGCGCGCATCTACTTCAGGCAATGCACTCGCCCAATCCATAATTCGCATCATGTCCCAGACTCTTTCCCCCATCGCTGTGCGGCCGGCCAGCAGTGCGTGCATGAAATGGCTGCGGCAATTTCGCCCGCAGTGGCGCTTGCTTATGTCTGTGACCCCGCCGGGTGCGATACCACGCGTCGCTGGAGCGATTGCGAGGAAACCACGCTGCGCGGCCTGGATAGCGACGTCCCTGTCTTCGGCCTCGATTTTTTCACGTGGAGTTCGTTCCGTCCCGATACCGGCATATTCGCTGTTCTCGCCGTGGCCGTGAGGCGCGACTGCGAGTGGGAAAGGCCCGTCGCCTTTTGGTTGCACCAGCCAGAAATGGATGCGTACATCCGGCTCCGTTTCGATGAAGCCCTGCCGGCGCGTCAGCTTGCCGAGGTCTTCTGCCTCATCGAGTTCTACCGAAGGGTTGTGCCCGGCGGCCCCACGTGCGATGCACTCGAGACCCAGCAGGTTCTGAAGCGCAGGTCGCGCCTCCGATTGCCAGGATTGAAAGCTGTCGGGATTTTTTGCCCTGCATGCGTGCGTACGAGATTCTTCGGAATAGATCCGGCCGAGGTAGTCGATGATTTCCGGAGGATGTTTCATTGCCTTGCTCAAGAGTGGTGGAGTCATTAAAGAGGGATTGGTGAACAAGAGAGCAAATCAGTAACGACCGGTCAAACATTGCGTGTCCGGTCGATCCTGTTTTCCTGATACACTCAGATTCCATTCCTGATATTCAGATTTCAATGACACGACTCATCTGCTTCCTCATCACAGCAACTTTGAGCACCTCTCACGCGGATACGATCCTCACAAGAGACGGTGAACGTTTCCTTGGTCAACCGGCGGCGGAGGATCAAAATCAATTCACGCTTCGCACGAAATACGGCGATCTGAAAATCCCGCTGGATGTCATCGTCTCCCACAAACGCGATCAGTATCGAGTCACACTCAAGGACGGCTCAAAAGTCGAGGGCCGCATACAGTCGCAGACCGAAAAAGAGGTGATGGTAAATGGCAGAAAGCTGGCGCGGGACACTATCGATTCCGTCGTGATCAGGGCCACCAGAGCGGCCATGAATCCCGCGGAGATGGGCAGGCTTTTCCAGCGCTCGCTCGACCTGCATTCAAAGAAGAAATTTGCAGAGTCGGTCCGCATCCTCAAACGCATCCTCACCGAACGTCCCAACCACAGCACGGCACTTTACAACATCGCGTGCGCGCTCGCGCTGACTGACAAGAAGGATGAGGCCCTCGTGTATCTGAAGAAGTCCGTCGAGACCGGTTTCATCAATTTCGTGCACATGGAGAAGGACGCCGACCTTGACTCCCTGAGGAAGGAGAAGGGGTATCTCGAACTTCTGAAGAATCGGGACGAATACGTTCAGAAGTTCAAAGAACTCCGGCTGAGTGGCATTGCCACCGCGCTGAAAAACCAGGGCGTGGATGCTGATTCGTACGAGTGGTTCACTGACGAAGAGCGCAACTTCATTTATCTCCACAATCGAAGTAAGGAAGAACTGGCACAAATCAGAAAGGGTCTCAACGATTTTGCTGAGGTGACCTGGAACACGATCTTCAAGAACCGGCCGAGCCTGCCTCTTTACATTGTTTTGCTGAGCTCAGCAGACACCCGAAAGATGTTCAAAGGCGGCAAGGGAGGGTTCTTCAATCCGGCAACTCGTACGCTCTTCTGCGGGGATATTCCTTCCTGGCGGCTGGCGAAGACCAGCATCGTCCAGCACGAGTTTACGCACGCGCTCCATCACGCAGACGTGAATGCCCGCGGCCAGGCCCATCCCATCTGGTTTATCGAGGGGCTGGGAACGCTTTACGAGACTGCGGAGCTTGAAGAGGCCATCCTGCCGAAACACAGCCAGCGCCTGGCCATTCTACAGGACGCGATCAAGAGAAAGCTGTCCACTCCCTGGGCTGAGTTCATGAAGATGAGTCAACCGGAATACATGAGGAGACCGGTCATCAGTTACGCCCAGGCGAGATACATGACCTTCTACCTGTGGGAGAAAGGGCTGTTGCAGACCTTCTATGACGACTTTGCCATCAAGAAGAATTACGATCACGACCGCACCGGCCGCGAGGCGTATGAAGTCATGTTCGGCAAACCCATCCAGGCCATCGAACGGGATTGGAAGGCGTGGGTGCAATCGTTGAAGGTGCCGCCGGTACCGTTCCTTGGGGTGGGCGGCAAAGCAGACAACGGAAAATTGATCATCAAGCAGGTCATGAAAAGATCCGCCGCCATGCAGGCTGGTCTGAAAAAGGGCGACGCTCTTCTAAGCATTGACGGCGAACCGACCCCGAACATGGAAGCCCTGATGAAACTCATCGGCGAGATGGAGACCGATCAGGAAATCGAAATCAAATACAGCCGCGCGACTGACGAGAAAACTGCGAAGGTAAAGCTCGGCAGACGCCCGGCCCCGCGCCTCCCCAGACCGCGTCCACCGGAAGCAACAGCCTACCTGGGTATCGCGGTGAAAAAGGTGAAGGACGGCATTGAGATCCAGAAAATCACCAAGGGTTCGCCTGCGGAAAAGCTGGGAATCAAGGCAGGCGATCTCATCGCTTCAATTGATGGCAAGGAGGCAAGCTCGGTGCGCGCCTACCTGCGTCATTTCAGAAAGGTGAAGCCCGGCAAGGTGGTGAAGCTGAAGATCAAATCCGGCGATGAGGAGAAAGAGCTCGAAGTGAAAACCGGCCGGCTATAGGCACTCACATAGTCAGCGTCCAGGACTCGTGGATACAGGCTACCACCAGCCTGCAGCCACGACGCCTATCCCTGTGCCTGATTCCCATTCAGAAGCAGTCCCGCCAGCGTTTCCCCAATCGGCAGGCAGGTCCTTGCCTGGAAGCCCAGAAACATCGGACTGGGGTTGGCCTCCAAAAAAACGAATTCACCATCTTGCGTTCGACGGAAGTCAATACCGGTCCACACGAGCTTGAGGTCTCGCGCTATCCGACGGCATTGGGATTGGAATGAATCGTCCAGCGCGATGGGCTGCATCCTTGGATTCGGGTCGTCTCGAAAGTCAGGATGCTCGGTCTCGATCTCGATGGCCATGACCTCTTCGCCGACGACAAAGGCCCGGATATCCGTGCCGTCAATTCTCTCCTGGATGGTCACTGGTGCGATCCGGAGTGAAGCGAGATTCTCGTCCTTCAGGTGCTCCTGGCCTACCTGCCGGGTGTGCGCGCCTCCCTGCACAGGTTTGAAGATGCAATGTTTGTGCTCAGAGATGAACGATCGGATCGCATCAGGATCGTTTCCCAGGCATGTGGCCGGAACGCGAATCCCGAGCCGGGCGACGGCTGCCAGTTGCACGGGTTTCCGCTGGTGCATCTGGTACGCCTCCCATCCGTTGACCCAGAGGGCTGGCAGTTGCATGACGAAAGATTCGAAGAGCGAACGGCTGTCGTTCGCCGCAATCTCCTGCTGTTCCAGGTCTGGAATGTCCGGGAGGGATTGGCCGTGAT